>NZ_PYVV01000003.1:0-368993 GCF_003056325.1 Halomonas sp. BN3-1 | reverse complement strand
CCATGGCAACGGCGGTGTCCGTAGGCTGACGTTTTGGCGAATATCAGCTTACTCGGATTTACCGCCGTTTCTCTATCCTGCCTGTCCTCACGCGCCTTGCCCGTTTCACGCTAATCTGCGATGAACCCTTTTTTGTGCCTGCTGCTCGCCCTTCGTACCCCACCGCTGTCCTTCCGCGCCGGCCTCCCGGTCTTTCCTGTGCCTGCCGCTCTTCCTGCTCGCGCCAGCCCCCGCAAAGAATCCTCTTTGATGACTTCACAACGCCTCTTGAAGATTGTATAAAATATAAAACCTGATCAACGACGCCCAGATGATCGTCGATCACCACAACCGACAACAAACCGGGGTACTCCATGCAACGCGTACACGTCATCGATTCCCACAGCGCCGGCGAGCCCACGCGCCTGGTCATGGACGGCTTTCCGACGCTTGCCGGCGCCACCATGGCCGAGAAACGCGACTGTCTGCGCGACCGACACGACCACTGGCGCCGCGCGGTGATGCTGGAGCCCCGCGGCCACGACGTGCTGGTCGGCGCACTCTACTGTGAGCCGGTATCTCCGGACGCAACCTGCGGGGTGATCTTCTTCAACAACGCCGGCTACCTGGGCATGTGCGGCCACGGCACCATCGGCCTGGTCGCCTCGCTGCATCACCTGGGCCACCTCAGCCCCGGCGACCACCGCATCGACACGCCGGTGGGCCAGGTCGAGGCGACCTTGCATGCCGACGGTGCCGTGACCGTACGCAACGTCCCCTCCTACCGCTACCGCCGGCAGGTCGCGGTGGAAGTGCCCGGCCACGGCATGGTCCATGGCGACATTGCCTGGGGCGGCAACTGGTTCTTTCTGGTCAGCGACCATGGCCAGCGCATCGCCCTGGACAATGTGGAGACCTTGACCGGCTATACCTGGGCCATTCGTCAGGCGCTTGCAAGCCAGGGCTTCACCGGCGATGACGGTGGCGAAATCGACCATATCGAGCTGTTCGCCGATGACGACGAGGCCGACAGCCGCAACTTCGTGCTGTGCCCCGGCAAGGCCTACGACAGATCCCCCTGCGGTACCGGCACCAGCGCCAAGCTGGCGTGCCTGGCCGCCGACGGCAAGCTCGCTCCCGGCGAACGCTGGCGCCAGGCCAGCGTCTGCGGCGGCCTGTTCGAGGCGAGCTATGAATGGCAGGGCGATCAGATCCGCCCCAGCATCACCGGACGCGCCTTCATGAGCGCCGACAGCACCCTGCTGATCGACGAGCAAGACCCCTTCGCCTGGGGCATCGGCAGCTGAAGCCCCAGCGGCTGGCACCCCAGTACCCGACGACGGCCATTGACGTTTTTACCCACCGGCGGCTGCCCAAGAAGGGCGGCGCCTCCCTGACCCCGTGACATCGTCCCACTCAAGGACCCGACATGAACGACAATATCTTTACCGGCTGTATCCCCGCCCTGATGACCCCTTGCACCAAGGACCGCCAGCCCGACTTCGACGCCCTGGTCGCCAAGGGCCGTGAACTGATCGAGGCCGGCATGAGCGGCGTGGTCTACTGTGGCTCCATGGGCGACTGGCCGCTGCTGACCGAGGCCCAGCGCCAGGAAGGCGTCGCCCGCCTGGTGGAAGCCGGCATCCCCACCATCGTCGGCACCGGCGCGGTCAATTCCCGCGAAGCGGTATCCCACGCTGCCCACGCCGCCAAGGTCGGCGCCCATGGCCTCATGGTGATTCCCCGGGTGCTGTCTCGCGGCACCTCGGTGACCGCCCAGAAGGCACACTTCGCCGCGATCCTGGACGCCGCGCCGGACCTCCCCGCGGTCATCTACAACAGCCCCTACTATGGCTTTGCCACCCGCGCCGACCTGTTCTTCGAATTGCGTCGCCAGCATCCCAACCTGATCGGCTTCAAGGAATTCGGTGGCGCCGATGACCTGCGCTACGCCGCCGAGCACATCACCTCCCAGGATGATCAGGTCACCCTGATGGTCGGCGTCGACACCACCGTCTTCCATGGCTTCGTCAACTGCGGCGCCACCGGCGCCATCACCGGCATCGGTAACGCCCTGCCCCACGAGGTGCTGACGCTGGTGGCCCTCAGCAAGAAGGCTGCCAAGGGCGATGTCGAGGCCCGCCGCCGGGCCCAGGAACTCGAGCAGGCCCTGGGGGTGCTGTCCTCCTTCGATGAAGGTGCCGACCTGGTGCTCTACTACAAGCACCTGATGGTGCTCAACGGTGACGAAGAGTATCGCCTGCACTTCAACGAGAGCGACGCCCTCAGTGATGCCCAGCGTCGCTACGTCGAGACCCAGTACGACCTCTTCCGCACCTGGTACGCCGGCTGGTCAGCCTCGCTCGACCTGTCCTGAAGCCCGACATGTCCTGAAACCACCGGGGAGGCTCGCTCGACGCCGGGCCTCCTGTTGTGTTTGGCATGGGCGACAGGGGCGTTGGCACAACACCCCTTTCGCCCATGCTGCTTCCCGCACGTCCCCCTCGACAGGAGAGTCAAATGACACTGGAAGGCAAGATGCTGATCGGACAGGACGCCGTGACTGGCAGCCAGGCGCCGATCCACGCCATCGACCCCGCCACCGGCAAGCGCCTGGAGCCGGCCTACCCGGGCGGCAGCCAGGCCGAGGTGGAGCGCGCCTGCGCCCTGGCAGAGGCCGCCTTCGATGACTACCGCGAAACCACGCTCGAGACACGCGCTCGTTTTCTCGAGACCATCGCATCGGAAATCGAGGCACTCGGCGATGCGCTGATCGAGCGCGCTATGCAGGAAACCGGCCTGCCCCAGGCCCGCCTTGCCGGAGAGCGCGGACGCACCTGCGGACAACTCAGACTGTTTGCCGACACCGTACGCGCGGGCGAATGGCTCGACGTTCGCATCGACCCTGCCCAGCCACAACGCCAACCCATGCCCCGTGCCGACCTGCGTCAGCGTCAGATCGCCCTGGGGCCTGTCGCGGTGTTCGGTGCCAGCAACTTTCCGCTGGCCTTCTCGGTGGCCGGCGGCGACACCGCTTCGGCCCTGGCCGCTGGCTGCCCGGTGGTGGTCAAGGCTCACTCGGCCCACCCCGGCACGTCGGAGCTGGTCGGCCGCGCAGTACAACAGGCGGTGGCCCGGTGCGAGCTGCCCGAAGGCGTGTTTTCGCTGATCTTCGGCTCCGGCCGCGTGGTAGGCCAGGCGCTGGTCGAGGACCGCCGCATCAAGGCAGCCGGCTTCACCGGCTCTCGCTCTGGCGGCATGGCCCTGTGGCAAAGCGCTCAGCGACGACCGGACCCCATCCCCTTCTACGCAGAGATGAGCTCGATCAACCCGGTGTTCCTGCTGCCCGAGGCGCTCAAGGCCCGCGGCAAGGACCTCGGCGAGGCCTTTGTCGGCTCACTGACCATGGGCGCCGGACAGTTCTGCACCAACCCGGGGCTGGTGATCGCGGTCAAGGGCGAGGCCCTGGACGCCTTCATCGAGTCGGCCGCCGACGCCGTCAAGGCCGCGGGCGCCCAGACCATGCTGACCCCGGGTATCCATGACGCCTACGCCCAAGGCGTAGAGACCCTTGGCGACAGCGACAAGGTCCGAGAAATCGCACGTGGGCCGCAAGGCGAAGGTGTCAATCAGTGTCAGGCGGGTCTGTTCGTGGCCACGGCCAGTGACTTTCTCGGCGACGAAGCACTACAGGCCGAGGTATTCGGTTCGACGTCCCTGGTGCTGGAGTGTGCCGACATAAGTGAGGTCAAGGCGCTGGCCGAAGGTCTCGAGGGCCAGCTGACCGCCACCCTGCAGATGGATGACGGCGATACCGAGACGGCCCGTGGCCTGCTTTCGATCCTCGAACGCCGGGCCGGACGTATCCTGGTCAACGGCTGGCCAACCGGGGTCGAGGTATGCCACGCCATGGTGCATGGTGGCCCCTTCCCCGCCACCTCCGACGCCCGTACCACCTCGGTGGGCAGCGCCGCGATCCAGCGCTTCCTGCGCCCGGTGTGCTATCAGAATCTGCCCGAAGCGCTGTTGCCCCAGGCACTGCGCGACGACAACCCCTGGGCCCTTGGCCGCCTGGTCGACGGCAAGCGCGAGGCCTGAATCAGGTCCCTTGCCCAGGCGGCGGCCCCTGGGGCCGCCGCCTGCCCATGGACATTCATCGCGGTTTGTATACAGTGTGCAATAACATCCGATGGGCAGAGAGAGGCTATGGCGACTTTCAAGACACGCGCACAGTTCGTCGCGGATGACCTGCGCAGGCGTATCCTGGGCGGAGAGTTCCAGGGGGGTACCCAGCTGCGCCAGGATGCCCTGGCAAAGGACTATGACGTCAGCCGTATTCCCGTGCGCGAAGCCCTGCTGACCCTGGAGTCCGAAGGGCTGGTCGAGTTCCATGCCCACCGCGGTGCCTTTACCACCGAACTGTCGGTCGCCAAGATTCGCGAACTGTTCGACCTGCGAGTATTGCTCGAGACCTACGTCCTGCGCCATGCCATCAGCGAGTTGACGGAAGACGACCTGCTCAAGGCAGAGCGCATCCTCGAGAAGTACGACGATGCCCTGAACAGCGGCGGCGAGATCGACAACTGGAGCGAGTACAATTTCGCCTTCCACCAGGCCCTCTATGCACCGGCCAGGTTGCCCGAAACCCTGGCGTTGATCAGTCAGCTCAACACCAAGTCGGATCGCTACATCCGCATGCAACTGCTCTACACCCAGGAGATCGAAAAGGCCGAGCGCGAACACCATGGGCTGCTCGACTTCGCCCGCCAGGGCAAGGCCGACGAGGCCTGCGAATTGCTCCAGCGCCATATTCAGGAAGCCTGTGAAGGCATCGTGACCCTGCTCGAAGAACGCGCCCAGCGCGGCGACGCCGACTGAAGCGCCATCCCTCCCCTTGTGCTTACCCTGTCGGCGCCTTGCGGGCGCCGACTCGCTAGAACCCTGGCGTCAACGCCATAGCCCCCTGAACGTCCGCGGGTGAGCTGCCCGCTTTCGCTGTCGTCGCCCTTGGCCTGCCAGGGGCGTTATCGCCCCCGTCGGCGCCAGCCGCCTGTCATCAACGATTCCTCCTGCGCTGGCTTGTTCAAGGCCCTGCCCTGAAAGCACCGTCCTGACGCTCCATCCCCTTGGCACGTTTTCTGCGCTCCGAACACGGCGCATTCCTTTGCGCTCCGACCCCAGCACGGCTTTCTCTGCGCCCCGAACCCGGCGCATTCCTTTGCGCTCCGAACCCAGCACGACTTTCTCGGCGCCCCGAACACGGCGCATTCCTTTGCGCTCCGGCCTCAGCACGTCGTTCATGCGCTCCTCCTCGGTGCGTCGCCCATGCAGACCGTCCCAGCGGATAACGCCAACGTTGAATATCGCCGCTATTGATCCGAAAGGGCACCTATCTTATATTTTATACAATCGACAAAGACAAACGCTGCAGAGGAAAACCATGGGTTCACCCGGCTCGCGACAAGACCGCCAACCCGGCGACACGCGCATTACCGTGATCGGTGCTGGCGTCATCGGCCTCGCCTGCGCACTCGAGCTGCGCCGCCAGGGCTTTTCGGTGCAGGTACTGGATCGTCAGGCCCCCGGCATGGGGGCGTCGTACGGCAACGCCGGGCACATGGCCACCGAACAGGTCTTTCCCATCGCCGACGCCTCGATCCTGACGCAGCTTCCCGCCATGCTGCGTGACCCAATGGGGCCACTGCGACTGGACTGGCGCTACCTGCCCCGCGCCCTGCCCTGGTTCACTCGTCTGTTGCTGAACCTGCGCTCAGCCCCCTACGCCAGCAGCGTGGCCGGGATTCGCGCCCTCAACGAGGTCAGCCTGGACGCCTGGCGCAAGCTGCTCGATTCGATCGATGGCCGCCATCTGATGAAGGAGGACGGCTCGCTGCTGGTCTATGAGCAGGACCTGTCAAAGCCTCGGATCGACCACCTGGCTGGTGCCATGTCGGCCCAGGGGGTAGCCCTCGAATCCTGGTCGGGTGACGCCATACGCGAGCTCGCACCGTCCCTCTCGGCCAAGCTCCGTGGTGGCCTATTCTTCCCCGCCACCGCTCATGTGGTCGACCCCGCCGCCATCACCGCTGCCCTGGTCGACGCCGCCCGCCAGGAAGGCGTTACCTTCGCCACGGCGGAGGTACGCACTGCCCGTGTCCATGGCCAGGGCGTCACCCTCCAGACCGATTCGGGGGCGCTGGACTGTGAACGGGTACTGCTGGCCTGCGGCGCCCACTCGGCCCCCCTGGCCGCAGACCTCAGTGGTCGCCGTGTGCCACTGGATACCGAGCGTGGCTATCACCTGATGCTGCCGGCAGAGCGACACCAATTGCCGGTGGCGGTCACCTCGCTGGAGCGCCGCTTCATCATGACGCCGATGAGTGATGGCCTGCGCCTGGCCGGCACTGTCGAATTCGCCGGCCTCAAGCGCCCCCCCAACATGGCCCGCGCCTGGCAGCTCCACCGCCTGAGCCAGGGTCTGTTCGAGCACGACCTGGACGCCACCGATGCCAAGCCCTGGATGGGCTTTCGCCCTTCCCTTCCCGATTCGCTGCCGATCATCGACAGCGCCCGGGACGGCCGCGTGCTGCTGGCCTTCGGCCACCACCATCTGGGACTGACCCAGGCCGCTGTGACGGCACAGCTTGTCGCCCGCCTGGCGACGGGGCGGACGGGCCCAGCGACCGGATCCGGCCCAGTGTCACTCCCGCCACCATCGCCACTCCCGCCACTGTCGCCCTATCGGCTCGAGCGCTTCTGAGCATGACCGCTCGGCCCCTGCACCGCAGAACCCACAACAACACCAAAGGAGATCCCATGACGTCGTCTTCCACCCCCATCCGCCTACCCGGCATGGCCGAGGTTCTGGCCGTCATGATCGGCTTCATCGCCATCATGTTCTTGAGCATCAATGTCCTTGGTCTGCCCATCCAGCTTGCCCTGTTCGCCTCCTGGTTTCTGGTCATGGCGCTGGGCGTCAGGCTCAAGATCCGCTACGCCAGCATGCAGGAAGGACTGATCAACGGCATTCACAACGGCATGGAAGCCGTGCTGGTGCTGACCACCGTCGGCGCCTTGATCGGCACCTGGATCGCCGGTGGCATCGTGCCGAGCATCATCTACTACGGTCTGACGGTGATGGACCCGCAGATATTCCTGTTCGCCGCCTTCATCATCTGTGCCCTCACCTCGCTGGCCACCGGTACCTCCTTCGGTACCGCAGGCACCGCCGGTGTCGCCATGATGGGCATCGGCCACAGCTTCGGCATCCCGCTGCCGCTGGTCGCCGGCGCGGTGATCTCCGGTGCCTACGTCGGCGACAAGATGTCGCCGCTGTCCGATACCACCGTGATGACCGCCTCGCTGTGCAAGGTCAACCTGATCGACCATATCCGCTCGATGATGCTGGTCAGTGCACCGGCAATCCTGATCGCCGGCGTGCTGTTTCTGGTGGTCGGCTTCTTCTTTATCGACGGCAACGTCGACACCTCCCGTGCCACCGTCGCCATGCAGGCGCTGGAGACCCACTTCACCATCAGTCCCTGGCTGTTGCTGCCGGCGGTGATCGTGATCGGCCTGCTGACGCGCCGATTCCCCGCCATCCCGGTAATCACCTTCGGCGCCGTGCTGGGCAGCATCTGCGCCTGGTGGGCCCAGGACGTGTCTCCGGTCGATGCCATTCGCATCGCCTATGACGGCAACGCCATGGCCTCGGATGTGGAATTCCTCAATACACTGCTCAATCGCGGCGGCATCCAGTCGATGCTCGGCGTGGTGGCACTGATCCTTTTCGCCCTGGGCCTCGGTGGCCTGATGGACCGGGTCGGCATCCTCAAGGCGATCAGCAACGGCTTCCTGCGCTGGGCCAACAACCCGGGCCGGCTGACCCTGTCGACCATGCTCGGTGGCTTCTTCGGCAACTTCTTCGGGGGCGCCGCCTACGTCTCGCTGATCACCGCCAGCACCATCACCGAGAAGAACTACGATGATCAGGGCATCGATCGTCGGGTACTGTCGCGCAACGCCGAAGCCGGTGGCACCGTGACCACCCCGATGGTGCCCTGGACCGATGGCGGCGTCTTCATGGCCACCACCCTCGGCGTATCCACCATGGCCTACCTGCCCTTCCTCTGGTATCACATGCTGGTCATCGCCATCTCGCTGTTCTACGGCTACGCCAATATCGCCATCTGGCGCACGACGTCGTCCACCGAGAAAGCGACCACCTCCAGCGGCGAATTTCAGACCACCTGAGCCGTCACCAACAGCAGGCAACCAAAAGCCCCCGCTCGCCTTCACGGTGAGCGGGGGCTTTATCTTGTGCAATGGGGCCAAACAACCAAGGCCTAGCCCAGGCAGTGCTCCAGCACCTCTTCCATGGCCTCGACCAGGCGACGGCATCGGCCATCGTCCATGGCGTGGGCATGCGGTGACGAGAAGCCCTTGCCATCGTTGTCGTAGTACTGGCCGCCGGCGTTGCCGAACTCCTCGGACAATGCTGCCCGGACCAGGATGTCGACGCCGATGGACAGGTCGTTGCCGGCCACGCCAAAGCCTTCCTTGACCATCTTGCTGGCCAGCAAGGAGCCGGGATTGACCGCCACCACCATGGGATCAGCGGCACTGGACCTGGCGGCCAGGTCGCGGGTCCACATGATCAGCGCCAGCTTGCTCTGGGCGTAGGCGTCGAAGTCACCGTCGGCGTCGGCGGTGCCGGCAAGCGCCGCCAGCGACACCGGCGCCTGGGCGGCAGAAGCCAGATTGACCACCCGCCCCTTGTCTCCGAGCAAAGCCGCCAGGCGACGGGCCAGCACATAGGGCGCCAGGGTATTGACGGCAAATCGCACATCGAGGCCGTCTGCGGTGCGGGTGTCCGGGGTGCGGTAGACCCCGGCGTTGTTGATCAGCACATCGATGCGCTCATCGCTCTGCTCGACCTCCGCCGCCAGCGCCGCCGCTTCGGCCAGGCGCGACAGGTCGGCGACATGCCCAGCGGGCACCTCGCCTTGCGAGATCGCTGCCAGCTGCTCACGGGCCGCCGCGAGCTTGTCGGGGTTGCGTCCGTGCAGGATGACGCGATGGCCCTGGCGCGCCAGCTCGCTGGCGGTAGCAAGGCCAATCCCATCGGTGGACCCGGTGATCAATATCGTCTTCATGGCAATCTCCTGGCGGCGCCGGTCACCGGATAACGGTGCGGCGACATGTTTTCCCCCATGCTAGTGCAGCCCTGTGCCGACGATAAGCCGGCAAGCGGCGCAATCAGTTTTCGGTTTTCTTGCAAAGCCATCGCCTGCACCACGCCGGCAGCCTCGCCTATCCCGACCCTGGCGTATGGCCTGCGCCTTGCGCCCGACATAAAAAAAGCGCTACCGAAGGAGGACGGTAGCGCCAATGGGCGATGCAAAGAGATGAGGCTCAGGCTTTAGACAAGCCTTAGGCGCTGTCCGAAAAGTCGACGAGCGAAGGTTAGACAAGGCAAAAATCGGTGAGAAAGCGCAGTTTACGGGGTGTAAATGAGCATTTTGACCGGGCTGGCGCACCAGCCGATTTTTAACGCCGTATTACCGAGCGCAGGCACTTTTCAGACAAGCCCTAGAACAGCAGATGGGTCGCCAGCGCCACCATGGGCATGGCCACCAGGGTACGCAGCAGGAACACCACGACCAGGTCACGCACCGTCAGCGGGATGTCCGACTCCAGCATGGCGTTGGCACTCTCGGTGAAGAAGATGATCTGCACCGACGACAGGGTGCACACGAAGAACACCGCCATGGGGTCGACGTCGGCGCCGGAGATGATGATCGCCGGCAACGCGATCTCGGCGATCGACACCAGCACGGTGGGGGCAATGGCGCTGGCATCCGGCAGCTGAAGCGCAGAGATCAACGGCTCCACCAGCACGCCCAGGTAGTCAAATACCGGAGTGTAGGTCGCCAGCAGCAGCGCCAGGGTGGCGATGGCCAGGATGTAGGCGACGATCTTCTGGGCAAAGGTGATGGCCTCCCAGAAGCCCTTGTAGAACACATCGAGACGGGTCTGGGAGGCGCGCTCGGCGGCGGCGCCACAGGCCCGGGCCAGGATGTGTCCATCATTGGAGACTTCGAGATCCTGAGCCGTCTGGGTGTTGCCCTGATGGTAGACGTCGAGCTTGCGCGACAACGGAGGAATCCTGACCATCAGCGCCGCCAGGGTGAAGTTGATGATGAAGGAGACGATGATCATGTGCGGCAGGTAGGCCATGATGCCGCCGATGGACGCCAGCAGGGCGAAGAAGCCCAGGCTGCAGATACTGAAGTTGGTGGCAATGCTGGCCGACTCCCGCTGGGTATAGTGGCCTTCCAGATAGAGCTTGTTGGTGATGAAGATGCCCACCGCCGGGGCGGCGACAAAGGAGGCAACCGCGTCCACTGCAGACTTGCCCGGCAGACGATAGAGCGGACGCATCAAGGGCTCCATCAGGGTGCCGACAAATTCCAGGAAGCCGAACTCGGTCAGAAACAGCACAAACAGGCCGGCGATGGCCACGGTCAGAAAGACGCTGCCCCCCAGATACAGCGCCAGCCCACCGACATCCTTGTGCAGCAGCCAGTCGGGCCCGATCTGGAACACCAGCATGAAGGTAAACACCGCCGCCAGCAGGAAGGTCAGCCCGGTCATCGTGCCATCCTTCTCATGGTAGGCGGCGACGGCTCGGCGCCATGGAGAAGACGCCCCGGAGGAAGCCACCAGGCGTGACAGCAGCCAGGTCACACACAACAGGGCGACCAGACCAAGCGTCAGATACTCGAGGGCCCCGCCGAGCGAAGACTTCAGATAGTCGATGATGATCACCAGCGGGATCTTCAGCGAGCCATCTGCCGTCGGGAAGGGGAAAAAGAAGATGCAAAGACCAATCAGGCTGCCGACCAGCGAGGTCAAGCCTGCGCTGCGTGGAGGGGCTGCCACCTTGGGATTGTTCATGTTGTGTCTCCAGCGGGGCTTGGGATGAGCACCGCCCGCGGGGGCGGATGCTCGGTGGTGCCGGCGCCGTCATCGGCGCCAGCGGAACGGGTGATGGGCAGGAGAAGAACGGGTGCCGTAATACCCGAATCAGCGCTCGGCCAGTGCCTGGTCCAACTCGGGCAGTGCCTGGAACAGGTCCGCGACAAGACCGTAGTCGGCGACCTGAAAGATCGGCGCCTCCTCATCCTTGTTGATGGCGACGATGACCTTCGAGTCCTTCATCCCTGCCAGGTGCTGGATGGCGCCGCTGATACCCACCGCGATATACAGCTCCGGCGCGACCACCTTGCCGGTCTGCCCCACCTGCAGGTCGTTGGCCACGAAGCCGGCGTCCACCGCCGCCCGCGACGCCCCGATGGCGCCGCCAAGGGTATCGGCGATACCTTCGAGCAGGGCAAAGTTGTCACCGCTGCCCATGCCGCGACCGCCGGAGATGACCACCCTGGCAGCGCCCAGCTCCGGGCGCTCGCTCACCGCCCGGGTCTCGCCGACAAAGTGCGAGTGCTGATTGGCGATGGCGATGTCGACGGACTCGATGGGTGCTGCGCTTGAGGCCTCGGCCACCGCCTCGAAGGCGGTGACCCGCACGGTGATGACCTTGATGGGATCCAGACTCTGTACCGTGGCGATGGCGTTGCCGGCGTAGATAGGCCACTTGAAGGTATCGGCGGACTCGACCGCGATGACCTCGGAGAGCTGGGCGACATCCGCAAGCGCCGCTACCCGCGGCAGCACGTTCTTGCCACTGGTCGATGCCGCCGCCAGCACGTGGGTGTAGTCCCCGACCAGTGCCGCCACCAGATCTCCCATGGGCTCGGCCAGTTGATGAGCAAGGCTCGCCTGATCGGCCAGCCGTACCCGGCTGACGCCCTCAAGCCTTGCCGCCGCCTCGGCGATGCCCGCGACTCCCTCACCGGCTACCAGCACATCGATATCGACGCCACTTGGGTCCGCTGCGGTCTGTGCGATCTGCCGGGCGGCGGCCACCACCCGCGCGGTGGCCTCGCCGAGCAGTCCTTGATGATGTTCCCCCACGACCAGAATCTTCATGCGATCACCTTGGCGTCGTTCTTGAGCTTGTCCACGAGTTCGGCCACCGAGGCCACCTTGATGCCGCCCTGCCGCTCGGGCGGCGGCTCGACCGCCTTGAGCCTGAGCCGAGGGCTGACGTCGACGCCCAAGGCGTCGGGCGTGGTCACCGCCAGGGGCTTCTTCTTGGCCTTCATGATGTCCGGCAGCTTGGCGTAGCGAGGCTCGTTGAGGCGCAGGTCGGTGGTGATAACCGCCGGCAGCGCCAGCGACAGGGTCTCGAGGCCGCCGTCGATCTCGCGGGTGACCTTGATCTGGCCCTGCTCTACCTCCAGGGCGGAAGCGAAGGTGCCCTGGGGCATGCCGCCGAGGGCGGCCAGCATCTGGCCTGTCTGATTGTTGTCACTGTCGATGGCCTGCTTGCCGAGCAGTACCAGCTCCGGCTGCTCCTGCTCGACGACCGCCTTGAGCAGGTGCGCCACCGCCAGCGATTCCAGCGCGACCTCGGTGTCGATGTGCAGGGCACGGTCGGCGCCGAGGGCCAGCGCCGTGCGCAACTGCTCCTGCACCGCCTTCGGCCCGGCACTGACCACCAGCACCTCACTGGCCACGCCGGCCTCCTTGAGGCGAACCGCTTGCTCCACGGCGATTTCACAGAACGGGTTGAGGGCCATCTTGACGTTGGTGAGGTCCACGCCGGAGTGGTCCGGCTTGACCCGGATCTTGACGTTGTGATCGATGACGCGCTTGACCGCGACAAGGATTTTCATGGGCTATCTCCCTTGCTGGGCGGTCAGGCGGTGATGGCACGGCCGATGATGATCTTCTGGATCTCCGAGGTGCCCTCGAAGATTCGGGTGATGCGGGCATCACGGTAGTAGCGCTCGATCGGCAGGTCGGAGATGTAGCCGTAGCCACCGTGGACCTGCACTGCGGCGTCGGTGACCTTGGCTGCCGCCTCGGAGGCCACCAGCTTGGCCACCGCCGACTCCAGGCTGAAACGCTGACCGGAGTCCCGTGCGTCCGCCGCCTTGTAGGTCACCAGCTTGGCGGCCTCGAGCTGGGCGTGCATCTCGGCCAGCATCCACTGGATGCCCTGGTGCCGGCACAGCGGCTTGCCACCGACGATGCGTTCCTTCGACCAGGCCAGCGACGCATCCCGAGCGGCCCGCGAGATACCGACGCTCATCGCCGCCACCTCGACCCGGCCGCGATCCAGCACCTCCATGGCGGTGGCGAATCCGGCCCCCTCCTCGCCCATCAAGGCATCCAATGGCAGCACGCAGTCGAAGCCGATCTCGTAGATGTGGCTACCGCGCAGGCCCAGGGTCTTCTCGGGACTCGAGAACTCGATGCCGGCGGTGTGGCGATCGACCAGAAAAGCCGAGATGCCGCGATGGCCCTGATCGGGGTCGGTCTTGGCGTAGACCACCAGGAAGTCGGCGAAGGCGCCATTGGTGATGTAGTGTTTGGTGCCGGTCAGGTGCCAGCCGTCGCTGGTGCGTACCGCCCGGGTGCGCATCTCGGCGGGATTGGAGCCGGCCCCGGGTTCGGTCAGGGCGAAGGCGCCCAGCTTCTCGCCGCTGGCGCACTGGGGAAGCAGCGCCTGCTTCTGATCCTCGGTGGCGCCGATCAGCACCGAGTCGGTGGCCAGAAAGTGAGCGGTCAGCGATGAACAGGTGGCCCCGCAGTGGTAGGCGATCTCTTCCACCGCCAGCGACATGGCGATGCTCGAGATTTCCACACCGCCATACTGCTCGGGCAGGTTCATGCCCCAGAAGCCCAGCTCGCCCAGGGCGTCGAGGCTCTCGCGGCAGAACTCCCGCGTTTCGTCGTAGCGCGCCGCATTGGCCTTGAGCACCTCAGCGCAGACGCGGTGAGCGGCGTCCTGGAAGGCGATGTCATCTTCATTGAAGGTAAAGTTCATGCGTCGATCTCCTTGTCGAGGTGCTGTGATTCGAGACAGGCGTTGTGTTGGCCAAGCGTCGGCGCGGGGCGATCGCAGACGACCCGTCGGCCATTGAAGAACACCGGTTGAGCCGGCGAGCGCCAGTGCCCCATATCGAGCAGCAACTGGCGGTCTTCGGCATGCCGGGATTCGGCAAGCTGGGCGATGTTCCAGATCGGAGACGCCGGCACTCCTGCCTGATCGAGACGCGCGCAGACCTCCTCCACGGTGAACTGGCCGGTCCAGTCTTCGATCAGCGCCTTGAGTTCGGCCTGATGGAGACAGCGCTGCTCGTCGTCGACGAAGCGCGCATCCTCGGCGAGCTCTGGCACCTGCATGCACTCGGCCAGGCGAGAAAACAGCGTGTTGTTGATCACCGCGATGATGACCTGGCCATCGTTGGCCTCGAAGCTGTCGAAGGGCGCCGACAGCGGATGGCGGTTGCCGATAGGAGAAGGCGCCTGGCCGCTGGCGACGAACTGCGCCAGGTTGGTGACCTGCATCGAGAACAGACAATCGAGCATGGACACATCCAGATGGCAGCCCTGACGCTCGGGGTCACGTTCACGGGCGAACAACGCCGCTGCGATCGACCAGCTGGCGAACATTCCGGCGCACACATCGCCCAGCGACTCGCCGATGCGGGTCGGCATGCCGCCATCGGGACCGGTGGCCGCCATCATGCCCGACAGCGCCTGGGCGATGATGTCGTAGGCCGGCTTGGCGCGCATGGCACCGCTCTGACCGAAGCCGGAGATCGAGCAGTAGATGAGACGGGGGTAGCGCGCACGCAGCGTCGCCTCGTCGATTCCCAGGCGCTCGGTCACCCCGGGCCGGAAGTTCTCCACCACCACGTCGGCGCGCTCGCAAAGCCGATGAAAGCGCTCGAGGTCCTGGGGGTCCTTGAGATTCAGACACAGGCTCTTCTTGCCACGATTGAGCATCGAGAAGTACAGGCTTTCGCCCTCGACGTAAGGCGCAATATGACGGCTGTCATCGCCCTGTCCCGACTCGACCTTGACCACTTCGGCGCCCAGGTCAGCCAGCATGGCGGTGCAGTAGGGCCCGGCGAGCACCCGGGACAGGTCGAGGACGGTGATCCCCTTGAGTGGTTGCATAGCGTCTTGCCTCCGGTCTTGTTGTTGGCAGTGACATCGAGCGCTGACGGCCGCTCAATATGTATATACATATCTATCGCTAAAGTGGCCAGCTTTCCACCCGGATATTCTTGCCAAAAATACAAGGCCGACATTTATTGATTGTTTTTTCAAAAAGTTATATCAAAAGAGACTTGAGAATTATCGACCAAGGTCTAATGATAAATGGTGACATCAGGCACTTGCAGCACAAATTGGTATATACATCTCGAGGCGCTATCGGCCCACCCCGGCGTCGAAGGCTCTAGCCGTAGAACATCCGGAAGCCTCGCATCGAGGGCAACGTCAGGGAGGTCTGGAGTGAGGGGCATCAAACGTTCGTCAGCGCTGCCGGAAGAGATCGAAGGAACAGCCAGGAGGGAAAGACAGGAGGGAAAGACAGGAGGGACAGCCAGGAGGGAAAGACAGGAGGGACAGCCAGGAGGAACAGTCAGGAGGAACAGCCAGGAGAGAGACAGGAGGAACAGCCAGGAGGGACAGGTGGCAGGAGAGCCTGGAAGAACAGATGGGCGAGAAGAACAACGGTGGAAAGCTCGGGCACTGCATGGCACGGCGCCTCAGCTAGGGCTTGTCTGAAAAGTGCCTGCGCTCGGTAATACGGCGTTAAAAATCGGCTGGTGCGCCAGCCCGGTCAAAATGCTCATTTACACCCCGTAAACTGCGCTTTCTCACCGATTTTTGCCTTGTCTAACCTTCGCTCGTCGACTTTTCGGACAGCGCCTAGAACCATAGCCACAACAAAGGCGTGTCGAAGGAAGCCGCCAGCAAAAGAGCGACAAAACGCGAAGGGGGACGTCAGGTATTGCGGGAGGCGTTCAGCTTGTAGCGCTTGCCGGGATGCAGAAGCTGGGTGTAGCTGATCAACAGCTCCCCGGACCAGGTGCGACGAACCACCAGCAGGCAGGCGTCGCTGGGAGACATCTCCAGCAGCGCCGCTTCCTCGTCACTTGGCAGCATCGCCTCGACGCTGTTCTCGACGTCGGTGACCGGATAACGCGCCACCAGGATGGCGTTGGGCGTCTGGCGCTCGAAGTCCTGCTGCAGGTAGTCCGGCGCCAGCTTCGGGTTGACGTGGCGTCGCTCGAGCTGGATCGCCACGCCATTTTCCCGATGCACGATCTCGGAGTAGAACACCCGGGTCCCGGTCCTCACCCCCAGAAAGACGGCGACCTCTTCGGATGCGGCCACCTCTTTCAAGGCGATGATCTGGCTTGAGTGCTCGCCGCCTCGCAGGCGGATCTCGTCGGCGATATTGCGGATGTCGAACAGCGACGATTCGGACTTGCGCTGACTGACGAAGGTACCGGACCCCACCCGGCGCACCAGCAAGCCCTTCTGTACCAGATCGCGTATGGCCTTGTTGGCGGTCATGCGGCTGACCCCAAACTGGGTAGCCAGCGCATTCTCGGCAGGGATTCGATCACCGGCGACGTAGGCCCCGCTCTCGATCTCGGACAGCAGATATTCCTTTATTCTTGCGTAGCTGGGCCGCGAGCTTGCCATGCAACGTCCTGTGGGCAATGGGAAACGCCAAGTGTAGCCATGCTCCCGGCCCCAGGGAAGCCGAGGTGAATATCAAAGCATCGTCGTCAACGGCAGGCACGTCTCGACGCAGGGATTCCGGCTCCCCTCCGAGCACAGCGTTAACACCGTCTCTTGGTCGCCCAGCGGCAGAACTTCACCTCCGTCGCGCCCCCCCTGCTGCTCACTCACTCCCGTCATGACTCCCTGCTGCCTCGATTGAAGCGTTGAGCCGCGAGCAAAAGGTCCGCCAGGCAGCCTGCATGGGTCTCAGCCTGGGAAGGCCATGCAGCGCGCTATGCACCATGCCTTCGGCGATATCCAGAGAAACATGCACTGAAGTGCCCGACCATCGCTCCACGGCATCTGCCGCCATTGCCGTCAGCGGGTCGTGCTCTGCCGCCAGCACATGAACGTAGCGCGACGGCGGAAGGCTCACATCATGACAGGGAATATCGGCCGCGACCGACCGCCACAACGCCATGACATCGTCGCGTGTCAGCAGCGGTGCGTCCGGCCCCAGTGTCGTCATGTGCGGCGTACCGACGACCGGATAGATCAGCCCCAGCGGTGGTACGCCAACGCCTTCCCGAGTTAGCGTGGCTGCTGAATCCATTACCAGCCTGCCCCCGGCGCTATCCCCTACCGCGGCGACAGGATCACAGGTTCGCCACACGCCAAGCACATCCGCCAGTGCTTCGCGGTAATTCGCTTCAGGCAGCAGCCGATAGTCCACGCTGACCACTTCGCGGCCCAGCGCCAGCACCAGGGCTTCGGCGACGCCGCGATGGCTACGACTGGACCCGAGCGACCAGCCTCCACCATGGGCATACACCACCACGCCATCGCCTCGACCCACGCCATCACGCGCCCACAGCCTGGTGACCGGCACACCGGTGATCTCGGTGACGTCGCAAGCGATTGCCGAGCTTCTCACCTGAAAACTTTCGCACAGGCGCTCATAGCCAAGCCGGGAGTCGGCGACTGTCATCCCGTCAAGCTGATTGAGCCCCTTTTGATAACAGTTGATGAACTCTTCGATTTCCATGCGGCTTTCCGGGCACCTTTCCACGTAATGAAGCGTGAGATCATGGTAGCGATTTCTGCAACTTTCAGTCATTTGCATCTGCAATCGTCCCCATTGCAAAGACTCGTGCGTCGCCCCTTGGCAGCGAGCCCCGCTGGCCTAGACTTAAGGCTCCACCCCATAACCGGACTTCTAGATGACACTTCAACGCCGTGCCACGACAACAATCACCGCCGGACTGCTCACCCTCTTTGCCATGACATCTCACGCTGACGACAACATCGTGGTCGGTGGCAAGAACTTCACCGAACAGCAGATCATCTCGAGCATGACCGCCCAGTACCTTGACCATCTCGGCTACGACGTGGACAAGCGCGCCGGCATGGGCTCGGCGGTACTGCGTCAGGCCCAGGAAAACGGCCAGGTAGACCTCTACTGGGAGTACACCGGCACTTCCCTGATCGTCTTTAATGGGGTCGAGGAAAAGCTCGATTCCCAGGAAACCTATGACCGCGTCAAGGCGCTGGATGCCGAGAAGGGACTTGCCTGGCTCGAACCTTCCGGCGTCAACAACACCTACGCGATCGCCATGCGAGAGGCCGACGCCGAGGCCATGGAGATCACCAGCATTTCGGACATGGCAGAAGCGGTCAACGCCGGCGAGGACCTGCTGTTTGCCTCCAATGCAGAATTCTACGCCCGACCTGACGGACTGCGGCCGATGCAGGACATCTACGGCTTTCAGTTCGAGCGTTCCGACATCAAGCGCATGGATACCGGCTTGACCTACACGGCGCTGAGAGACGATCAGGTGGACATCGCTATGGTCACCACCACCGATGGACGCGTATCGGCCTTCGATCTACGTATCCTCGAGGACGACAAGGGCTTCTTCCCGCCCTACGCCATGACCCCCGTGGTGCGCCAGGAGACGTTGGACACCCACCCCGAGCTGGAAGCCCAGCTCAATGCTCTCGTTGCCAAGCTCGATGACGAGGTGATGACCCGCCTCAACGAACAGGTGGACGTGAACCGCGACGTCGTCGAGACGGTCGCCGAGCAGTTTCTCGTCGACCAGGGACTGATCGACTGACCATACGCCAACATCCCCAAGATCCCTTCCCCACCAACCGGTCACAAACGGCCTGGCAGGCGGTTTGTGGCCGCTATTTCGTCTGCATCCTGAGGGCGCCATTGTCCGGGAATTCCGAATAGTGTGTTTGGCGGCCGCCGGTGTTTCACGACTCCATAGCACGCTAAGGTGTTGCCATTGATGAACACCTAACGGGAGATCCCATGAAAGCTATCGGTTACCACGCCCCCGGCCCCATCGACCGCGACGACGCCCTGGTCGATCTGACCCTCGACACTCCGCAGGCCAGCGGCTTTGACCTGCTGGTCAAGGTCGAGGCGATTTCGGTCAACCCGGTGGACGTCAAGATTCGCCAGGCCCGCGCACCCGAAGAAGGTCAGCCTGCGGTGATCGGCTGGGACGCGGTCGGCGAGGTGGTCGCCGTCGGTGACCAGGCCTCACGCTTCGCCGTGGGCGACCAGGTCTGGTACGCCGGCGATATCTCCCGCCCGGGCACCAACAGCGAGTACCATCTGGTCGACGAGCGCATCGTCGGGCATGCGCCTCGCTCCATCCCCACCGCCCAGGCAGCGGCGCTGCCGCTCACCACCCTGACCGCCTTCGAGATGCTGTTCGATCGCCTGCGGGTGCTTGATCCGGTCCCCGGTGCCGCCCGTGCGGTGCTGGTGATCGGCGGTGCCGGCGGCGTGGGTTCCATCACCATCCAGCTGTTGCGCGCCTTGACCGACCTGCAGATCATCGCCACCGCCTCACGCCCGGAGACCCAGGCCTGGGTGAAGGAACTCGGCGCCCACCATGTGATCGACCACAGCCAGCCGCTGCCCGACCAGGTCGAGGCACTGGGCCTGGGTGCGCCAGCCTTCGTGTTCTCGACCAACTATTCGGAGCACTATGCCCCCCAGGTGGCCGAGTTGATCGCCCCCCAGGGCCGCTTCGGGCTGATCGATGACCCAGAGACGCTGAACATCACCCCGTTCAAGCCCAAGGCGGTGTCGATCCACTGGGAGCTGATGTTTACCCGCGCGCTCTTCACCACCGACGATATCGCCCGACAGGGCGAGATCCTCGACAAGGTGGCGGGGCTGATCGACACGGGGCGGGTTCGCTCCACCGCCACCGACAGCTACGGCACCATCAACGCCGACAACCTCAAGCGCGCCCATGCGCTGATCGAGAGCGGCAAGGCCAAGGGCAAGATCGTGCTCGAAGGTTTTTAAGGCGCAGACGAAAAGACGCCCGCCCCGCTCCGCTCCGCAGTGCCGAACGGGGCGGGCGTCTTGCGCAGCGAAGACGGTCCGATCGAATCGATACCACGATCAGCGTCAGTCGAGCTCCAGAACCTCGGACTCGAACCTCGGTCTCAATCCTCAGAGCCGAATCAGGCCCTGACCTCGGCCCCGAATCTCAGCCCCCGACCTGGGCTTTGCACCTTCCACTCTGCCGTCAGGACAGGCGTTCGCGGAAGTCCTGATAGCCGAACTCGCGGATCACCCTGAGCTCACCGGTCTCGGAGTTCCACACCGCAATGGCCGGCAGGCGCGTGCCATTGAAGGTGGTGGTCTTGACCATGGTGTAGTGGGACATGTCCTTGAAGATCAGCTTCTGACCGATCTCAAGCGGCTCGGGGAAGCTGTAGTCGCCGATCACGTCCCCGGCCAGACAGGTCAGCCCGCCCAGTCGGTAGGTGTGCGGGTACTCGCCTGGCTCCCCCGCCCCCAGCAGACCGGGACGATAGGGCATCTCCAGCACGTCCGGCATATGGCAGGTGGCCGAGGTGTCGAGGATCGCCTGGTTCAGCGCATTGAAGCTCGTGTCCAGCACCGTGGTCACCAGCACCCCGGAACCGATGGCAACCGCCTCGCCGGGCTCCAGGTAGACCTGCACCTGGTGACGCTCGGCGAAGTCACGCACGCAGCGGATCAGGTCGTCACGCTGGTAGTCGGGACGGGTGATATGGTGGCCACCGCCGAAGTTGACCCACTGCATGCGCCCGAGCAGATGGCCGAAGCGCTCTTCCACCGCCGCCAGGGTACGCTCGAGCGGCGGGAAGTCATGCTCGCACAGGGTATGGAAGTGCAGACCGCTGATGCCGTCGAGGCTCTGCTCGTCGAGCTCGGACAACGGGATACCGAGCCGCGACCCCGGTGCGCAGGGATCGTAGATCGGCACATCGCCCTCGGAGTGCTCCGGATTGATGCGCAGCCCGAAGCGCAGCCCCGGACGACGCGCCAGCGCCTCGCGCACCAGCGGCTGGGCCCTACGCCACTGGGCCGAGCTGTTGAACACCACATGGTCGGCGATCTTGAGGATCTCGGCCAGATCGGCGTCGCTGTAGGCGGCGCCGAAGACGTGGACCTCGCCACCATAGTGCTCACGCCCGAGCTGCGCCTCGTGCAGGCCGCTGGCGCAGGTGCCGCTCAAGTAGCGCGACACCATCGGCGCGAAGTGCCACATGCTGAAGGCCTTGAGCGCCGACAGCACCTTGGCACCGCTGGCCTCGGCGACCTCGGCGAGGATCGCCAGGTTGCGCTCCACCGCCACCTCGTCGACGACGTAGCAGGGTGACGGCAGCGCTTCGGCGTCCAGCCGCGTGATATCCGTGAACTGAAGGATCTCCACGCCTTAGAGGTCCTCGCCCTTCTGCACGTCCAGACGGAACGACGGATCCAGCTCGATGACCTTCCACGGCAGACCGTACTCGTTCATGTCGGCCATGAACGGATCGGGATCGCACTGCTCCATGTTCCACACGCCCGGACGCTTCCAGTGACCCTCGAGGATCATCTTGGCGCCGATCATCGCCGGCACGCCGGTGGTATAGGAGATCGCCTGGGACTTCACCTCGGCGTAGCAGTCCTGATGGTCGCAGATGTTGTACAGGTACATGACCTTTTCCTGGCCATCCTTCTTGCCGCGCACCACGGTGCCGATGCAGGTCTTGCCCTTGGTGCGCGGGCCCAGGGTGGAGGGGTCGGGCAGCAGGCTGGCCAGGAACTGGATCGGCACGATCTGCTGGCCGTTGTACTCCACCGGCTCGATGCCGGTCATACCGACATTCTTCAACACCTCCAGGTGCTTGAGGTAGCTGTCGCCGAAGCTCATCCAGAACTGGGCGCGCTTGAGGCTCGGGAAGTGCTTGGACAGCGACTCCAGCTCCTCGTGGTAGAGGCGGTAGATGTTGTAGTCACCGACCTCTTCGGGGCAGCTGAAACGGGCCATCTTGGACATCGGCGGCGTGGTGACGAACTCGCCATCTTCATAGTGGCGGCAGTCCGCGCTGACCTCCCGGATGTTGATCTCCGGGTTGAAGTTGGTGGCGAAGGGGTAGCCATGATCGCCGCCGTTGACGTCGATGATGTCCAGCTCCTCGATCTCGTCGAAGTAGTGCTTGGCGAGATAGGCGGTGAACATGTTGGTGGCGCCCGGATCGAAGCCGCTGCCGAGCAGCGCGGTCAGGCCGGCCTGCTTGAAGCGATCCTGGTAGGCCCACTGCCACTTGTACTCGAACTTGGCGGTATCCAGCGGCTCGTAGTTGGCGGTGTCGAGGTAGTGCACGCCGGCGGCCAGGCAGGCATCCATGATGCTCAGGTCCTGGTAGGGCAGCGCCACGTTGATGACCAGCTCCGGCTTCTCGGCTTCGAGCAGGGCAGTCAGCTCGGCGACGTTGTCGGCGTCGACCTGGGCTGTGCGAATCGGGCGCGGCAACTGCTCGGCGATGGCCTTGCACTTGGATTCGGTGCGACTGGCCAACAGGATATCGGTAAACACCGATTCAAGCTGCGCACACTTGTGAGCGACGACACTGCCCACACCGCCGGCACCGATGATGATCACTTTTGACATAACAATACGCTCCCGCCTGAGTACAACGACCCGTCAAGATGGATAGGCCCGGTCGAGGTGAGCCGAATCGCGACCCACGAGGCTCGTCCACCCGACGAGCCCCCTACCCTACTACCGGACGGCGCATGCTAACCAGATTTGCCGTTTCACGCCACGGCTTTTCGCCCCTTAGCTGTGCGTCGCCGAGGTGGATGTCAAGGCGTGCCACCGACCTGGCGACAGTGTAGTCAATCACCACCAGATGACAGCTTGATGTGACGCTGTCGAGCGCCTGGTGCGAGCCCATGTACGAGCCGCCCTCACCTCGCGCCAGCTCACTCCACCTCACGCCAGCCCACTCCAGCTCACTCCACCTCACGCCAGCTCATTCCAGCTCACTCCAGCTCGCGCCAGCCCACTCCACTTCAGGCCTCCTGACGTCACTTGCCCCAGCCTCCACCCGACGCTACAAAGCGCGCACGCCACCCATCAATCCACAAAAAAAAAGACTACGTAGTCACTAAATTAAACTAAAGTATATTTAATTAATATTCAGCAACTTACTTCACATACATGGATCATGGAATTTTCTATTGTTGAATACGTATGTCGTTTGGATTTACAAGTGTGCACTCCGCAGCGCCACCACCTCGAGCGCCGCCGATTGCCCCTCGCTGCCGGCCAGGGGCTCACAACGACAACAGGAGAGCTCCATGCGCCACTTTCACCCCCTCCCCTTCAGCCTGACCGCCCTGACCGCCGCTGTCGGTCTTGGCCTGTCCGCGACCGCCCTTGCCCAGCAGGAACGCACCATCGACGTCAGCCTGCCGCTGGGACCCGAGTCACAGCAGGGCATCGGTATCCTCAAGTTCGGTGAGGAACTTGAGCGCCTGTCGGATGGCCGTCTGACCATCGAACCTCACTACGACAACGCCCTGGGCGCCGAGCGTGAGGTCATCGAGGGCATGGGGCTTGGCATCATCGACGCCGGCATCGCCTCCACCGGCCCCATGGGCGGTTTTGTCGACGAGTTCCTGCTGTTCGACCTGCCCTACATCTTCGAGGACCACGAGCACGCCTACGGCTTCCTCGACAGCGAACACGGCGAACAGCTCGCTCAACTCGCCGAAGAGCAGATGAACGTCAAGTTCCTGGCCTGGATGGAAAACGGCTTCCGCCACAACACCAACTCGGTACGCCCGCTCGAGCACCCGAGCGATCTCGACGGCATCAATCACCGCACCCAGGAAAGCCGCGTTCAGGTGGACACCTGGGAAGCGCTGGGCGCCAACGCCACGCCGATGGCCTGGACCGAGGTCTACACCGCGCTGCAGCAGGGGGTCATGGACAGCCAGGAAAACCCGCTGGCCACCATCTACGACGTCAACTTCTACGAGGTCCAGGACTACCTGAACATCACCCAGCACGTCTATTCGCCGGCGCCGCTGATGATGAGCCTGAACCTGTTCAACTCGTTCAGCAAAGAAGATCAGCAGATCATCCTCGAAGCCGCGCAGATCGCACTGCCGGTGCAGCGTGAGGCCAGCCAGGAGCTGGAGCAGCGCTACAAAGGCGAACTGGCGGAACTCGGCATGACCGTGACCGAGCCGGACCTGGGCCCCTTCCGTGAGGCCGTCCGTCCGGTGATCGACAAGTGGGCACCGACCGTGGGCGAGGACCTGGTCGACGCCGCGATCAACTTCGACCACTAAGCAACAAGGCGCCCGCCGAGCCCATGGCAAGGCGGGCGCCGTCTCTTCCTGCGAGGCATCCCATGCAATCCTTCCTGCAATTCGTCAACGCCGGGATCGGGCACTTCAACCGCTTGATCGGCTGGGGCCTGGCGCTGCTGCTGCTGGTCATGACCGTACTGATCTTCTGGCAAGTCTTCGCCCGATTCGTGGTCGGCAGTCCCTTGTTCTTCTCCGACGAGATCGCGCGCTTTTCGATGCTCTGGCTGACCTTTATCGGTGCCGGCTACGCCTACCGCAAGGGCACCCTGATTTCGGTCGACATCGTGCTGGAGTATTGCGGCGAACGCGTGGGCAGCCTGATGCGCATCCTGGTTGTGCTGTGCTCGGCGGTGTTCGCCTTCGTCATGATCAAGTACGGCTTCGAGCTGGTCGGCCGGGTCTCCAGCCAGACCGCCCCCAGCACCCGAATTTCGATGATGTGGCCTTACCTCGCCATCCCGGCAGGCGGCATCGTGATCATGGTCAATAGCCTCGGCCTGCTGATCGACGAAGCCCTGGGCCAACCGGTCCACCACCATCAGGAGGTGAACTGACCATGGCACTGTTACTGTTCGTCCTGCTGATTTCACTGTTCATTCTTGGCGTCCCCATCGCCTTCTCGCTGGGCTTGGCCTCGGCCATCACCGTCTGGCACGGAGACCTGATGCCGATGCTGATCGTCGCCCAGCAGATGCTGGCCTCGGTCAATTCCTTTCCGTTGATGGCGATCCCGTTCTTCATCCTGGCGGGCTACCTGATGCAGGGTGGCGGCATCTCCAAGCGCCTGGTCGACTTTTCCAACACCCTGGTGGGCAGCATGACCGGCGGCCTGGCCATGGTGGCCATCGTCACGTCGCTGTTCTTCGCGGCGATCTCCGGCTCCGGCGCCGCCACCACCGCCGCGATCGGCGCCATCCTGATTCCCGCCATGCTGTCCAAGGGCTATCCCGGTGGCTACGCCGCCGCCAACCAGGCCGCCTCCGGCGCCCTCGGCGTGATCATCCCGCCCAGCATCCCGCTGATTCTCTACGGCATCGCCGCCAACGTTTCGGTGGGCGACATGTTCATCGCCGGTATTCTGCCGGGCATCCTGGTGACCCTGACCCTGCTGGTGTTTGCCTACTTCTTTGCCCGTGCCAATGGGCTTGGCGGCGGAGAAAAAAGCTCGCTCGGCGACGTCTTTCGCGCCGGTAAAAAGGCGATTCTGGCCATCCTGATGCCGGTGATCATCCTCGGTGGCATCTATGGGGGTGTCTTTACGCCCACCGAAGCCGCCGTCATCGCGGTCGCCTACTCCTTCGTCATCGGCACGCTGATCTACCGCGAGATCAAGTTCGCAAGCCTGGTCGGCATCCTCAAGCAATCCGCCGTGACCACCGCGGTGGTGCTCAGCATCATCGGCGCCGCCGGGCTCTATGGGCGCATCCTGCAAAGCCTGCGGGTCCCCGACATGATCTCGGACTTCGTGATCTCGGCCATCGACAGCCCGCTTCTGTTCATCCTGCTGGCGAACCTGTTGCTGCTTCTCGCCGGCATGTTCATCGAAGCCGCCGCCGCCATCCTGATCTTCGTGCCGATCCTGCTGCCGATCGCGGTGAGCTACGGCTTCGACCCGATCCACTTCGGCATCATCATGGTGGTCAACCTGGCCATGGGCATGTTCACCCCGCCGGTCGGGCTCAACCTCTTCGTCGCCTCCCAGATCACCAACATCGGCATCGCTCGTCTGACCTGGGCGGTCATGCCCTTTGTCGCGATCGTGCTCGCCAACCTTCTGATCATCAGCCTGCTGCCGGTGTTGTCCACCTGGCTGCCGTCGCTGTGACCCCACACAAGGAGAACACCATGAACGTCGTTGAAAGCCTCACCCCGCGCCAGGGACTGCGCGTGCTGGTCACCGCCGGCGCCTCCGGCATCGGCCTGGCCATCGCCGAGGCCTTCGTCCAGGCCGGCGCCAGGGTCCACGTCTGCGACATCGACAGCGAGGCCCTGGCCGCCCTGCCAGACGGCATCACCCATACCCGTTGCGACGTCAGCCGCGAGGACGAGGTCGCCCGCCTGTTCGATGACGCCCGCGCACTCGGCGGTCTCGATGTGGTGGTCAACAACGCCGGGATCGCCGGCCCCACCGCGGGCATCGACGAGATCGATCACGCAAGCTGGACCCAGACCATCGACATCAACCTGAACGGCCAGTACCGCGTCGCCCACCGCGCCGCGCCGCTGCTGCGCGAAAGCCAGGGACTGCTGGTCAACCTGGCCTCGGTAGCCGGACGGCTTGGCTTCGCCTACCGCACGCCCTACGCCGCGAGCAAGTGGGCGGTGGTCGGCCTGACCAAGAGCCTGGCCTGCGAGCTCGGCCCGGACGGCGTGCGGGTCAATGCCATCCTCCCGGGCATCGTGCGCGGGCCTCGCATCGAGAAGGTGATCGAGGACCGCGCCGCCAAGCGCGGCATCAGCTACGCCGAGATGGAAACGGAGAACCTGTCGAAGATCTCCATGCGGCGCATGGTCGAGCCCACCGATATCGCCGCCATGGCGCTGTTCCTGGCGGCGCCGGGGGGCACCAACATCAGCGGCCAGGCACTCAGCGTCTGCGCCAACGTCGAATCCCTGTGACCACGGAAGCCTCCTTATGACCAGACCCGTAGGTATTCTCGGCGCCGGCCTGATCGGCCGCGCCTGGGCCATCGTGTTCGCCCGAGCCGGCATCGACGTGCGCCTGCATGACGCCGCAGACGAGGCGCTCGAGCGGGCCCGCGACGCCATCGCCACCTCCCTCGACGACCTCCACCAGGCAGGGCTGATCGAGGACCCGGAGCGGGCGATGTCGCGTATCCGCTACGACAGCGACCTGGCATCGGCCATGGCCGGGGTCGGCTACGTGCAGGAGTGCGGGCCGGAAGATGTCGAGACCAAGCGGCGCATCTACAGTGACCTTGAAGCCGTGGTGGCCAAGGACACCGTGCTGGCCAGCTCGACTTCCGGTATCGCCGCTTCGCGCTTCACCGATCACCTCCATCATCCTGACCGTTGCCTGGTGGCCCATCCGGTCAATCCGCCCTACCTGATCCCGCTGGTAGAAGTGGTGCCGGCGCCGGCCACCGGGCAAGCCGCGGTGGCGTCCACCATGGCGCTGATGGAACAGGCCCGGCAGACACCGATCCTGGTCAACAAGGAAGTCCCTGGCTTCGTGCTCAATCGCCTGCAAGGCGCCTTGCTCAACGAGGCGCTGAGACTGTTCGCAGACGGGGTGTGCTCCGCCGAGGATCTGGACAAGACGGTCAAGCACGGGCTGGGCCTGCGCTGGTCGTTCATGGGGCCCTTCGAGACCATCGACCTCAATGCGCCCGATGGCGTGGTCGACTATGGCAACCGCTATGGGCCGCTGTATCGCGACGTCGACCGCGAGCGCGGTGACGACGATCCCTGGAAAACCACGACCCTGGCGGCACTCGACCAGCAGCGCCGTCAACAACTGCCGGCCCAGCGCCTGGGCGAGCGACAGGCCTGGCGCGACCGACGCCTGATGGCGCTGATCGCCCACCAGCAGACGCTGACAAACGATTGACCCGGGCCAACGACGGACCCAGACCAGCCACTGTCCCACCTTACCCGCCTATCCATCATTCAAGGACCCGACCCATGGCAAAGCAACGCAAGGTCATCATCACCTGCGCGGTCACCGGCGCGATCCACACCCCGTCCATGTCGCCGCACCTGCCGGTCACCCCGGAAGAGATCGCCGAGGCAGGCATCGCCGCCGCCGAGGCCGGCGCCTCGATTCTGCACCTGCATGCGCGTGATCCCGACAACGGCAAGCCGACCCAGGACCCGGCCATGTTCGAGCGCTTCCTGCCCCGCATCAAGGACGCCTGCGACGCGGTCATCAACCTCACCACCGGTGGCAGTCCGCACATGACGGTGGAGGAGCGCATGCGCCCGGCCATGGAGTTCAAGCCCGAGCTTGCCTCCATGAACATGGGCTCGATCAACTTCGGGCTGTTCCCGATGCTCGACCGCTACGCGTCGCTTGAGCACCAGTGGGAGCGTGAGCACCTGGAGAACAGTCGCGACCTGGTGTTCAAGAACACCTTCGCCGACATCGAGAAGGCGATGACCCTGGGCGCCGAGAACGGTACCCGTTTCGAGTGCGAGTGCTACGACATCGGACACCTCTATTCCCTGCGCAACCTGCTCGACCGCGGCGTCATCGGCGGCCGCGTGTTCGTCCAGAGCGTGTTCGGCATCCTCGGTGGCATCGGTCCTCACCCGGAGGACGTGATCCACATGCGGCGCACCGCGGACCGGCTGTTCGGCGACGCCTACGAGTGGTCGGTGCTGGGCGCCGGCAGCAGCCAGATGCGCATCGCCGCCCAGGCCGCCGCCATGGGGGGACACGTGAGGGTCGGGCTCGAGGATTCGCTGTGGCTGGGCCCGGGCAAGCTGGCCGAGACCAACGCAAGCCAGGTCGCCAAGGTGCGCGAGATCCTCGAGGGTCTGTCGTTTGAGGTGGCGACCCCGGACGAAGCGCGTCAGATGCTGGGACTCAAGGGCGCCGACCAGGTCGGCTTCTAGGGAGACGGACGATGACCCTGTATCGACTCGGGGGCGAGGCCCCCGATATCGCCGCCAGCGCACTGGTGTTCGACGAGGCCACGCTGATCGGCGACGTACGCCTGGGTGAGCGCGTCAGCGTGTGGCCCGGGGCCGTGCTTCGTGGCGACAATGCGCCTATCGTGGTGGGAGACGACAGCAACCTGCAGGACGGCTGTGTGGTTCACTCGGACCCCGGCTATCCGGTTACCATGGGACGCCAGGTCACGGTGGGTCACCTGGCCATACTGCACGGCTGCCGCATCGGCGATGACGTGCTGGTGGGAATGAATGCCACGGTACTCAACGGTGCCGACATCGGTGATCGATGTATCATCGGCGCCGGCGCGCTCGTCACCTCGGGCAAGCGCTTTCCCCCTGGCTCGTTGATCATCGGCAGTCCAGCCAAGGTGGTCAGAGAACTGACCGAGGACGAGATACAGTCGGTGCGCGACAATGCCCGCGTCTACACCGACAAGATCGCCGCCTATGCGTCTCTGGAGCCTGTCGAGCCGGCGTGATCGCCGGCCATTTCTGCCACCCGACACGACATGACTCGATGAAAAAGAAATCCGTCACCTCACACGATGTCGCCCGTCTTGCCGGGGTCTCGCAGTCTGCCGTCAGCCGGACCTTTTCGCCGGATGCCAAGGTGTCGGACAAGACCCGCAAGAAGGTCATGGAAGCGGCGCGGCAACTGGGCTATCGGCCCAACACCATCGCCCGCTCTCTGATCACGCGATCGAGTCGCACCATCGCGGTGGTCGTCTACAGCCTCGAGAATCCCTTCTACAGCTATATGCTGGAAAAGGCGTCCCGCTTCTTCAAGCAGCAGGGTTACCACCTGCTGCTGTTCTCGGCGTCCAGCAGCGACGGCTTCGATGACGTGCTCGACGACATCCTGAGAAGCCAGGTCGAAGGCATCCTGATGCTGGCGATTACCCTCAATGACGACCAGGCGGCTCTGGTCTGCGACTACGGCATTCCGGTGGTAATCATCAACCGTACGGTCGACTACGCGGGCATCAGCCAGGTCGCCTGTGACAACTTCCAGGGCGGCTACTGGGCGGGCCGCCACCTGGTCTCGCTGGGCCATCGCCGCATCGCCTACCTGTCTGGCCTGGTCGATTCCTCCACCGACATCCAGCGTCGCGCTGGCTTTGTCGAGGGCCTGGCCTCCATGGGGGCAGCCCTTCACGACAGCGGCATCGGCCACTACCAATACACCAGCGCCTGCCAGGCCACCCGTCTGCTGTTCGCCAGCACCACCCCACCCGACGCCCTGTTTGCCGCCAACGACCTGATGGCCATCGCCGCCATGGAAGTCATCCAGAGCGAGTTCTGCCTCAAGGTGCCCGAGGACGTCTCGGTCATCGGTTTCGACGACGTGCCCATGGCCGCCTGGCCGAGCCACTCGCTGACGACCCTGCAGCAGCCGGTACAGACCATGATCATGCGAGCCACCGAGTTGCTGCTGGCCCAGATCGACCAGCCGGACACCCCACCACAGCAGATCACCCTGCCGGTCACGCCGATGCTGCGCGGCAGCGTCAGGCGCCCTTCAGGCGACGTCAACGACACCTAGTGAAGCGACGAGCCTATCGCCATCCGCCGACGCATGCGTGAGCATGCGCCGGCGGATGGGCCAGCGCCTATTCCACCTCGAGCTGTCCATGGTCGATCAATCGATCGAGGAAGGCGTCGCTGGATGCTCCGCCCATGCGCACGCCGGCCAGGACGATAAACTGATCGGCGCCGGCGCCGTGTGCGCCGATACCACCATCGGACTTGACCGCGATGACGGTATCGTCACCCTCCTGACGGGCGTGCAGGAAGTCCGACACCTGGTGGTCACGGGCGTCATCGAGCAGATCGGAAAGATCGAGCCGGTCTGCCTCGGGATTGCGGGCGGTGTTGCCCAGGGTGAAGTCCTTGATCTCGTCTTCTGCAGGCCTGCGCACACTGCCCGCATCCCCCGCCTCGTAGCCAAAGGTGTCGGCGCCAAAGCCGCCCCACATCACGTCGCCACCGCGACCGCCGATCAGCACGTCGTCACCACCACCGCCGATCAGCACATCGCCCCCCCCTTGCCCAAGCAGGGTGTCGTTGCCGCCATCGACACGGTCTGTATCCATCAGCTCCCGGTAGTGGTCCTGGATATAGGCAATGATCTCTGCGTCGCTCGCCTCGGCGCCATTGCCATGGTGAACCGACCACTTGAGGTACTCGGTCAGCCCTTCGTAGCCGAGGCCGTCGTGGCTGCCGGCGGCAAAGCTCTCGTGGGTATCGCCGTCTCTCCAGCGAAGGTGGTCGGAGTTGACGGTGTCGCCAAACAGAATATCGGCCTTCACCCCGCCGGCAAGCACATCGTCACCGAGTACCTCGAGCGGTGCGTCGGGGCCACCCTGCGCCAGCGCGGCGTTCAGTACCTCCTGGGTGTTGACGATGACCGACTCACCGGCGGGTGACGTCCACTCGGTGCCGTCCTGCAGGGTGATGGTGCGAGTCCCCTGGGTCTCGGTATTGTCGAAGATGTCCAGATAGTCCTTGCGCAGCAGACCCGCAGGATCCGGCTCCCCCGCTACCTCTTCACCGATACCGAAGGTATGCACCTCGGACAGCCGACCGAGTTGAAGGAACTGTTGATACGCCTTGTGGACAGGGGTAAAGGCCCCCGCCACATCGCTCTCCACGATGTGTCCACCCTCCCGGTAGGAGGTTGGGAGACCATCGGTCAGGAACATGGTCAGCGACCTGTCACCTTCATCTTCCTTTGCGACATGGTATTTTCTGGCGGCGGAGAGGGCTGCCTGATAGTTGGTGGAGCCCTGGGCGGCCGCACCGTTGACGTAAGCGATAAGGCCAGCCACGTTATGTTCGTTCAGACCATCGACCGCTCTGGGTGAATGCGCCTTGTCGTCAAAACGCACCACTTGTACGTCCACATTTCCGTCGTGACCCGCCAGACGTGTGAGCAACAGATTGACGTTCTGCTGCAATAGCTGGAGCCGAGTCAGACCATCGGTGCCGGACGGCTGGCGCATGCTGCCGGACTCGTCGATCAGGATCGAGATATTGTAGTCGACACCTGACGCAATCAATCCCTGCTTGCCGCCCGGGTCGCCGATCAGGACGTCATCACCCGGGCCGGTCGACCCATGATTGTCCCCATTGTCACCGACATAGAGTTCGCCATCTTCCCGGCCCGCCATCACATCGACCGTCAGTGACGCCGAGGTGATATCACCGTCGCCATCGGTGCCGGTGTAGTCGATCACTGCGTCACCGGCGAAGCCCTGGTGCGGGACGAAGGTCAGGGTGCTGTCGGGGTTGATGGTGACGCTGCCGACGCCAGCACCACCCTGAACGCTGGCCCTGATGACACCGCCCGGGCCATCGGCACCATGTTCATCGTTGGCCAGCACATCCACACGCACCGGCGTGCCGCTGGCGGTGGTGGCACTGTCGTCATGGGCGATTCCGCTGTCGTCATCGATGATGATCTGCACAGCTCCGTCAGCGCTGTCGCCGTCCCCATCGGTGACGGTGTAGCCCACTGTGAACTTGATATCGTCTTCAAACCTGCTGCTGCGGTGGTCCAGCGGACCCTCGACAAACAACTTGTAATAGGGGCCCGTTGCAGGGCCATGCAGTATCCAGATAACGCGGTCACCGTTGTCGTCGAATCCTTCCAGCGAACGACCGTTACCACTGAGCTGCCAATTGATCGGGACGCCGCCGGAGGTCAGTGCCGGCAGCCCGGCGGTGTGCCAGGTGAAGGAACGCACGCCGTCGTTACCGACGTCATAGTTCAAACGAGCGGCGGTAAAGCTCTGGGAAGTCAAGGCGTCCCCTACGCCACCTCGAATGCCGTCGGGTAGGCCCTCTTCGTCAACCACCGACCTGATCAGACCGGCGGTCGGGGTATGGTCGTGTGGACTGTCGATCGAGGTGTAGGTGCTCGCATTGTCTGTTTCGGAATCGGTGTTCATGACAGTCTCCTGTCCTTGGGTGGGTCGAAATTCGCGTATGACTCCTTGAAGCTAGGCGGTCGATACCGACCTCGACACTGGACTGGAGGCCACCACTTTTCGCCCCATTACTCCTCGACATCTGGCGCCAAACGCGACTTTCATAAAAAACCGACACTTGCGAATCAGCAAAAAACCACTTCACACCAAAAGCCACACGAAAGAAAATTCACGAAATTCGTTGCCAACTGAAAAACAACACTTTTTTGTTTTCCACCGATTTGAAAACATGAGATTCCGGCATCGAAAAACTCGAAACAACACAGTTCCGTAGGTCGGATCAACGCCGGCGCTGCCCTGGCTTATAAAAGCCAACAGTCCACCTTGTCGGTCACCGCTACCTTTTGGAATATTGATCGATCAACATTGATCACACGACAGAAAAAACATCCATCAATCATCGATAAGTCGAGGCAGAATTTCAGCCGGTTTATCGACTTAAAAAAGACGCAAAAAAAATTGCGATAGCCGACAAGATATCACCCGACCAAAGGCCGGGTGATCGAAGGGGATCTTCGCTGGAGTGATCCACCGCTGACTCCACTCTCTACTCCACTGCCTACTCCACCAGCAGCGCGGCCTCCTGGCCGATGCGCTCCAGCGTGGTGTCGCCTGCGCCCGGCACACCGGCACCGTTCAGGACCAGCGCTTGTTCGCTGTCTGCGCCACTGCCACTGCCGCCACCACTGCCTCCACCACTGCCCCCTGCCGACGCGGGGCCTACGCTGTCGGTCTGGTCCTGTTCCGGAGGCAGCCAGACCGATACCTCCTCGTCGCTCTCGTCATCAAGCAATTCCGACAGCGCCAGCCGGTCCGTCTGGGCGTTGTCCAAAGCGTTGCCGAGGACGTCGTCCTGAGCCTCGGCTTCGAGGACACTCACGGAGCCAAAGTCGTAGGGCAGCGATCCCGACTGGATGCTAGACTCACCGGGGGCGTCATCACCGCCATCGGTGATACCGTCCGCCAGACCGTCCTCAGCGACGACAACCGGGGTGAGACTCGAGTTGGCCCTGGCGTAGTCACCGGTATCGACATTGCTCTCCACTGTGATGGAAACATCGTCCACATCGATGGAGCCGTCACCGTCGATGACGTTCAGGTAGACGGTGGCGATTCCCGTAAAGTCGGGATGGGCCGTGAAGAAAAATCCTGCGCTGGTGGTGCTGACGCTGCCGACCGCGTCACCCCCCTGAACCTCGACGCTGAAGTCGAGGCCATAGTCGGCACCGGACCTGGAGAAGCGCAGTACATTGCCGAAAAATACCGTGGAGCCACTCTCGATGGTTGCTTCCATGCTGGCCACGGCGAAGGGGCTATCATCGTTTACCCGTACCTGTATCTTGCTTGCGGCACTGTCACCGTCGCCATCGGTGATCCGGTAACCAATATCGAAGTCGATGTTGCTTTCCACATAGGCATCGTCATGGTCCATCGACTGCTCCAACCACACCTGATAGTCCCCGCTGAGGACATCGGTGAGTTCAAACCGTATTACCGTACGCCCATCGGCAGCGCCCCTGAGCACAAGACCGTCGTCGCTGAGCTGCCAATCGATCGAAGATCCCCGACTCGTCAGCGTCGGCAGGTCCTCGGTCAGCCAGGTAAAACTGCCAGGCCCGTCATCGCCGAAGTCATAGCCCAGTTGACCATTGTAAGAAGTGCCAGCGGGGTCAGGAATATCGCCAGGACCACCACCTATACCGTCAACCAGACCGTCCTCGTCGAGGAGAACCCAGGGCGGCGTGGATGGGGTGGTGGGGATACCATTCCCCTGCGGGTCCCTGACGGTGACGGTAAGCCGCCCCTCACTGGTGTCGCCGTCGCCATCGCTGGCGCTGTAGTCGATCAGGGCGCTACCGGTGAAGCCGTCGCCAGGCACGAAAGTCAGGGTATCGTCGCCATTGACGCTGACGCTGCCGACGCTCGCCCCTCCCTGGACGCTGGCCGCGACCACCCCGCCACTCCCGTCGGCGCCGTGGTCGTCGTTGGCCAGCACGTCCAGGGTGACCGGGGTGGCGTTATCGGTGGTGGCGCTGTCGTCGTTGGCCCGACCACTGTCGTCATCCACGGTGACGCGCAATACACCGTCGGCACTGTCGCCATCAGCGTCGCTGATGGTATAGCCCACGCTGAAGTTGAGATCGTCCTCGACACCGGCGTAGGTGTGATCCAGCGGCTGTGCCACCGCCACCTTGTAGCTGCCGCTGGCGAGGTCGGTAAGCTGCACCGAAATCACCCGCTCACCGTTGCCGTCAAACCCCACCAGGGAGCGACCATTGCCGCTGAGGCGCCAGTTGACCGGATCGCCGCCGCTGGTCAGCGCGGGCAGGCCATCGGTGTGCCAAGTGAAGCCGCCCAGACCGTCATCGCCAGCGTCGTAACCCAAGACGCCGGTCTCCACGGTCTGCTCGGTGAGCGCATCCCTGACACCGCCGTGGATGCCGCCGGCCAGACCATCCTCGTCGACCACGGCCTTGGCCGGAACTGTGGCGGGGTCACCATCGGTCTCGGGGGTGGTCGGGACATCGTTGCGCTGCCCCTCGACCGTGACAGTAAGCCGCCCCTCACTGGTGTCGCCGTCGCCGTCGGTGCCTGTGTAATCGATCCGCGCCTCACCCACGAAGTCCACATGGGGCACAAAGGTCAGGGTGCCGTCGGGGTTGGCGGTAACACTGCCGACGCTCGCCCCGCCCTGGACGCTGGCCGCGACCACCCCGCCACTCCCGTCGGCGCCAAAGGCGTCATTGTCCAGCACATCCAGCGTCACCGAAGTGCCAATGGTGGTGGTGGCGATGTCGTCGTTGGCCCGGCCACTGTCGTCATCCACGGTGACACGCAATACACCGTCGGCGCTGTCGCCATCAGCGTCGCTGATGGTATAGCCCACGCTGAAGTTGAGGTCGTCCTCGATGCCGGCGTAGGTGTGATCCAGCGGCTGTGCCACCGCCACCTTGTAGCTGCCGCTAGCCACATCCGTAAGCTGCACCGAAATCACCCGATCGCCATTGCCGTCGACCCCCACCAGCGAGCGACCATTGCCATTGAGCCTCCAGCTCACCGGGTCGCCGCCGCTGGTCAGCGCTGGCAGGCCGGCAGTGTGCCAGCGAAAGCTGCCCGGACCATCGTTGCCCACGTCGTAGCCCAAAACGCCCTCGGCGACGGTATGTTCGGTCAGCGCATCCCTGACACCGCCGTGGATGCCGCCGGCCAGGCCATCCTCGTCGACCACGGCCTTGGCCGGACGGGTCGCAGGATCATCGTCGGTCTCGGGAGTGATGGGGGCATCCACGCCGCTGGTATTCATCAGCGCAGTGGCGCTGGCATTGGCTCTTTCGGTGTCGGTATTCATGGGAGTGTCCTCGCCGCCGGTTGGTGGCGGCAAACAACGAAAACAAGGCAACAAGCTCGGTTTTATTCCTGCGACTGCCTTAAACCTAGGCACTGATTTTCGCTCTCGACACTGGACTGACGAACACCAATATCACTCAAAGTCTCCTTGTTTTCCGACATCAAAAATTTCTTTTTTATAAAACAGCCAATTGCGCGTCAGAAAACACCTCAGGCACCAATCCACACTTTGTGATAAAAAATTCACAAAATTCTAAATAATTGATAATTTGACACTTTACTTTATAAATAAACACCAAGGTCGCTGCCATTAAGCGATTCCACAATCGATTAAGCACAATTTTGCATGCTTATTCCACGCCCCGAGCAACGATGACTGCGAACAATCACACAAAACACTCTAGACTTTACGTCACGATTTCCCTCCCTTGTCAGTTCGACAACTAAAAAAACAAGAACCACGCTTCCATCTTTCCATAAGCGAGTACACGCCGGCCTTTACGCACGCCGCTATAACGTCATGCCAAAGAATTATTACCTTTTGATTCAAACCCCGATTGGCTGGATTTACGTGCTGATGTTGTGGGTCGAGATCACCCCCGAAGAACAGCCGATAGGTGCTGCGCTTGCAGGATGCAGTGCACGGCTCTGTCGCTCGGAGGGGGCTGGGAGGGGGCTAGTGGTGATAAGAGATAGCCGTCCAGCGTCTGGCGTCTCGTACTCGAGGGAGGCTCGTCGCTATGCAAAAAACATCACCCGGCCAAGGGCCGGGTGATTGAAGGGGACTTTCGCTGAAGTGATCCATCGCTTGCTCCACGGCTTACTCCAACATTTGCTCCACCGCTTGCTCCACGGCCTATTCCACCGCTTGCTCCACCGCTTGCTGCACGGCCTATTCGACCGCTTACTCCACTCTCTACTCCACTCTCTACTCCACTGCCTACTCCACCAGCAGCGCGACCTCATGGCCGATGCGCTCCAGGGTGGTATCGCCGGCACCGGCGCCGTTCAGGGCCAGCGCTTGTTCACTATCTGCGCCGCTGTCACTGCTGCCACCACTGCCGCCGCCACTGCCCCCTGCCGACGCGGGGCCTACGCTGTCTGTCTGGTCCTGTTCCGGCGGCAGCCAGGCCGCTACCTCCTCGTCGCTCTCGTCGAGCAATTCCGACAACGCCAGCCGGCCCGCCTGGGCAGCGACTTCCTCGCCTGTCACAAGCACACCCGTGTCGCCAATGGCAGAGGCACTGACGTCAGCATCCGCTGGCGCTGGCGCCACGTTGGCTCTAGCGAAACTGCGAGCCTCATCGTATTCGCTATCAGCAGCATCTACCCAGAGACTCGTTTCACTGATAAAGCCCCCGTCGTACAAGAACGTCACCGTATGATCGGGATTGATCGTCACCTGGCCACCATCACCGCTGGAGACTCTCACCTTCAGGGAACCGTAGCCATCGCCGCCGAAGTTCACCAAATCGAGGGTCACCGGAATGCCGCTATAAAAGGTAAAGCCTTCCAGATCAGCAGTGATCACAGGCGTGTCGTCATCTACCGTCAGCCGGAGTTGTCCTTCAGCAGTATCGCCGTCACCGTCGGTAATGACGTAGCCGACCGCGACATTGATATCACTCTCCCCAAGGTCATCTTTGTGGTCCAACGGACGATACAGCTCGACGCGGTAGTCGCCGCTGTCGATATCGGTCATCTCGATGCCAATCACAGTATTACCGTCGCTATCGGAGGCCAGGAGGCTGTGGCCGGAGCTACCGAGTGACCAGGCCAGGGGGCGTCCTTGCGACGTTAAAGACGGCATGCCTTCTGTCGTCCAGCGGAAGCTGCCACGCCCTCCCTCACCGAAGTCATAGCCCAGCGAACCGGTCACCACGGTCTGCTCACCGGGAACGTCATTGAAACCGCCGGGGTTGCCGCCGAGGCCATCCTCATCGACGACGGCCTCGGCCACCATGGTGGCGGGGTCGCCATCGGTTTCCGGGGTCGTCGGTCTGGTGGGGTCGCCACCCGTCACATCGATAGAGAGCGTCGCCTCGCTGCTGTCACCGTCGTTGTCGCTGCTGCTGTAGTCGATCTCCGCCACGCCGGAGAAGCTCGGGTTGGGTATGAAGGTCACGGTGTCATCGGCATTGACCGTGATGCTGCCGACCCCTGCCCCTCCCTGAAGGCCAAACCCGCCGATGCTCCCCGGCCCATCGGCGCCATATTTATCGTTGGTGGACACATCCACGGTAATCGGGGTGTCACTGTCGGTACTGGCGCTATCATCGCTGGCGCTGCCGGCGTCGTCGTCGACAAAGAGCAGGAAGACACCCTCGGCACGGTCCCCGTCGCGATCGGTGACGGTATAGCCAACCTCTAAGGCGCGGTTATCCTCTACAACATAAGACAACGAGGGGGACGGCTCGTGATCCAACGGCTGGAACAGCGCCACTCGATAGCTACCGCTGGCAACATCGGTCAATTGCACCGAGATCACCCGGTCGCCACTGCTATCTACGCCCAGCAGCGAACGCCCGTTACCGCTTAACTGCCAGGTCACCGGATCTCCGCCGGTCGTCAGCGTCGGCAGATCGTCGCTATGCCAGGTAAAACCACCCTGACCGTTATTTCCGAAGTTGTAGCCCACCAAGCCGGTGGCGACGGTGCGTTCGGTGGCAACATCCCCATCTCCTCCCGGGATACCGCCTGGCAGCCCGTCTTCGTCGACGAAGGTCCTGACAGGGACAGTGTTCGGATCGTCATCGGTTTCCGGGGTAGTCGGGATGTCATCGGTTTCGACGTCCACGACAAGCGTGCCGGTACTGATGTCACCGTCGCCGTCCATTGCGTCATAGTGAACACGCGCAACGCCAGAGAAAGACGAATCGGATTCAAAGGTCAAGGTACTGTTAGGGTGGATCTTGAGGGTGCCGACGCCGTCGGCGCCACCCTGAATGCGGGCGCCGACAAGACGTCCCGGCCCATCGGCGCCGAACTCATCATTGGCCAGCACATCCACCCTGACCCGGTCACCGCTCACGGTGCTGACACTGTCATCATTGGCGCGAACGCTGTCGTCATTCACGCTGACATTGAGCACGCCTTGCGCAGCCTCGCCGTCACGATCGGTGATCACGTAGCCCAGCGCCATGTCGATACTGTCCTCGCTCATGGCATCATCGTGATCAAGCGGTCGGAGCAGTGACACGCGATACTCTGCGTTGAGAATATCGATGATTCTGACGCGCAGGACGTCATTGCCCTCGGTATCGGAGGCCGTCATGGTATGGCCGGTGGCATTGAGCGACCAGCTCAATGGGCGGCCTTGTGACGTCAAGGAGGGCAGACCGTCGGTGCTCCAGCGGAAGGTTCCACGCCCATCAGAGCCAAAGTCATAGCCCAGCGAGCCGGTCACGACGGTCAGCTCGCCTGGCGCATCACCCGGACCACCGGCAACACCACCGGCCAGGCCGTCCTCGTCGACAACCGCCGTGGCGGGTCCGGTGGCTGGATCGTCATCGGTCTCCGGGGTGGTAGGACGATCCGTGCCCTGGTCGACACTGACGCTGAGCTGTCCAGCGGTAATGTCGCCGTCTGCATCGCTGCCGGTGTAATCAATCAGCGCGGTGCCGCTAAAGCTTGCCTGTGGCACAAAGGTCAACACGCCAGCGCTGGTTAGCGTGACGCTGCCGACATCCGCGCCTCCCTGGACACTGGCAGCGATCACCCGTCCCGGGCCATCGGCGCCGTGGTCGTCGTTGGCCAGCACGTCCACATCGACCGCGGTAGCGCGATCGGTGCGCGCACTGTCGTCGTTGGCACGACCACGGTCATCATCCACGGTCACGCGCAGCACACCCTCAGCAGTGTCACCGTCAGCGTCGCTGACGCTGTAGCCCACGACGAAGTTGAGGTCGTCCTCGACCCTGGCGTTGGCGTGGTCCAGCGGCCTTGCCACTGCCACCTTGTAGCTGCCGGTCGCCTGATCGACAAGCTGAACCGAGATGGCCCTATCGCCATTGCTGTCAAACCCCACCAGCGAACGACCGTTACCGTTGAGCCGCCAGGTCACCGGATCACCGCCGCTGGTCAGCGACGGCAGGCCGTCGGTGCTCCAGCGAAAGTCTCCCTGGCCATCGCTGCCGAAGTCATAGCCAAGCACGCCCGTCGCGACCGTGAGTTCGGTGGGCGCATCCCTGACACCGCCGTGGATGCCGCCCGCCAGGCCATCCTCGTCGACCACGGCCTTGGCGGGGTTGGACAGGGGGTCGCCGTCGGTCTCCGGAGTGATGGGAATACCGGCATCATCGCTCTTGACCACAACGCGGAGCTGTGCACTGCGGGTATCACCGTCGGCATCGCTCGCGGTGTAGTCGATCAGCGCACTCCCTGAGAAGTCAGGGTGGGGGATAAAGGTCAGGGTGCTGTCGGGATTGATGGTGACGTTGCCAACCGCTGCCCCACCGCGCACGCTGGCGGAGACGAGACCACCCAGGCCATCAGCGCCGTACTGGTCGTTGGCCAGCACGTCCACGCTGATCGGGCTGGCCTTGTCAGTAGTGGTGCTGTCATCGACCAGCAGCATACTATCGTCATCCACGCTGATCCTTAGCTGGCCCTGGGCAGTGTCGCCGTTGCCGTCGGTGATCATGTAGCGAACGGTCAGATCGATATTGTCCTCGAGGCTGGCATCGTCGTGGTCAAGCGGCCGGTGCAGCTCGACACGATAGAGCCCCTGCTCGAGATCGGTGATGCGGACGCTGATCACCTCGTTGCCAAGCGCATCCACGCCCGTCACCTCATGCCCGGTACCGTTGATCAACCAGCTTAACGGGCTACCCTGTGAGCTCAGCGCCGGCAGGCCATCGGTGACCCAGTGGAAGGGAAACAGCCACGGGCCATCCTTGCCGAAGTCATTGCCCAGCGACCCGGTGACGACCCTGGCCTCTCCGGCCACGTCCCCCGGGCCGCCGGCGATGCCACCGGCGAGGCCTTCCTCGTCGAGCACGGCCCGGGCCGAGACGGTGGCAGAGTCGCCATCGCTCAGCGGCGTGATCGGTACATTGTTGCCAGAGGCGCCGACACTGACCTCGACACGTCCGCCGGTCTCATCGCCATCACCGTCAGTGTATCCGAGCTGCAACAAGGCCTTGCCGTGGAACTCGGGATGCGGCGTGAAGGTGGCATAAAAATCACCCTCTTCGTGGCTGACCTGGCCAACGCTATCGCCGCCGACGACCTCGGCGCGAAAGTTGGCGACCCGCTCGAAGTCGGCGCCGATAAGGATGTCATCCCGCAGATCAAACCTGACCGGGGTATCGGTGCCAGTGAAGTACCATCCCCTGTACCCACCACCACGGGGACTGTCGTCGTCCACCAGGATGTCCAGCGAGCCTTGCGCACTATCGCCGTTGCCATCGGTGATGACGTAGCCGACGCTGAAGGTGATGTCGTCTTCCAGGTAGGGGTCGCTGTGATCCAGTCCCTTTAGCAGTTCAACTTTGAAGATGCCCGGCTCCAGGCCCAGGAGCTTTATGCTGATCACGTCTACCTGGTCATAGTAGCCGAAAATATTGAGACCGCGGGCCTTGCCGATCAGGCTGTTACCAGCGGCGTTGAGCGACCAGGTCACAGGCTCACCATTCGCACTCAATTCGGGCAAGCCATCGGTGGACCAGCGGAAGCTGCCAGGCCCAGCCTCGCCAAAGTCGTAGCCCAGAAAACCGTCGAAATAGGCTTGGTAGTATCCGATATCGCCGGAACCACCTTCCAGGCCAATCAATTCATAGGCAAACAAGTAAAGCCGGTCCTCATCGACGATGGCGGTGGGCGCCACGTTCTCAGGATCACCGTCGCTGTCCGGGGTGGTGGGGCCGCCGGCGTCGCCACCTTCGACGACGACGCTGAGTGTGGCGGCGGCGGTGTCACCGTCGGCGTCACTGACGACGTAATCGATCAGCACCTCTCTGCCGAAAAGCTCCGGGTGAGGCACGAAGGTCAGGCTGTTGTCGGGGTTGATCGTGACGCTGCCGACCGCTGGCCCGCCGCGCACGCTGGCGTCGATGATGCCCCCAGGACCATCGGCGCCCAGCCCGTCGTTGTCCAGCACCGCTACCCTGATCGCCGTGTCGACGGCGATTGTGGCGCTATCGTCTCGGGCCACCAGGCTGTCGTCGTCCACCACGATGTCAAGCCTGCCGGCGGCAACGTCTCCGCCACCGTCGGTGACGGTATAGCCCACCTCGATAGAGAGGTCGTCCTCGATGCCAGAAATGACATGATCCAGCGGCTTGTCCAGCGTCACCTTGTAGCGGCCGGTCACCACGTCGACAAGCTGTACCGCGATGACCCTGCCGCCACCGCTGTCGACGCCCAGCAGCGAACGGCCATTGCCGCTTAGCCGCCAGCTCACCGGATCGCCACCGGAGGTCAGTATCGGCAGGCCATCGGTGTGCCAGCGGAAGCCACCCGGACCATCATTGCCGAAGTCGTAGCCCAGCGATCCGATGGTCACGCGACTCTGGGTAGCCGTGTCGCCGGCCCCCCCGGCGATACCGCCTGCCAGGCCATCCTCGTCGACCACCGCCTTGGGCGACCGGGTGTCGGGGTCGCCATCGGTCAGTGGCGTGATCAGCCCGTCAGGATTGACGGCCGCAACAGACACGGTGAGGGTGCCGACGGGGAAGTCACCGTCGCCATCGGAGCGGGCGTAGTCGATAAGCGCATCGCCGGAGAATCCCACAGCGGGAACAAAGGTCAGGGTGCCATCGGGATTGATCGACACGGTGCCCACAGCGTCGCCGCCCTGAACGCTTGCCTGCATGACCTTGCGTACGCCCTCGGCGCCGATCTCGTCGTTGCTCAGCACGTCCACGATGACCGGGGTGGCACTGAGGGTGGCAGCGCTATCGCTGTTGGCGCGGCCGGCGTCGTCATTGACACGGATCTCGAGTACGCCTTCAGCCGTGTCGCCGTCACCATCGGTAACGACATAGTCGATCACAAAGTCGACATTGTCCTCGATGCTTGGATCCGAGTGATCCAGCGGCTGGAACAGCTCGAAGCGATATTCACCCGTCGTAATATCGACAAGTTCAAGCCTGAATACCGAGCCGAACTGCGCGTCCTTGGCAATCAAGGTCCGTCCATTATTCACCAGTGACAGGCGCGGCACTTCCCCTCTCACCTCCACATCTACCAAATAGGAGCTACGAATCCAGGAGAAACCAGCAACCCCATCGTCGCCAGCGTCATAACCCAGGAAACCGGTGGCGACCGTTGACTCGCCGGCGATATCGCCGATACCGCCAGCAATGCCCCCGGGCAGACCCTCCTCATCGACGACGACCCTGGCCGGTTGGGTATCGGGGTCGTCGTCGGTTTCCGGAGTGGACCGCGTCGTCGAGGCAGCGTCGCGGACATTGACGGTCAGACCTCCTTGGGTGGTGTCACCATCGCCATCGCTGCTGGTGTAATCGATCAGGGCATCGCCCAGAAAGTCCGGGTGAGGCACGAAGGACAAGCGGCCATCGCCCCGGACCGTGACGCTACCGACATCGGCTCCCCCTTGAACGCTGGCCGCGACAACCCCACCCGAACCGTCGGCACCGAGAACGTCGTTAGCCAGCACGTCGACGATGACCTGGGTGTCCTTGGACGTGGAAGCCCTGTCGTCGTTGGCGCGAGGAGCGTCATCATTGACCGTGACCTCGAGCACGCCGAAAGCGCTGTTGCCAGAGACGTCGACGACGACATAGCCCAACTCGAAGTGAATACTGTCATCGTTGCCAGCGCCTGAGTGATCCAGTGCGGCAATCTGGTCGCGGTCAGCAAAGTGTCTAACGTCAGGCAACCGTACCTCATAGCTGCCGGAGGCTAAGTCGGTAAGCACCACCTCGATGACCGCATACTCCTCCTGGGCGTCACTATCGTAGGCAACCCCACGCACCCTGTGGCTACTAGCGTCAATCAACCATGACACCGGATAGCCGTCAGCGGTCAGACGCGGCAAACTGGCGATATCCCAATCGAAGCTGCTCACCCGTTGAATTTCGTAGCCAGTTTCTTCTGAGCAATCGCTGCCGAGGTCATAGCCCAGCGACCCGGCCGCCACGACCGTTTCGCCTGTGCCTGAGCCGCTGGCACTGCCGTAGTAAGAGGCGGCTTCATCGACGATAGCGTGGGCCGGTTCGGTGGTGGGATCGCCATCGGTCTCCGGGGTGGTCGCCACCTCGCTGTTCTCACATTCTCGGATATCGAAGTGGGCCTCGATGTTCACCCGGTCGCCGTCACCATCAATGACAACGATCTGGAACTCGAACGATCCCTCGGCATCGGGGTCGGCCTTGAACACCCAATATTCCAAGTTGACGGCGAGCAGGCCTTTGTCGGTGTCGATCATCGCCCCCAGTGGATATTCGGTGTCGTCACCGGGCAGGCTGACAAAGACGCGGTCGAGGCCTTCTTTGCCAGCATCCATCCTCCAGCGATCGACGACAAAGTTCCCCGGAACGACCGAACTGGGAGTATCGATGCCGTTGTACCCCGAGTAGGTGGGTGGCGCTACATCAACCACATTGATGTCGACCCAGGCCTTCTCTTCCCTGCCCTCGTTGTCGGTGGCGATGAAAGGAAACGATAACGACAGAATGTCGTCGAAATCAGGCCCGGTATGGTCCAGTTTCCGATTCACCGAAACAGTGACCAACTCGTCGTCGTCAGTCACTTGCAGGATCAGCAGGGCTCTTCCCGGATCCTCGTCCAGCAAACTCTCCTCGAACAGCATCAATCGCTGCCCGTCGGGTGAAATCCGAAACCCCACTGGCTCACCGTCCGCCGTCAGTTCGGGGAGGTCAGGAGCCACCCAGCGATAGGGCTCATTGCTGGCAGGATCTCTGTTGTATCCAAAGTCGTGGTTCAGCCTGAAGCTATAACTCCCACCGCCATCGGTGACAGAGAGAAGGACAGCGGGCTCCGCGCCGCGGGTATTCATCACCGCAGTGGCGCTGGCATTGGCTCTTTCAGTGTCGGTATTCATGGGAGTGTCCTCGCCGCCGGTTGGTGGCGGCAAACAACGAAAACAAGGCAACAAGCACGGTGTGATTCCTGCGTCTGCCTTAAACCTAGGCACTGATTTTCGCTCTCGACACTGGACTGACGAACATCATTATCACTCGAAGCCTCCTTGTTTTCCGACATCAAAATTTTCTTTTTTATAAAACAGATAATTGCGCGTCAGAAAACGCCTCAGCCACCAATTCACGCTTTGTGATAAAAAATTCACAAATTTTTAAATGATTGATAATTCGAAACTTTACTTTATGAATAAATACCAAGATCGCTGCCTTTAAGCGAATACATAATCGATTAAGCACAATTTTGCATGCTTATTCCACGCCTCGGGCAACGATGACTGCGAACAATCACACAAAACACTCTAGATTTTACGTCACGATTTTCTTCCCTTGCCAGTTCGACAACTGAAAAAACAAAAACCACGCTTCCATCTTTCCATAAGCGAGTACACGCCGGCCTTTACGCACGTCGTTATAACGCCATAACAAAAAATTATCACCTTCTGATAAAAACCCCGATTGGCCGAATTCAAGTGCTGATGTTGTGGGTCGAGATCACCCCCCGAAGAACAGCCGATAGTTGCTGCGCTTGCAGGATGCAGTGCACGGCCCTGTCGCTGGGAGGGGGCCGGGAGAGAGGGCTGGGAGCGCTCGTAGCGATGCGAGATAGCCGAGGCGTCTCGTACTCAAGGGAGGCTCGTCGCTATGCAAAAAACATCACCCGGCCAAGGGCCGGGTGATCGAAGGGGACTTTCGCTGGAGTGATCCACCACTTGCTCCACGGCCTATTCGACCGCTTGCTCCACTCTCTACTCCACTGCCTACTCCACCAGCAGCGCGGCCTCCTGGCCGATGCGCTCCAGGGTGGTGTCGCCGGCACCGGCGACGTTCAGGGCCAGCGCTTGTTCGCTGTCTGCGCCGCTGTCACTGCCGCCACAGCGCCATTGGGATGATCAGCCCAGCGGCCTTCGAAGCTCGAATGATCGCATAGACCGGTGTCCACTTTTGTTGGGCAAGATCAGGAAGCATCCGCCTGGCGATGGAGCCCAGGCCGTTATGCCTTTCGGGGGATGGCGCCCTCCCACCTCACTCGCCACACTGCGACCACGCCCGAGCAACACGCCAATGCTGCACATCCTGGCACCACCCGACGGATACCGGGAAGACATCAGGCGCCAGACAGCGTCCTGCTTCAGTGATCACATGTCTCCCCCGGCACCGCGGCTCTCTTCTTTCCCTGGGCCCGACACATGGAGTGGAAAATGAGGACTTCCATCGCTGCGACAATGCTGACCGTGGCCCTGTCGGCAGGCCTGTTGGCGGCCAAGGCCCCCATCGCCATGGCCAGCACGCTGTCCCGGGCGGTGGCGGAAAACGACCATCGCCAACCGGCCATTCCCCACCCCCAGCAGCAGGCCGCGGCCGCCCAGGCACTGGCGGACTTCGAGGCCCGCGCGGGCCAGAAGCCTAATATCCTGCTGTTTATCGTCGATGACCTGGGCTACGGTGACCCCGGCGCCTTCGGTGGCGGCGAGGCCGTCGGCGCCCCCACTCCGCATATGGACCGGCTGGCCGATGAAGGCCTGATGCTGACGTCGACCTATTCGCAGTACACCTGCACGCCCACACGTGCGGCCATCTTTACCGGCCGTCTGCCGGTACGCACCGGCCTGATCCGCCCGATCCTTGCCGGCGACAGCGTCAGCGTGAATCCATGGGAAGGCGAGACGTCCATTGCCAGGCTGCTGTCGAACCAGGGCTACTACAGTCTGCTGGTGGGCAAGTGGCATATCGGGGAAGAAGAAGGCATGCGCCCCCACGATGTGGGCTTCGACGAGTTCTACGGCTACTATCGCGCGCAGAAGGAATACACCCAGCGCTTCGATGAGCGTCGCTATCCCGACCTGGTACTGGATGACGACAAGCTTGAGCGCTACGACCGGATCAAGGCCGATGACAACCTGATCCACGGCCTCGCCGACGGCACCACCGAGGTGGTCAGCCAGGTCGACTCCATCGAGGACATGGCCGAGGGTGACGCCCGACTCAGGGACTACACCGTCGACAGCATCCAGCGGCTGTCGCAGCAGGACGCGCCCTTTTTCATCACCCACGCCTTCATGAAGGTGCACGCCGACAACTGGCCATCGGAGGCGTTTCGCGGCGCCAGTCCATCGAAGTATCCCTACAAGGACGCCGTCGTCGAGGTCGACAGCTATATCGGTGACATCGTTCAGGCGCTGGATGACAGCGGCGAGCTGGAGAACACCTTCATCTTCGTCACCTCGGACAATGGGCCCCAGATGGATAGCTGGCCGGACAGCGGCTACACCCCCTTCCGTGGCGCCAAGGGCACCACCTGGGAAGGCGGCGTGCGGGTCCCGGGCATCGCCTACTGGAAGGGCATGATCCCGCCCGGCCAGCGCTCCGACGGCCTGTTCGATCTGATGGACCTGTTCAATACCTTCGCCACCCTGGGCGGCGCCGAAGACGGCATCCCTCAGGACCGCTACATCGACGGCATCGACCAGACGTCCTTCTTGCTTACCGAGAACGGTCAGTCCCACCGCGAGCAGGTCTACATGTGGCTGGGCAACCAGTTCACCGCCCTGCGCATGCGTGAGTACAAGATGCATACCGCTGTGGTGCGCGCCGACGATGGCCTGCGCTGGATCGATATGGCGACGGTGGAAAGGACCGCCCTGGCCCCTTGGCTGTTCAATCTCTACATCGACCCCAAGGAACAGATGACCGTCGGCCACCGACGCAACGCCTGGCAGGCGTCCATGGTGGCCGAAGCCGGCGCCCATCGCGCCACCTTCGAGAAATTCCCGGCCAAGAACATCGGACTGGAGTAGCCCGGGCGCCGAGCTCAAGGCCCGCAGCGCCCCTCGCAGGACTGGTCTCTGCCAGGTCGGCAGACGGTGACGACCGTGGCGCCGACGACGTCTGTGCTATCGAGGCGACTTGCCTACTCTGAGGCTGTCGCCGCACGGTGCTTGAGCAGGCTGATACCGGTCACCGCGCCGAGAATCAGCAGCATGCCCCCGACCTGAGGCAGGGTCAGGCTCTCGTCCAGCACGAACAGCCCGAACAAGGTCGCGGTGACCGGTTCGACCATGGCGACGATGGAGGCCATGGTCGGCAGCGTATAGCGCACGCCGACAACGTAGCAGAAGAACGACAGCGCGCCGCCCAGCACACCGACCAACAGAAACAACGAAACGTCAGCGGACGCCGGCACCGAGGCCAGCGTCGAGAAATCCGCCAGCGGCAGGATCAACAGGGCGGCGGTGGCCAGCGCCATCGGCAGCGCCGCCGTGGCCGAGCCATGCAATGCCGCAAAGCGAAAGCCGAAGATGAAGAAGGCGTAACCGACGCCTGCCAGCAAACCGGCGGCGATCCCGAACGGCGTCACCACGCCGGCGTCGGCGCGGTAGATGCCGGTCAACAGCACGATACCGCCCATCACCACCGCCATGGCCAGCCACTGCACCAGTGATGGCCGCTCGGCCCCGGTGAGGAAGGACACGACGAACACGAAGATCGGCGCGCTGTACATCAGGGTCGCCGCCACCGCCACACTGCTCTCGCTGATGCTGATGAAGTAAAAAGTGAAGTTGGCGGCGATACCGCACCCGGCGAGCATCGCCCACATCACCATCCGGCGGTTGACCGTCGGTCGCCCGCGCCGCCACCAGGACAGCGCCAGCCACGCGAGCATCACACCCACCCCCACCAGCGCCCGCCAGAAGGACACCGCCTCAGGCGTCCAGTCGCGCTGCAACAGCAGGCTGCCGAAACCGCCGGCGAGCCCCCACTGCAGCGATGCCAGCATCACCAATAACGTCCCTGTCATTGCCATGACATGCCCTCGCTTCGAACAAATGAGCTCTCTATCGGGCGTCGCTGCCCAACCGTACCCCAGCGTAGGAAATGATCACGGCGCGTCCTAGAGGCGCGGCAATGACTTCGTGTAAGCCTCATGTACCTTCGGCCGGGCGGCGACACCTTCGGCTAAGGCGCCCCGCGTCACCTCACGCCAGCAGCGCCTCGATATCATCGAGCAGCGCCTGGGGCACCCAGGCGCCACGTGATTCACTCAGCGCCCGCTCACGGTAACGACGCTGGGCCGGCAAGCGTGCGCCCTGGCCCAGCAGCTCGTCGAACAACCGCTCGGCCCTGGCCATGTGCGCCTCGCTGCTGGCGCCTGCGGTGCGCGCCGGATCGATGGCGATGATCAGTTCGCCGTGGTACGGAAGTCCTGCGCGACCGGCGTCGTGCTCGCTTGACTCGACGCTCAGCAGGTCACCGATCATCGGGCCGGCGATCAGCTCGACCATCAGCGCCAGTGCCGACCCCTTGTGCTGACCAAACGGCAGCATGGCGCCGTGATCCAGCACTTCTTCGGGGTCGGTGCAGGGCGCCCCGTCGCGATCGACCCCCCAGCCCTCGGGGATCGGCTTGCCCTCGCGGCGATGCAGCTCGATGTCGCCCCGGGCGATGGCACTGGTGGCAAAATCGAACACCAGCGGCTCGCGCCCGGGCCTGGGCCAGCCAAAGGCCAGCGGGTTGGTGCCCAACAGCGGACGACTGCCGCCGTGGGGCGCCATGTAGGCCTGGGTGGGGTTACAGGCGATCGCCACCAGGCCCTGTTCCGTCAGCCGCTCGAGTTCGACCCACAAGGCGGTGGAATGCACGCAGTGATTGATCGCCATCAGCGCGACCCCGGCGTCGCGGGCCTTGTCCACCAGCAGCGGCAGCCCCAGCTCGAAGGCCAGCGGTGAAAAGCCACCGCCGGCATCGACCCGCACCACCCCGGCGGCCACGTCTTCGACCTCCGGGACGGCGTCGGCGACCGCCGCGCCCTGGCGCAGCGTCTGGACGATCCCCAGCAGACGGTAGAGCCCGTGTGAGTGGCTGGCATCCATCTGCGCCGCCACCAAGGTCTCGCCGAGGGCCCTGGCCTGCTCGGCACTGAAGCCCTGGTGCTCCAGCACGCGGCGACTGAGCGACATCAGCGCCTCGCGGGTCAGGTAGGCCCCGTTGTCGACGGTGGTGTCGGTGTCCTTCATGGGGGCGTCTCCTTTGTCAGTGTCCGGGGTCATTTCCACGAGGGGCCACTCAACTGCTCGGGTAGCCACAGCGCCAGCGACGGGAAGCTGAGTACCAGCGCCAGCACCACCAGCTGTACCACGATAAAGGGCACCACCCCGATGTACATGTGCTTGAGCGTCACCTCCGGCGGTGTGATCGCCCTGAGGTAGAAGATCGACGGTGCCAGCGGCGGCGTCAGATAGCTAGTCTGCATCACCACCAGGAAGGCCACGCAGAACCAGATCTCGTCGAAGCCGAGTGCACGCACGATGGGCATGGCCACCGGGATGACGATCAGCACCACCGAGATCATGTCGAGCACGAAGCCGGCCAGGAAGGCGATCAGCAGGATCATGCCGAGGATCATCCAGGGGCTCATGCCGGTGTCCATCAACAGCGACTGCACCGTGGCCATGCCACCGGCGGCGAAGAACACCCCGGCGAACATGTTGCCCCCCAGCACGATCAGCAGAATCATCGCCGAGATATTCAAGGTCCGCTTGGCCGAGTTCCACAGCACGTCCAGCGTCAGGTTGCGATAGGCCAGCGCCAGCACCACCGATCCCAGGGCACCGCAGGCGGCCGCCTCGGTCGGCGTGGCGATGCCGAGCAAGATCGTCCCAAGCACCGTCATGATCAGCGCCATGGTCGGCAGCAGCGCACCGAAGGTCATCTTGAGCTTCTCGCCGAGGGTCGCCCGCTCGGCGTCATCCTGCGCCATGCGCGGTGCCATCTCCGGCTTCAAGTAGGCGATCAGCACGATGTAGAGCAAGAAGAACAGCGCCATCAGGAAGCCCGGGAACATCAGGCCGCTGAACAGCGACCCCACCGAGACGCTGGCCACCGGGCCCAGCACCACCACCGTGATAGACGGCGGGATCGCCGTCCCCAGCGAGCCGCTGGCACAGATGGTGCCGGACATCAGCGACTTGCTGTACTGATGCTTGAGCATGACCGGGATGGCCAAGAGCCCGATCACCGCCTCGGTGGCACCGACCACGCCACTGGCTGCGGCGAACAAGGTCCCCATGACCACCGCGCCGACGCCCAGTCCCCCCGGCAGCCGGCGGGTCCAGAAGTGGATCGCCGTGAACAGCCGCTCGGCGATACCGGAGCGCTCGAGCATGGCGCCCATGAAGATGAACAGTGGCACCGCCGCCAAAATCGAATTGGAGGCGGTGTCCTCGATCTTGGTCAGCAACTGATAGGCGGCAGCGTCGCCGAACTGCATGATGCCGAACAGCGTCGCCACCAGAATCATTGAAAATGCGATCGGAAAGCCGGCGATGATGAAACCGATCAAAGCCGGGAACATCACCAGCGCAAGATAGTCGCTCATGCCGCGCCCCCCTGTTCGGGCGTGCGCCCTTGCATGATATGAACCGCCTTGAGGATCTCGGCCACGACCTGCAGCGCCAGCAGCACGAAGCCGGCCCACCAGGTCAGAAATACGGGCCAGATCACCGGGTTCCAGGCCGAGCGGCCAGAGCGCTCGTTCGAGGCGAAGGCCTCCAGCGCATACTGCCCCAGCTCCCACACCAGCCAGCCCAGCACCGGCAGAAACAGCAGGTAGCCGACCAGGCGCACCGCTGCGTTGGTGCGATCCGACCAGCGCAACGTCAACAGATCGACGCTGACGTGCTGGCCCAGGCGCAGGGCGTTGGCCATGCCCAGCATGAAGATGGCACCCATGACCATGTAGCTGACCTCGAAGGCCCACAGGGTCGGGCGGCCCAGCACGTAACGGCTGAACACCTCATAGACCAGGGCCGCGATCAGCGGAAAGGTCAGCATGGCGCCCAGCCCTCCCGCCATGCGGGTCAGCCGCTCGATAGCGTGAATAAGCTTCATCTCGTTTGCCCACAGGTGGTGGTAAAGACAGCGGCCCGACCAGGCAGCAAGGGGGTTAGCTCTTGCTGTCTGGCCGGGCCGCAAGACGTGTGGTCAGTCGCGACCCATGGCACCGATCGGCAGGCGATACTGCTGCCAGTTGGTCATGCTGGCCTTGAACTCACGCTGGGACTCGAGCACCCGGGCAAACCACTCGTTGCTCTCGGCGTTCTCGTCTTCCCACTTGCGCGTTTCTTCATAGATGGCGTCGATGAACGACTGATCCAGCTGGACGATCTCGTTGGGGCCGTCGACCAGCGCCTGGTAGGCCTCGAGGTCGGCGTAGGAGCTCGCGAGCCAGGAGTCGAACACGCTTAGCTTGCCGGCCAGACGCAGCAGCTCCTGCTGTTCGGCGCTCAGCGCATCCCAGGCGTCCTGGTTGACCTGGCACTCGAGGAAGCCACCCGACTGGTGCACGCCAGGCAGGATCACGTACTGCGCCACGTCCTGGAAGCCGGTGGGCTTGTTCATCTCGGGGCTACCCCACTCGGCGGCGTCGATCACGCCACGGTCCAGGGCGTTGTAGATCTCGCTGCCCGCCATGACCACGGTGGATGCACCCAGCTGAGAGGCGATCTCGGCCCAGGCGCCGGAGGTGCGCAGGCGCAGACCCTGGAAGTCCTCCAGCGTCTCGACCTTCTTGTTGGAGTGCAGGAAGATCTCGGTGCCCAGAATCGAACAGGGGAAGGCCACCACATCGAAGACGTCACGGCGGAACTCTTCATACAGCTCCACGCCGCCGCCCTCGTACATCCACATCATGAACTCTTCCGGCGTCAGGCCGCTGGAATGCCCGGCCAGCAGCGCCGCGGTGGGATCGGTGCCGTAGTCGTAGTTGACGTAGTTATGGCTGACCTCGGCCACCCCGGCCTTGACCGTATTGGTGACCCGCAGGGCGCCCCCCAGGGTGCCACCGGGGAACACCTCGATGGCGATGTCACCGGCCGTCAGCTGGTCGACATAGTCGGCGAAGGTCTGGGCATCGCGCTCAAGCCAGGGACCGCCGCCCCAGGGAGTGGCCATCTTCCAGTTCACTTCCTCGGCGTTTGCACTCAGCGAGGCACCCGCCAGCGCGGCCGCCAGGGCGACACCGCCCGCCAGTCGATTCAGTTTGTACATTATTATCCCCATTGGATTTTCTTGTGGAAATTCGGAGCGCAATGACCGTGCTGGCAAGCGCTTTGGCAACCCCGGGATCACGCCGGAGCGCCCGCTCACACGCACACACCTTGCTATTGTCGCGTTCGTGAATGAGGATTGCATATACGCAATATTCAGTCAAAACTATAAAAAAAGACCAACAATCAACGCTTTTTCTTGAAAAATTCGAGACAAAGGCGTCGGAGGCCAGCATGAGCGACACCGTCACCCCGCCCCCACGCGTCAGGGAGCGTCCGCGCAAGGCAGGTTCCATCGGCACCAACCTGAAGGCACTCAGAAGCGATAGGGGCCTGACCATCGCCCAGATGGCCGAGGCCTCGGGCAGCTCCGCCGCCAGCATCTCGCGTATCGAGAACGGCCGGCTATCCCCGACCTACGACGTGATCGTCAAGCTGGCCGCCGCCCTGGAGGTGGATGTCAGCGAACTCTTCTATCACAACGAACGCAGTGCCCTGAGCGGCTGGCGCACCCTCACCCGGGCGGGCCAGGGGCCGGTGGTCGAGACGCCCAACTATCGCTTCGAGCTTCTGTGCAACGACATGGTGGCCAAGGACTTTCTGGTGTTTTCCACGACGGTGCTCAACACCAGTATCGAGGAGTTCGGCGAGTTGCAGCGCCACGCCGGACATGAGCAGATCGTGGTGCAGCAGGGTGAAGTGGAGGTATGGACGGAGCACTACGAGCCGACCCGGCTCAAGGTCGCCGACAGCATGTCCTTCGACAGCCAGATGGGCCACGCAGTGATATCGGTCGGCGACGAGCCGGCGCGGATACTGTGGATCTGCACGTCCTGAGGGGCCCGGCAGCCGTAGGCTCGTCTCGACATCGAGCCCCATGCACACTGCGCCGGCCCGGAACAAGCGCCGGCGTGGCCGGCCACACAGGGGCCGACCACGCTCGTCGCCCGTAGCGCTTGCGTACAGGCAGACGAGCGATGGCTCAAGTGCGAGCGATAGTGCCAACGGCTTGCCGGACAACGTCGCAACATCGCCGATACGCTGGCGATGCCTGACGATGGCGACATCGATATCGACTTTGAACCTCCTCGTGCGGAGATCGCCACCAGACCAGCCGATGACTCATGATGCTGCTAGACTGCGCAAGGGCCAGTAAGGCAAGGCTGATCCTGCAGTGGCGGCCTGCGCCCAAAGCAGCAACTCACGGGTTACCCGTTCAGGACGAGATATTGCTGGAAGACATTCTGACGAACCGGCGCCTGCCGAGATCCACCAGGCTACACAGGACAAACACCACAGCGGCGAGGCTGACGATGGTGGGACCCGTGGGCGTGTCGAGCCAGTAGGCCGCCTGAAGACCACCGCTAGTAGACGCGGCTCCGATCACCGCGGCCACCAGCACCATGGCTTCCGGAGTGCGGCAGAAGGGTCTGGCGGCGGCGGCGGGAATGATCAGCAGTGCCGCGATCAGCAGTACCCCCACCACCTTGAGCGCCACCGCCACGACCACCGCCAGGGACAGTGTCAGCACCAACTGCTCGCGCCCGGGATGGATGCCATTGGCCCGTGCCAGATCCGCGTCCAGGGTCGCCGTCAACAGTGACGACCAGCGCCACCCCACCAGCGCCATGACCAGCAAGGCGCCGCCGGCGATCAACACCAGATCCCCCTTGCCGACCGCCAGAATGTCACCGAACAGATATGCCATCAGGTCGATACGCACCCCGGACACGAAGGACACCGCCACCAGCCCGAAGGCCAGCGCCGAGTGCGCCATGACCCCGAGCAAGGTATCTATGGCATAGCCGCGCCCGCTGAGCAACGAAACCAGGATCGCCATCAGCAACGACACCACCAGCACTCCGACGAAGATCGAGGTCGACAGCAACAGCGACAGTGCCACACCAAGGATGGCGGCGTGCGCGGTGGCATCGCCGAAGTAGGCCATGCGGCGCCACACCACGAAACAGCCCAGCGGGGCGGCGGCCAATGCCACACCGATTCCGGCGAGCGCCGCACGCAGCATGAAGTCATCGAGCATCAGGCCGAGACCCCCATTGAGCGGGCAGCGCCCACCTGCGCCAAGGCCGGGCTAGCGGCGTCGCTTTCGCGCAGGTGTTCGTGGCGGTAGAAGGCGAGCGCGTCAGCGGTGTCGGGGCCAAACAGCGCCTGATAGGCCGGGGACGCCAGCACTCGCTCGGGCGTGCCCTGGCAGCAGACGTGGCGATCGATGCAGATCACCCGATCCGAGGTGCGCATCACCACATGCAGCTCATGGCTGACCATCAGGATCGCGCAGCCCGTTTCGCGCCTCACCCGCTCGATCTGGCGATAGAAATCCGCCGTACCCCGGCGGTCGAGTCCCTGGGTTGCCTCGTCGAGCAGCAACAGGTCGGGCTTCTCGAGCAGGGCTCGCGCCAGCAGAACACGCTGTCGCTGGCCGCCTGACAACGACAGCAACTGTTGTGAGCCCAGCTCAGGCACGCCAGCCTGCGCCAGGGCCTGCTGCACGGCTTCGCCGGAACGTCGACGAGGCAGGTTGAGAAAGCGCGTGACCGTCATCGGCAGGGTCGGATCGATGGCCAGCCGCTGCGGTACGTAGCCGATGGTAAGCCCGGGCCTTCGCACCAAACGTCCGCCAGCGGGCGTCAGCGCACCGATGATGGTACGCAAAAGCGTCGATTTTCCCGACCCGTTGGGGCCGACCAGCGTCACGATTTCGCCGCATTCGAGCTTGAGGTCTATGCCCTCGAGGATGGTCTGCCCTCCCAGGACGACCCGCAGATCATCGATCGACAATAGCGGCATGAACATTCTCCAGAGCCTTTCTCGATTTCGAAAACAATGTTATATCATAACAAAACATGCCACAATCAGCCGCCCCGAGAACGCCCCAAGAGATCGATGACGATGCACACCTCGCTACGCCCCCTTCTCCTCCCTTGCCTGCTGCTTCCTGCGGTGGCTTCCGCAGAGGTCCCCTCGGTGGCCGTGGATATTCCACCGGTCCACAGCCTGGTGAAGCGCGTAATGGGAGACCTGGGGACGCCGCAACTGGTCATCCAGCCTGGGGCCTCTCCCCACGGCTACGCCATGCGGCCTTCCGAGGCCAAAGCACTGGCGCAGGCTGACGTGGTGTTCTGGGTCAGCGATGGGTTGACGCCCTGGCTTGCCAAGGCACGCCAGTCACTGGCGGCGGATGCACAAGAAGTCGAGTTGATGGAAAGCGCCGGCACCCAGCGCCTGACCTATCGACAGGGCGCCACCTTCGAGGCCCACGATCATGATGAGCACCATGAGCACGAGGAGCATGAAGGTCACGGGCACCACGAAGGGCATGACGGCCACGAGCACGAGCACGGCGCACATGACGGGCACAAGCACGAACAGCATGCCGGGCACGACCATCACGACCATTCAGGCTGGGACCCCCACGGCTGGCTGGACCCGGTCAATGCCCAGGCCTGGCTCGAAGCCATCGCAACCTCACTGGCCGAACTCGATCCCGACAACGCCGACATCTATCGACACAACGCCGAGGAAGCCCGCAGCGAGCTTGATGACCTGATCGATGAACTGGAGACCCGCCTTCAGCAGGCCCAGGGTACGCGCTTCATCGTCTTCCACGATGCCTACCAGTACTTCGAGCGCCGCTTCGATGTACCGGCGACCGGGGCGATCTCCCTGGGGGATGCCTCTGACCCGAGCCCTGCGCGTATCCGAGAGATCCAGCAGCGTGTCGCCGAACTCGGCGTGCAGTGCGTCTTCCGAGAGCCCCAATTCAACCCGGCGCTGGTGGACAGCGTGTTCCAAGGCACCGGCGTCGAGACGTCGCTGGTCATCGATCCTCTGGGCGTCGACCTGCCGCTCGGTACCGAGCTCTATCCCGCATTGCTGCGCCAACTGGCCGACGGCGTCGCCCGCTGCGCCGCCGAGGCCGAGTGATTAAAGACCTGTTCTTTCCAAGGCCTCCCCAGGGAGGCCACAACGCCCCACCGATCATCCCAAGGAGCAAGACGATGGACCCGATTCTGACCCGCCGCATGGCCGTCGCCGCAATCAGTGCCCTGACACTGGCGACCGCCCCCCTGGCCCTCGCACAAAGCGATTCCGCGGCCAGCGAAACGCACGATCACGACCACGATCACGATCACGATCACGATCACGATCACGATCACGATCACGACCATCATGATCATGAGCATGATCACGCCAAGGACATCTACGCCGGCTATTTCGACGACGACCAGATCAAGGATCGGCCGCTGTCCGACTGGGAAGGCGACTGGCAGTCCGTCTACCCCTACCTGCTGGACGGCACCCTCGACGAAGTGTTCGCCCACAAGGCCGAACAGAGCGATGACAAGACCGCCGAGGAATACAAGGCGTACTACGAGATCGGTTACGAGACCGACGTCGACCGTATCGTCATCGATGGCTCTACCGTCTCCTTCCACGAAGATGGTCAGGTGCTCTCCGGCGAATACGCCTCCGATGGCTACGAAGTCCTGACCTACAAGGCCGGCAACCGCGGCGTTCGCTACATCTTCGAGTACCAGGGTGAAGACGACAGCCTGCCGAACTACATCCAGTTCAGCGACCATGCCATCTACCCGACCGAGGCCGATCACTACCACCTGTACTGGGGTGACGACCGTGCGGCCCTGCTTGAAGAAGTCACCAACTGGCCGACCTACTACCCCTCCGAACTGGATGGCCAGGGTGTCGTCGATGAAATGCTGGCCCACTAAGGCCCAGGCATAGGCACAGAGAGACCAAAGCCCCTCGATCGAGGGGCTTTCTTCGGCAGCCCGCACTATTGTGCAATCGGAAGAGTCTTTAGGTGAGCCTCGATCGCCTCTCGAACTTGCGATGTCATCGGAAGATCAAGCTTTTCAGCCTGCCAATGCTGCTGAAACAGCGCGACAGTCTCCAAAGCCGTATCCCGAACCAGTTTTCCGGGAAGGGCAGCCTTGGCTGCCATATGCTTCAGTTCGTCAAAGGTCAGCTCGGAAAACGCGCGAGTCCGACTCACCCTTAGCCCCAGGTCATCACTCGGGATGTAGGGAATCGTCGAGACCAGATCATAAGCAGGAGCTAGCGCAGCACGTCGTCGGTCGGGGTAGATCAGCGACCAGTTTTTCAGATGCATATCGCCGTTTCCGATCAGCGCGCAGAACACCAGACGCCGCACGAACTCTACGATGTCCGCCTCACAGGTCTCGGCAGCCAGCACTTGAGCGATGTTGCGCATGGTCGCTTTCTGGTATTTTTGCTCGGCGTAGACTCCGTAGACCTGCGCGAAATCTTCGATATGGACGGCGCTGCCATCAGACAGCCTGTCAAAGCGTTCGATTACAAAGGCTCGCTGTCCGATCTTGTCGATACCTTCTGGCAAATTGTCGATAGCGTCAGTGTCGACAAGATCGATCAGCGGAACATCTATCCCGACAAGACGCGCAAGCGTCATCATCGAATACTCGTTCTCAGGCACTGCGTCGAACTCTCGCGACGGGAGTTTCACGATCCAGGAACCGCCCACACCAGATGCAGGAATCGTCAGACCACCAGACGGTGCGAGAACCGCCGATAACTTTAGCTGAACGCCAGCGAGCGAAAACCGCAAGGCACCGATGGAGGGAACTGAGCCGGCGTCAGCGGCACCGTTTGCGCCAACGCCCGACGACGACCATGCCTCGTCGTCGGCGAACCTGATGGTGACCGCGCCGGGCAGGTCGTGGCCGAGTGCCGACAGTAGATGAAATTCTCGCTCAGCGTTCACGCCGGCCTTTTCTGCAAGATAGGTACGCAAATGCCCTTCCGGCAGAAGGTTGGAAAAAAAAGGCATCACGCGCTTTTGATAAACGCGGAAGTCCGAAAGCAGTCCATCGAACTCGTCCTTGAAAGCGAGCCCCAGGGTCGGCCTGTAAGGGTCATCGATATAGCCATCATGGAAAGCGAAGATCGTCCGGTCGCCACCCACGTTGGTGAGCGTACCAACCGGCTCTCCGTTAAGCAGTACATCGAGCACAGAGACATCAGTCATCGCCCTCCTCCTCCAGGTGATAGGCCGGCCTGGGCGCACGCGACGTCGCTTGAGATGCCGCAAGCCGGGCCAACTGGGTGCGTAGGGAGGCGATGGCATTCGCAGCGCCGTCGATGGCCTCCTGGCTGGCGGCAGGCTTAATCGACTCGACGGTGCATCTCACCTGTTGTACTACATCGGGGTCAAGCTGACTGTGGATCTGGGTGATCTCGCGGATACGGCGCTTGAGAGTATCGTAATTCCCCGTGGGCATCTGGGTAGCGAGTACATCGACCTTGTCGCGCAAGCGCTGGAGTTCTCGCAGAGTCTCTCCGTTGGCGGGCGGCGTGTCGGCGACGCTACGAATAATCGATTGAACCGCCGGGATCGCCTTGCGAGGAACGAGCATCAAATCCAGTTCCAAAGCGTGGGCGATCGACGAAAGACTCGAGACACGCAAGTCAACGCCATGGTTCTCGATCTTCGAGATATGCGACTGCGGCACGCCTGCAAGCTTGCTCAGCTCCCGCTGGCTAAGCCCCTTGGCCTCCCGAGCGGCCTTGAGTCGTGCCGCCAGGTGCTCTACCCCGTAACTCATCGATTCGCCCTACCATCCCGACAGACATCAAATATATATAAAAATAGATCGGAAGGACCAATTGATCAATTTTTATAGATCACCAGAGACCTTCGTCTACGACATGGTCGACGACAGCGCAGTATCGGCGCGAGGTCCCGGACTGGATGCCAGAAAGAACGCAGCACGGGCTTCACCCACAAGGGGATGCACCTCGCAGCGCTCTGCCAATGGTGCCAAGGAACCCAATATCGGTCATGTACCGACAAGGCTAGAAAGGTGAGTCCGGCAAGCCGAGTAGCGCGACAAGGGAGCGAGATGAAGCCGCCATGAGGTTAAAACCGAAACGGGTCAAGGCGTTGAAGTGCGATACCGGCGAGATAAGGCAGGCAGAAGAGATCCCGAGAAAGGCATCAAGGTAAGGAAGAAAGCCTCTTCTCTCCCTCGGCGTTCGACCGGAAAAGTGAGCAAGGTAGCGGGGGCTAGATGGAGTGGCTAGATAACCGGGCCAGGCGGCTTCGCAAGACAACCCAAGCATGCGGAGCCCGAAAAGAAGATCAACGCCGACCTCATATGGCCAGACCTAGACTTTTCACACACAAAAACGACAAGACCCGCCGAAGCGGGTCTTGTCATTCATCTCAGTAAGCTAACTAGAAGTTAGATAACCTTGATGTTAGAAGCCTGAAGGCCTTTCTTGCCCTGGGTCACGTCAAAAGAGACCTCTTGACCGTCCTGCAGGGACTTGAAACCTTCAGCCTTGATTTCGGAGAAGTGGGCGAACAGGTCGTCACCACCGTCGGCCGGAGAAATGAAGCCGAAACCTTTAGCGTCGTTAAACCACTTAACTGTGCCAGTTGCCATGATCGAATTCCTTAACGCAGAGCGTTGTCATTACAGTTTGCCGGGTGTCATCCCAGAAATATGGATATAACAAGGGGGATATTGCCAGGCTACCGAATGATTCGATCAGTACTGAAATATACGACTTGCTAACCAACGAGAAGCATCCTCTCACGGATCGGCGTGCCTTGTCAAACCTTTTTAAAGCATGGCAACAGAACTTTCGCACGTTGCGCTTCAGCTGCTCCAGACGACGGCGTAAAAACCTCCAACATCTGACGAAATGACATTTTTATCAGAAACTTACACCCGCCTTCCGCCTAGGCCCGGCAATAAGCACGGGCTTGCTGGACGGCTTCAGCTCGCTTGCGAATCAAGGCGTGGCGAGCAGAGGCGCCGTGCGCGCCCCTCCAGGAATCTGACGAGGAGACGTCCAGAAATGCACCGGTCTATCAGCTGACAGACGCATCCTCGGCTGACGTCGCCCACCCACGATGAGAAAAACGCAAAATCGACCCTCCGCGCGCCCTGAGCCGACACGGAGCCCGTTGAGCAGCGTTGGCAGACCGAGCCCTTTTGGGCCCATGGCGTTTGCTGCCTAACCAATCGCTTGCGAATACGAGCCGGAAGACCAGTCTCGCTGTCCTCGTCTCCCACCAGCGCCAGGCAAGTCCGCTGGCTACTCACCAAGCGAGCAAGCATCCGGAATCTGATGCCTATCGATCAATACAGCCAACCGGTGAAACGCCTAGATCGCTCGGTCGACTTGGCTTCCACGCCACCCGATGGCTGGGAGGGCGGCTCCCCTTCGCCACATCAACTCCAGACGCCAGACTGGTCAAAGGCACATTATCTCTTGATCAACACCTTCTACGTTTCCTTGAGAAACCCATTGCAACAAAGAGCAGTGTGTCAAAAGTCATAGGCTGGGTCATGCAGCCCATCTCATGGAAGAGACCTCTAATAAATGTTAATCTAATTTTTTCATTGGCGCCCCATATTGATCCCATCGACGATCAAGATTCTCTACAGCCCGTGCTGATACCTAGAACTAAACCCCAGGTGGTTCATGAAGAAGATTTTTACTGCTGGCATTGTCGCATGTGCATTATTGGCTGGTCCTCAGTTAGCGCTTGCCGACCAAGACACTATTTACCTAAGCGCACAGGAAAAGACCGAGACGGCCAGAGAATTGGTGGGGAAAGCCATCGATGCCTATCTTGCTGGTGAAGACGATAGCGCCATTTTCGAGTTTGATCCTACGGGTGAAGCGGTTTACAAAGACAACTACACCTCCGATGACATCAAACAGTTGGTAGAAGAGAATGGCGAGCTGGTAGGATTCGAGGTTTTTCAAACAGATTGGAAGCCGTACGAAGGTAAGGAGTACAGCGTAGATACTGCATGGATGGCATATGACCGTGTCGGTGTACTACTGAAATTTGAAAACGGTGAGGAAGTTGACGTAAATACTCGTCTAGCCTGGACAAACGAAGAAGATGAAATGGGTGGTGTGCCGCCCGATCATATTCGTCCGTTTATTGTCGGCTATGGCTACGAATAAGTGAGACAAGCCAGAAGACCACGCATCCACCGTGGTCTTCTGCTCAACTGTGGTGGGTCTCACCCTTCAGGCCGCAGACCAGTCATCCAAGCTTACCTGGGTTCGCCATGGGCATCTGGCGCACGGTGGACGCCCATCGGATAAGCAGGATACCCGATACGATTTAGGCAAGTAGCACGCCCCCTCCCCGCCCCGCCACGCCACGCCACGCCACGCCAAGCCAAGCGATGCTACGGCTACAAGAACAGCAACGCTGCGCGACACCCTCCTGTAGGCCTCCTGTAGCGTTTGTAGCGCGGCATGCGTCAACCCGGTAGTTGAACCGACACAAAGTGGATGGTCAGCGCCGCGCGAAAAATCGGCGCAGCCGACCGATAAGGCCGTGAACGTCAACATCACTCGCTGGTCTTGGCTTCCACACCGGGAATGGGCTGGGTTGACCTGGGAAACTCTCCTTTCAACACATCAACACCCGACTGGGGATTGGCCAGCGGCACCAGATCTTGCCTGGCCTGACGCCGCTCCTCTGTGTCGATCCCCATACGTTGGTCTCGATCTTCGACCAGGCCTGGCTGCGGCTCTCCGGTACGATTGAAGGACCAAGCCAGCTCGGGCTTACCCAGTGGCAACGCCTGGTCTTCTTCATCGCTGTGTGAACTGCTCCACGTATGCCACGTCTTGCCATAGCTGTTCATCTTGGATTGCATCAGCTCATGATCCGCAGTTTCAGGCAGGTTGGGCGCGACCAGTTGACCAGACAGAATCTCCCCATTATGGGGGTGCCAGTATTGCTTCTCTTCTTCAGGTAGGGTCTCAAAAACGCTTTCGGATATGATGTATTCCACCCCGGTGAGGTGGGCATCCGCGGTATTTCCATCGTAAAGAGCACACTGCATGAAGTCTTCATTGACCTGCTGGCAGAAATGATGCGCTTCGAATTGATGGCTTGGCTCATCTTTCATGGGATGGAAGCCAACAAGATAGATATTGAGCTGATCCGTCGGTGCATCGGTCTGCAATGCACTGGCCCCTGCTTCCAGCACATTGGTCTTGGTGCTTTCAGTCTGTCCGGGCACGTCGGCTGCAGGGCCCGTCTCGGCCATACCGGTACAGCCGTTTAGAGCGACGACACACAGAGCCGCTGACGCACCGCGATAAAACACTGGAGTTACAGTCACACGCTTATCTTTCATGACCATTCCCTTGGCACGATGAATATCACGCTCACCCATCGCATCATCTGACAGATGCGCCTAGGTTACGTCTTTGCAATAGCATCACGACTATACAAGCCGGCTCTTATCTACATCAACACGCCGAATGCCAACTCTATATGACGTCAGCCTTGCTCTTGGCGGCTCTCCCAGCCGTTGTTTATCAGTTGCTTAGCGGCTTCTGGGCATCGGGATGAGGACGGAGACGGAGACGGAGACGGAGGCGGAGATAACATGCGGAAGCCACGGACACTTGTCAGCCGTTGATTATTGCCATTCGTGCAATAACAAATTGCAGACAGGCGCCTTTTTTGTGTCTGCGCCAATGCACTAAGCTCGCCAACCAGCCTCTTGGACTCGCCACAGCACAGGCGGTCGGCCCAAGTGCATGTCAGTGCTCATTCTCTGACGACTCATCGTGAAGGAGGTCTCGATCATGTCAGCGCCCATCCTTACCCGCTTGGCGTTCGTCAATTATCAGCTCGATCGCCCGGAAGGTCTGCAGATCAAGGTGGACCCGGACGGCGAGACCGGTCGGCGCATTGAGCCGAAGCATGATCGCCAAAGCGTCAGCTTGCAGGATCTGCGCGCTACTCCGCCAAGCTTCGCGTCCCAGGGCCTGCTGTTTCTCGATACGCCCGAGCTTGCCGTGGATGTGCGCGACGCCAAGGCGCGCGACCGCCTGCACACGCCAGCCATCGAGGCGTTGCTCAAGCAACAGCTCGGTGTCAGTGAGGTGCATGTGTTCGACCACACCTTGCGAGGCTTCGAAGGTGAACGCGTGTCGGCGCAGCATGTGCATGTCGACTATTCGCCAGCCTCTGGCCCGCAGCGCGTGCGCGATCTGCTGCCGCCCGAGCAGGCCGAGCAGTGGCTGAGCGGCCACTACGGCATCGTCAATGTCTGGCAGCCCGTCGAGCAGGCCGTCGCGCGTGACCCGCTGGCATTCGCCGATACCCAAAGCGTGCACCATGAGGACTGGGTCAACATCGACATCCTCTATCCGGATCGCTGCGGCCAGATCCAGGGCCTCGTCCACAATCCAGATCACCGCTGGTACTTCGTCTCGCACATGCGCCCCGACGAAGCCATCGTCTTCAATGCCTTCGACAGCGCCGGCAAGCCACCGGTCGCGCATACCGCGGCCGAGCTGCTCGACACGCCCGAAGATGCGCCGACACGCACCAGCCTGGAGACGCGGGTATTGGTCCGCTATCCCGACTGAGGTGGATCGGCCGTTGGTGGCTGCTGAGTTCCACGGTCAACATGGCGGCTACCTGGCCCATCCAGGTAGCTGACCATTTCTCCTGGGTACCGACACTCACCGCCAGATGACGGGCATCCAGGCCTTCCTCCCGGCAGGCCTGGCTGTCGCCACGTTCTCGTCTCACATTCTTCGTCATTCAGGAGCTTTGCCATGAGCTTGTCATTCCATGTCGTCAGCCACGAACGCGGCTTCTCCCCCACGCCCCTGCCCATCTGGACGGACAACGGCGACGTCTCTGACCTATTCGAAGCCGGCGCGACGCCTGAGGTTGTCCGTCAGGAGGTCGAGGGTGTCCCCGGCGCCTTCCAGCTGCTCAATGTGCTGACACCTGCCGAGGCCGACAACTTCGTTGCCGTTCTGGAGGACATGGGCTTCGAGGAAGATGCGCCGGTCTCCCTGCCGCGCTCGGTACGCCACAATCACAACGTCAACTGGATCGTCAGTGAAGCGGTCGATCAGGTCATCTGGCAGCGCTCAGCGCCGCTGGTCACCGAGCAGATCCAGGGCGAGGGAGCCAAAGGCATCAATGCGCGCTTTCGTGTCTATCGCTACGAGGCCGGCGACTTCTTCAAGCCGCACACCGATGGCGCCTGGCCGGGCAGTCGCGTCATCAATGGCGAGGTCGTCCAGGACGCCTATCCGGGCCTGATGAGCCAGTACACCTTTCTTATCTTCCTGAGCGATGGCTACACTGGCGGGCGCACCGAGTTTCTAGTCAGCCGCCGTGATCCCGACAAGCCGGCTCAGTCGCGGGACGATATCCAGACGGTCTCGGTCTCCACGCCCAAGGGTGGCGTACTGTGCTTCCCGCATGGCTCGCATCCGCAGCACTGCGTGCACGCCAGCGAGCCGATCCGCGACGGCGCCAAGTACATCATCCGCAGCGATATCCTCTACTGATGGCTGTCAGATGAGCACCATCTGATAAACACCGCCTGATGAGTATCGTCCAAGCAGTCGCGACGCGCGCACAGGGCCCGATCTCCCTTTAGATCGGCCCCTTCGTATATCTGGACGGCGGAAAGCGCTCACGGCTGGCTAGTGACAGGACAGCCGCTCGCGACGGGCCAGCAAGAAGTCGATCCAGGCGCGCACGCGCGGGTTATGCTGATTCTCGCGCGCGTAGACGACATGGATACCGGTGTCGAAATCCGATGAGGTGACCTGATAGTCCTCCAGCACCGGCATCAGGCGGCCGCTTGCCAGCTCACCTCGTATGGCCCAGAGCGGCTGTACCACGACGCCGGCGGCGCCCAGCGCCGCCTGGGTGAGAATGTCGGCATTGTTGGTGCGCAACGCACGGGCCCGCACCGAGATACGATGCTCACGATCCCCTTGCACCAATCGCCAGTGATGATTGGCGGTGGTATAGCTGAAGGTCAGCAGACGGTGCTGCTCCAGGTCTTCCGGCCGATGGATCGGGGGCTGGGCCGCGAGGTAAGACGGCGCGGCGGCCAGCACGAAGCGCTGGTCACTGATGTGCCGCGCGATCAGGCTCGAATCTTCCAGGTGACCGATGCGCAGGGCCACGTCGAAGTGGTCCTCGATCAGATCCACACGCTGGTCGCTGCTGACGATATCCAGCGCCACCTCGGGATAGCGCTGCATGAACTCGCTCACCAGCGGCGCCAGATAGAGGCGTGAATAGCGCCACGGCACCGAGATACGCAGCGGCCCCGCGACGCGCTCACTCAGCGTCTCGAGCTCATCCTCCAGTTGTTCCACCTCGGCCAGAATGGCGCGAAAGCGGATCAGGGCACGCTCTCCAGCGGACGACAGCCGCACATGGCGAGTGGTGCGCACCAACAGCGGCTCGCCCAGCTGGCGCTCCAGATGATTGACATGACGTGTCGCCGTGGAACTGGCGATATCCAGCTCCCGCGCCGCCACATTGAAGCTCTGATGCTCCGCCACCTTGAGAAAGGTGCGCAGGCGTTGAGTCAGTTCGTTCATGGTGCTCCTGCGAATCCTCCGCGTCCTTGTCGCATGCCCCACAGGTCAGCCGGCTGGCAAATCACCTGACCAGTAGACTCGGCAGTCGGTGGGCGAAGTCGCCTGGCGATGACGGTTGGCGATGGTCGGGCTCGAGCATATCATCGTCGCAACGCTGGATGGCCGAAAGGGAGGACGAATGACATGGACATCATGAGCAGCATGAAAGGACTCGCGGGCGGCGTCCTGATCGGCCTCTCGGCAGTGATGCTGATGGCCTTTCTGGGACGTATCGCGGGTATCAGTGGCATCACGCGGGGAGCGCTTCTGGAATCAGGCCCGGACCACCGCTGGCGCATTGCCTTCGTGCTCGGGTTGATCAGCGGCCCGCTGCTCCTCGTGCTGTTCAATCTTGACTGGGGCAATGTGGCCGAGCGCTCAGATGCGCTGATCGGCGATCCCACCAGCGGGGGCCTGAGCATGATGTTCGCAGGCCTGCTGGTAGGCGTGGGAACCGGCATCGGGGGCGGCTGTACCAGTGGCCACGGCGTCTGCGGTATCGCTCGTCTTTCACCCCGCTCGCTGGTGGCCACTGTGGTGTTCGTGACCGTCGCCATGCTGACGGTCTTCGTGAGCCAACACCTGCTGGGAGAGTCACCATGAAAGCGATCATCGGCTTCATCACCGGCCTGGTCTTCAGCCTCGGGCTGACACTCAGCGGCATGACCGATCCCGCGCGTGTCGTCGGCTTTCTCGACGTGGCCGGTGACTGGGACCCCACACTGATCTTCGTGCTTGGCGGTGCCGTCATCACCACCTTCATCGGTTATCGCCTCGTCTGGCGGCGCGGCACTCCCCTGCTGGGCGAGCGCTTCCAACTGCCCACGCGTCGCGATATCGATGGCCGCCTGCTGCTCGGCGCGGCCCTGTTCGGTGTTGGCTGGGGCCTGAGCGGTTACTGCCCCGGGCCTGCCATCGTCTCCAGCAGCGCCATGAGTCTGCCATTGGCGGGTTTTCTGCTGACGATGCTACTGGGCTGGTGGCTGGCCACACGCCTGACTCGCGGTCACTAAACCGAGTGCCACGCTTCGCCCAGCAAACGCCGGCCATCCGGCCGGCGTCACAACGGAGTCACACGGGATCTTGTGCGGTAGCTGGTTTATTTATCACTCTGAAAACGCCATTCAAGGCCGCTTTTAGCAGATAATTTAAACCTAAGCCGAGTCTCAGCCCCTGCTCGAGGCCAAAATCAGCCGGAGGAAGCTTAAGGGACAAAGTCAGGTAGAGAAGGCCGCTGCAGGGAAAAAGACGGGAAAACATCACGTCAATCCTGATAATGCGTGTACTTTTTCGCACTTCCCTTCACTTTCTCGGCCGGATATTTCTCCGCATTCTTCTCCATCTTCGTCCGGCACGCCGCTTCGATATCCACGTCCAGCTTGCCTGCCAGCCGGATCAGGTAGAGCTGAACATCGGCGATTTCATCGCGCACGGCGGCCAGTTGCTGCTCATCCAGCTCCCTGGACTGCGCCTCGGTCAGCCACTGAAAGCACTCCTGCAGCTCAGCTGCCTCCACCGTCAGCGCCATGGCCAGGTTCTTGGGTGAGTGGAACTGGTCCCAGTCGCGTTCGGTGGCGAACTGGTCCATGGCGTCGCGGAGCTGCTTGAACGGGTCTGACATATGGGGGTCACCTGGTTTGCGGTATCGGATAGCGCTGAGCATGCCTGCTCTGTCACTCGCTATCCAGCCAGCATTGGCATATGCGGCCACTCAGCCGTCCACTCACTCACAGCGTGGAGAGAAATTCGCCGATGACCGTCAGGTCTGCACAGTCACTGGGTAAGATCACTGACAGCGCGTCTCGATGCATTGGACATAGACATTCATCGTGAGCGAAACCAGCGCGAGAAAGCCGAGTCCGCGATGGCAACCGATATCCTCCGCTCAATCGATGACATCCTGCTGGTATTGACGCGTGATCGGGATCGCCTCCAGCAGGAGATCGATGACCACCTGATTAGCACCCTGCCTTGAAGCAAGATCGCGCCTTTCTGCAACCGATTCCCAAAGCCGGCCGTCGGGTGTCACTCCGACTATTAGCGATGCTACGAAGCCGCGTTTTCAAGAGCGCCCGGTAGGCTGCAGTATTTGCAGGACTGGTGCCTGTCAGTTGGGAATCGGGTAGCTCTGTAGGGGGCCGGCCCCGCTTGTCGAAAGCCGGTAATCCGATACTGCGTCAGAGCCTATACATGACAGCCATCGTCGGGCCGAAGCGAAATCCAAGTATCTCGGCGCTTTACCAGCGGCTAACCTGAAGTGGTAAGAGCAAGATGGCGGCCCTGAGAGCAGCGATGCGGAAGCTGATCCGCATCGCCTATCGTTTCTTCAAGACCCAAACTGAATATCGGCCACAAACCGCCTGATGAAATGTTTGTGGCGGGTTAGGAGAAAAATGGTACCAGGGCATCGAGCACAGCGTCGGTGACTTTCTTCTAGTAGAGACCTTGTATCACCTGGTCCTCGCCGTGGTGCGTACCTTGGCCTTCACGGCCTCGTCGCGTTCAATGCGATCGGCTATGCGGTAGGCGAGACGCAACTTGTCGTCGTCGCTGACCTCGGCGCCATAGACTTCGCTGAACTGGTCGGTGATCTCGGCCAGCCCCTACTTCTCGAGAACTAGAGCACATTCCTGGCTCTCCAGCTTAAATCATTGATTAATACAATGATCATTCGCGGTAGCCCACAATACTGAAATTGGATCAATACGTTCAGGTATCAATCCCGCCCCCATGTTCCTTCTCACTCGCTGGGCACAGTGGTTATAAAGCCCTAGGAAACGTTGTCGCGTGACTTCCTTATCATAGGTAGGTGGTGGCGCATCCATGGAGTTTTCCAAAAGCCATTGTTGCACTTCCACTGGATTGAGACGGTTATCACCCGCCGCATCAAGAAATAGCGAGAACTCTTCGCTCATACGTCGTCCGGCCTCATTTTGCCAACGCAGGAGAGCCGCGAAAATTATGCTCTGTTTAGGCACCATTCCTAAGCCAGTAGAGGCAAACTTACCACCAAATTCGATGCTCGTCGCAATATCGATCAGAACTCTAAAAAGTTCACTATTATAGTTAATAAGTTCAAAATCCTCACGTTCTCGGGCAAGCTCCCGATCAAAAGTAATGGAGTGGATAGCGCGTGTGAGGTTGAATCTTTCCTTAAAGTGATTGGGAAGACGCAGCCTCCAAGCACGTCCCTTTAAGTAGGCAGTATCTAACTCGATCTCTAGAATGCGGCACATGCCAGATACGAATGACTTAAGATGCTCTTCAGTCACCACGATTTGCTCGTTGAATGTCGCGGCATCGAAGCTGGCTGCATGTTCGAAAAGGTCACGCTGCAGACTGGCAGCTTCCCTTGCGCGCTCGAGTGCGTCGTCAATCCTCTTCTGGGTACGGCGAATATCCTGCTGCTGTGATTTCTCAATAATCTCCTCAAGATTAGCCATATCAGCCATTTCACCTAGGATGTCATCTTTTAGGTTCTCATTGAATTCATCGCCTTGGACATGGGCCATGTCCGTCACGACTTGGCTAAGCCGGTCGTACATCATGGCGATGATATCTTCATCTAGTGTTCCCTTGGAGTTGATGTTCAGGACCACGACACGCTTTCTCTGGCCATAACGGTAAAGGCGCCCTATGCGTTGCACTAGACGCATGGGGTTCCAAGGAAGGTCGTAGTTGATCATGATGTGACATTGTCGGTGTAAGTTAAGGCCTTCTCCACCCGCTTCGGTCGACACTAGGAACTGGCCGCACGATTCGAACGCTTCAATGGCAGCCATACGCTCATCAAGTGACATACTCCCATTTATCAAGTGCACCGTGGGTTCGCCGAAACTCTCTGCAAGGGCTTGGGCCAAATACCTCTGCGTCGTTCTGTACTCAGTGAAGATGAGAACTCTTTCTTCTGCGGAGTTCACCAAAGTGGACTGAATAATGGTCTCCATGAAACTTTGCAGTTTTAGATCATTCTCATTGAGAGCCTGAGCTCGTCTAATAAGATCCTCCAAGTGTTCCTTTTCCCCGGCGAAGAACTCGTCCTCCCCCTCTGAAATCAGCCGCGCTGTGGTCTCCTCAGACTCACCTTGGTACCTGTGATCTTCATACCTCTCGGTGTCATGACCGTCCTTTTCTTCGAGCTCACTCTCAAGACGTTTCAGCCGGTTTAGCAATGATTGGTGAATCGCAGCAACGCTCGACGCCGCCAGTTTCCTATAGACGGTCATAACGAAACCGATCGCATTCCCGGTACGTCCCAAGCTGGCACCGGCACGATAGCCTTTCTTTAAGTAGCTCTGCAGCGATTTGTCGAAATCACGCGATTCCGTGCTAGTTGGGACTTCGACAGAATGAGTAGCTTTGCCTTGGAAGATGAAATTTCCTTCTTTATCAGTAACGTCCGATTTGTAGTTCCGGATCACCATCTCGCCCAGCAGGCCAGGATTGAGGTCGATAAGTTGAAGCTCTTTTCGCAGTTCTGGCCGCAGTAGTTCGAGCAGTGCCGTAAACTTGTCTTGCATGCCTTGATGGGGAGTAGCTGTCAACAGTATTAAGTTCTCTATCTTTTCACGACGGCGTAATTCCTTAACGAGATCGAAACGTCCGGATGCATCTAACTTTAATCCATACTGTCTACGTGACAGCCGGTGCGCCTCGTCGACCAAAACCAGATCCCATGGCTCAGCATGCAGCAACATCTCAAGATGATGCTCTTGCTTCAACTGGTCCATAGAACCTATAACATAGTCATGAGAGTGATCCTGCCAGTGACTCGCCTTCCTGATGGTAAAATCCCGCCCATATATCTTGAAATCATGAAGGTCGAAGCGACTAGACAGCTCTTCCTGCCACTGCATGGTAAGGCCGGAGGGCGTGATAATCAGGACTCGTCTTGCTTCCTTTCGCTGTCGTAGAGCATAGATCAGCATGCCGGCCTCGATAGTCTTTCCAAGGCCTACATCGTCGGCCACTAGCCAGTTGTAGTTACCGGAATTAAGGATATGGTGGACCAAATGTATTTGGTGGGGAAGCGGGTCAATATCCAGGTTGGAAAGTGCGCCTGTATTCTGCTGCCAGTGCTGGAAGAGATAGGCCAATATGCGCATACGCGCACGCTCTGAAGTACAGATGGCATCGAACTTTCCAGTCAGAAATCTTTGCTTAACACTTGGTACTAAGGAGAGGACATACCATGGCAGCCAGCGCCTGATTTGCAGGTCCGGAAATTCAACTAGATGGAGGTCCATGCCTGCGACAACATTGGACTGTACAATCATTCCTTCGCCGAATCGCTTAGCTTCCCGTGATCCTGCAGCACTAACATGCATTCCTGTCTTAAACCCGGAGCGCACCCGGCTGGCCGGCAACCAAGTAGTCTCCTTCCTCCCCGGCCAGGCCAACTGGACTTTGGCCTCATTCTGAATGGTGTCGCTACGAATAACTCGTGCAACGCTCTCTTCCCCGGAAGGCAACGGACATAGCACCCTGCAGCCAGGGACCGGCAGGTGGCGTTCAGGAATAGTCATTTTATTACCAAAAGGTAGTCGCTAATTTCAATTTGGCTGAGAACCAGTGTTCGAACAGCCTCATCCTCGTTATACCCCGTCAGAAACAGTTTCTGTAGGGACGATACTACTTCTTCAGCCGTGCGTGACAAAGCTCCTGGTTTCCTATATTTCAAACTCAACAACTCCCCAATATTATTATTTGTTCCATTCAGCCTACTTATCATTCTGCGGGGGGGGGGGATTCCGTTTGTCTTTTGCCACTTCCCTTATTGATTCCCTTCCTTTTCTTGCCGTTCTTTCTTTTTTTATCGTCACTCATTGACTTCACCCCGGAATTGAAATTGGAGTCACGGTAGCGAACGTCAAACCACATTTGTTTCCGGGTTATCCACTATATACGCCATACCGAAGTACATCAGCTGCCTGCGAAGATTCTCACGCATCGGATCTATTGGAACCCAGCCAGGCACATCTTCATGTTCTAAACCATCTGGTTCCCATTTTAATTGCATGTGTACCGGGATGTCAGGATTGGCCCGATAGGTCACATAGTTGAGGTATTTACTGAAGGACTTAAAATACTTTCTTAGCCCATCATCCTGATACCATTCATCGAAAAGGTCCTCAATGAACCTCTCGACTTCTTCTATCTGGGGGATGCCGCCCATTGATGTACCAAGCATTCCGATGATACGCAGACATTGTGCCCAGCTGAGCACCCTATAGGTAGAGTCGGAACCACCGTTGCGGTAAAATGCAATCCAGAGCATCCGATTCTGAGACCAGAAGGCCTTCAGTTGGATAGCCAACTGGAACTCCTCAGGCACCATACCGTCATCCGCATGGCGCTGCAGATGCGTAAGGATCGCACCATAGCCTCTGGTATTGAGCACCTCGGCGAGCGCGTGTAGATAGCCATCGTCCCAATGGTTCTTCCGGATAAACTCGGCCGCTCGCTGGCAGGCCCTGAGGTACTGGCTGATACGCCTAGTTCCATCCTGAGCCGGTCCTTCGTCCAGGAGTGCCTCATCCAGCAACTCCTGGTCGGTCAGGCCATACTCGAATTCATTCCCCACTTCCTCGGTGAAGCCTTCGAAATCCTCTAACGACTCTGCGCCCTGCGCAAAGTCTCCCAAGGAGTCATGATCGTAAACATCATCTTCGAAGAAAGCAGTTAAACTGTAATCGTCATGATCTTCGTAGAGGTAATCCGTCGATTCCTGAACGTCTTCCTGCTTAAGGTTAGCCAGGCGGAATCGGCCGGCTTCCGACGAGAGTCGAGTGGCTACCGACGACTGCTCCGCAAGCACATGCTCAGGTGAGGCATTGCATTGGTTCGTCGGGACTACCAGGCCACCCTCACTTTCCTCCAAGTCTCCTGCCACGGAAGGCTTTGGATCTTCTTCAGAAGGTACTGGTAAACGGGCTTCCCCCCAATCAGCAGCAGCTTCATCTGGACAGGAAACCTCTGTGGTATTCTCGTTGCACTTAACAGAAATGGATACATCCTGATGGCTCGACTGGCTGTCAAAGTCGGTGCGGAATGATACTTGGGTGCTAACAGTTATGCTCAAGTCAGGATCACCTGTCAAGGTGCTATTATTTTTCTTTCTCTGTGCATTCATTTCTTTTACAGGCAACGTTGTATCAGCTTCGATGCCATAGGGTTCTTGCGTTGTTCGAGGCGGAAGGCAGTGACCCGTATCGGCATCCTTGTTTGATAGAAATATCTTATGGCCGATGCGCGACGGTCTTTGGAAAGAGGATCTTGCATGGCTCTTTTTAAGCGACAAGCGTTGCCTCCTGCGCCCCAGCCCTGATCCATCGGACTGGGATGGAGGCTCACAGAACACATGTCCTGGTACTTTATAGGGGGATTGTGGTACCTCCCCAGGATCAGGGATAGAACATTCCGTGGGGGTGTTTATCTCCTCATTTACGCAGCCTTTGTCTTGGATGATCTCGAACCAGCGCTGTTCTTCTTCGGGGAAGTCCTTCTCCGTTTCATGATCATGGACAGGAGGTGATTGCTCGGCATGCGACCCCAGAGCCAGGGTCTCGTCAACTGTTGCAGGTACTTCGACTGTTTCATCAACATCGGACAAGGCCTCCCCTATGTCAGGTTTCTGCTCGAAAAAAGCTAATCTTGCTATTTCCGAATAATGGGTCTCAGCGTTGCCCTCCTCGTAGATCCATGTGTCGTCTGCGAGAGTTTCCATGGACTGTAGCTCTTCCTCATGGAATTTCTCTTCGGACTCATGATCTCCAGAAGTAAGTTCTGAGTCTCTACTTTGGCCGGACGCATCGTCTTCTCTATCCTCCACTGGCTCTGACCGTAGATCCTCTTCTTTACCGCTTCGCAGCACCCTCCTGAACAGATCAAGCAACCCCATAACATGCCTCGTGGACCATCTTCGTACGGGAAGCACTCTCATTTCTCGGACCACTACCGATAGCAGCCCTTATCACTTGAAAAATCGATAGGTTAGTTCCCTGGTTGCACATTACTCGCGCTCCTTCCTGACAGTAGTTTCAGGATCAATAATGCAAACTGCCTTCCCGTCTCCTCATCTTCCAGAAGCGGCATGCTGAGCTTCTCGTGGTCGCTGAGGGCATCGAGCACGGCGTCGGTGACCTTCTTCGGGAAGAGGCCGTGCATCACCTGGTCTTCGCTGTGGTTGCGCACCTGGGCCATCACCGACTCGTCGCGCTCGATGCGGTCGGCGATGCCGTTGGCGAAGTGCAGCTTGTCGTCGTCGCTGACCTCAGCGCCGTAGAGGTCGTTGAGGCGGTCGATGATCTCGGCCAGACGTTTCTTCTCGGGGTCGTGGGGCTTGCCTGAACCCACTTCGCTGACCGGGGTGAGGCCGTAGTCGCCCTCGGCTTCCTCAAGGCGCAGGCGCTTCTCCTCGCGCTTGGTGAGACGGTAGTGGGTCAGCTCCAGCTCGCTGACGTCGATGCTCTCCTCCTCCAGCAACCGGTCGGTGCGCAGCAGCGGGTGCAGATGGCGGGCGAAGACACACAGCTGCTCCAGCTCAGGGTCATCGAAGGTGACGATCTGGCTAAGGAACTCGTAGGTACGCACAAAGCTCTGCAGGTTCTTGCGGAAAAGGTCGAGCTCGTCGCGGGTGGTGCCAGCGTCCTTTAGCTCCTGCTCGGCGCGTTTCAGGCCCTTGTCGTCACCATTCTGCTCGGCGGCCTGGCGAGCCTCTTTCCAGACCTGGAGCTGCTCCAGGGCCAGCTGGTAGCGCTGCTTGAAGCGATCCTGGGCGGGGCGGCAATAGTAGCTGAGGCTGGAGGCCGGCGCCTTGGGGTCAAAGAAGACCTTGGCGAAGGCTTCCACCTCAGGCCAGTGATAGATTCCACTGGCGTCCAGGCCGCGCTGCAGGTCATAGACCACGTTGGGATCAGAAACGTCGGCCAGCTCGGCCTTGCGGTAATAAGGCGCGAAGGCGTCAAGGATTTCCTGCTCGTCGTTGAAGAAGTCGAGGATGAAGGTCTGCTTACCGGGAAACAGCCGGTTGAGCCGTGAGAGGGTCTGCACGCAGTCCACATCACGCAGCTTCTTGTCGACGTACATGGCGCACAGCTTGGGCTGATCGAAGCCGGTCTGGAACTTGTTGGCGGCGATCATCACGTTGTAGTCGTCGGTGTCGAACGCCTCAGCCAGATCGCGGCCCTTGAGCCCGGGATTGAGCAGCTTGCTGGTCTCGGTGACCTCTTCGGGGATCTCCTCATCCGGTGGCACGCTACTGGAGAAGGCGACCATAGGGTGAACGTCGGCGTAGCCCTTCGCCACAATGTAGCGGCGCATGGCTAGCTGGTAGCGCACCGCTTCCTGGCGACTAGCGGTGACCACCATTGCCTTGGCCTGGCCATCGAGCAGGTGGCGGACGTTCTCGCGATAGTGCTCGACGATGACCTCAACACGCTGTGCAATGTTGTAGGGATGCAGACGCACCCACTTGGCCAGGGTCCGTGAGGCCTTCTTGGAATCGACTTCCTCGTCTTCCCCCTCGGGATGGGCGAGCTTCCAGGCGGTGCCGTAGGTGACATAGTTACGCAGCACGTCGAGGATAAAGCCCTCCTCGATGGCTTGGCGCATGGAGTAGAGGTGGAACGGCTCGGGCTTATTGTCGGCGCAAGCCGGTAGATCGGGGTCCGGCAAACGGCCGAACAGCTCAAGGGTCTTGGCCTTGGGGGTGGCCGTGAAAGCGTAGTAGCTGATGCGCTCGCTGGGGCGGCGTGAGGCCACGGCAGCATCCAGCATGTCCTCTGCACTGATTTCTCCTGACTCCTCCCCGTTGGCCGCTCCTGCGGCCGCCAGCAGGGCCTTGAGCTTGCTGGCCGAGCTGCCTGTCTGCGAGGAGTGGGCCTCGTCGGCGATCACAGCGTAATGGCCCTCAGCGAGCTGAGGGCGCTTGTCCAGGGCGTCAAATAGCGCCGGGAAGGTCTGGATAGTGACGATGATGATGCGGGTGTTGCTGGCCAGCGCCTCGGCGAGCTGCTCTGACTTGCTCTTGCTGCCAACGTCACGGGTGATGGGGCGCACCACGCCGTGGGCATGCTCGAACTGATAGATGGTGTCCTGCAGCTGGCTGTCGAGTACCGTGCGGTCGGTGACGACGATCACCGAGTTGAACAGCTTCTTCCCGTCCTCGGCGTAAAGGTTAGCCAGCTGGTGTGCGACCCAGGCGATGGAATTGGACTTACCGGAACCAGCACTGTGCTGCACCAGGTAGCGGTGCCCCGGCCCCTCAGCTAGGGTGACCTGCACCAGTCGATTGACCACCTCCCACTGGTGGTAGCGGGGGAAGATCAGTGTCTCTTTGGTGGTGCGCCGGCCGTGGAAGTCTTCGCTGGTCTTCTTCTCCAGGTGCAGGAAGCGACCGAGCACCTTCAGCCAGGCATCCGGCGCGAACACCTCCTCCCACAGGTAGGCGGTGGCGTAGCTCTGCTCGTCTTTCGCGGGCGGATTGCCGGCACCGCCCTCCACCGTGCCGCGGTTGAAGGGCAGAAAGTAGGTATCCTTGCCGGCCAGCTTCGTGGTCATGGCCACCTCGGCCTGACTCACCGCGAAATGCACCAGGGCGCCGCGCTTGAAGCTCAGCAGCGGCTCGGGCTTGCGGGTGACGGGGTCCTTTATCGGGCGGTCCTGGCGATACTGACGCTTGGCGTTCTCCACCGTCTGCTTGAACTGACTCTTGAGCTCTAGGGTGGCGGTGGGGATACCGTTGACGAACAGCACCAGGTCCAGCCGTGGGTTGTAGTTCTGGCCGGCGCTCTCGCCCCCATTGCCCTTCTCGCGCGCGTGCGGCGAGTAGGATACCTCCGGCACCACCCGCAGGCGGTTGGCGCGGTAGCGGGCCAGCGAATCCGGATTCATGCCGTGATCAGGCTGGAAACTGCAGAGGTCGAACTTCACCCCCGGTACCTTGAAGCCGTGACGCAGCACCTCCAGGGTGCCGGCCTGCTCCAGCTCGCGGACCACTTTCTGCACAAACACCTTTTCCGGTGCCTGAGGGTTGGACTTGCAGAACTTTTTCCAGCGCTCGGGCCAGGCATCGCGTACGTAGCCGAGCAGATCTTCGGTATAGAGCGCCGTGGCGCGCTCAAAGCCGCTGGCTGTGCCAGCCTTCCAGCCGTGAGCCGTCATGGCGTCGATGATGTCCTGCTGGAAGCGAGCTTCCCTGCTGTCCGCCATATTGTCCCCTGCGCTTGGCGTGATTATGCACAACAGCCTAGCGCGTCAGGGATATTTGGAGAAGGCTACTTAAGACAATGCATTGCCCTGAGAGGGTAGTCTTGCCAGTTTTCAGGGAAGGCCATTTCGGCCACTTGAATCGCTTGGCGGTTGATTTGGCCGATGGCCGTTCACGACGATGATGAAATACTCGCTCTAGATGCCGCCGCACGGTATGGCAAAAAGCAACATTCCTAGATCTGCTTCCGTGAAAGGAGTAGGAGCGTACGCGATGATAGCTGGACACAGCGAACGAGGTGGTTTACTGGCTCTAGATCGATGGTGATCTCCTGCAGATTTAGTTATTTCTCTGAAAGTGGCGCTCTGTGGAGCGATTCCACGCGCATTTGTAAACTGCACTTCGCCACCGGCCACCAGCCACCAGAACAAAACTGATGGTGCTTCAGCTAAGCGTCTCGATCAGCTCCGGATCATCCGCTTCCGGCTTGTTGACCCGGCTGCTTCTCGGCCAATGGGTCAGCTGGTCGTAGGGCAGCATCGGGGTTCAACGGATCGCCGTCATCGTCCCGGGGTACCGCCGAAATTCAGGTGCCTGGTGTGACGTTGTCGCGGGACGTCAGCTCACCTTCGGACAGTAGCAGCTTTAGAGCGCGCTCCAGACTGGGGAAGTCGCTGGATAGGGCGTAGCGGCCGCACATAGTCTTGGAGCCTCCGTGATAGGAAGCGCTGAAAGCAGCCACAAGCACGTTCGTTTGGGTTGCCAGCAGCAGACCTCATGCCTATCATATGGACATGGATTGGGAATGCCCGATCGGCAAGGGGCCTCGGCGAATGCGTCGGGGCCTTTTGTTTTCAAGGATATACCTTCAGGCCCCACCCCTGGATCCGACCCGCCCGACTACGCCGGAATTTGCCATTCAAAATGTCGTAGGCTCGATTGGGTTGGCCCGGGTTCAATAGGTGCCGGCCTATGGGGCGTGCAACCATGTCAGCTAGCTGCAAGCCAGCCGAATTCACTTTCTTGCTGGCCATGACGATGTCCAAAGTTTCTGCAAGCCCCTCCATTCGTGATCGATCTTTTATGCGTCGAAATTCAAGCTCCAAAGCCTGATCCTCTTGCAGCCCTCTCTGCTCGAAAACCACATGCGTCAACTGACCACTCTGGCCAAGGGCTTACAGCTCCATGAAAACACGCTCCAGCCCAAACTCCATCGCCACATGATATGGATTACCATCGACCCCATGTCGCGCGGAAAACTCATTTTTCATGATGCAGCTTGCCACCAGGATAAAAGGGGAGTTTTCAATAATGTCAGTAAGATCGGACAGAAAGTCACGCCTGACATTAGGGTTTAGAAGTATATCAAATGGCTTTCTTGACTTACGAATCTCAGCCTCATGCAAAACGACCATATCATGGCCAAAGTAACGAAACTTCAGCTCCTGTATTTTTGGAACAATCTGAGTGAGATAGTCACGCTTATGGATGATACAGAAGGCGAGGACAAAAACGGGGTAATCAGGGTTAATGTTCTTTAGACCATGATCTCCGCTTTCATCGACGTAAACAATATATTCTCCAAAATCCCCCATTCCCATCCTCAACCCTTTTCCTATTCACCTGCTTCATTGACCGCAGCACTCACCTGCAGATCCTGCCATTCGCCGTAGGTCATGCCGCTACCCTCGGCTTTCCAGGAGATGCGGCCATTAGCGCTGCGTCCAGAGACCACCGCAGCGGCAGCGCTGGGGCTGCTGAAGCTCTGGTCCTCGTTGAAGTTCCGCGTGCCATCGCTTTCCACCAGCACTCCATCCTCGCAGAGCTGATTATAGAGGCTCTGGTAACCTCGCTCGGTACCAACCCAACTGCCCCGGGCCAGGGAACCCTTGAAGACGTAGAACTCGCCGTCGATCTCCTGCCCGGTGGCACGGATACCGTGGCGCGGCACTTCCAGGGTGAAGCGCGGTGAGGTCTCGGGCTCGGTTGCTGGAGCCGACTCAGCAGGACGCGAGGGGTGCGACGACTCACGCAGGAAGTCTAGGCCCAGCACCGGCAACACGGTGCGTATCTGCTCCATAAAAAACGCCATGTCGGCACGGTCCGACTCGGGCAGGTTGATGTACTCGTGGGCGGTGCCGTTGATCAGCTTGCAGCGGCCGACCTGGCCGGCGCTCTGGATCAGCAGGCTCTCCAGGTACTTCACGTGGGCCTTGGTGAGGTTCTGGTCCTTGCTGGTGACCAGGCAGACCTTCTCCCAGAAGTCCTTGCCGCCCTTCTCCTCCGGGCGATTGTGCTGCTTGAGGCGAGTGCCGACGTCGTCGCTCTCACCGATGTAGACCAGCGGGCGCAAGCTGTTCTCGGGGTCCGGGCCGACCAAGAAGTAGATGCCGGTGCGACCGCACTCGGGGCGTTGCACCAGCTCGCTCAACTTGCTGCGCGGCCCGGTGAGCACGTGGCCGGTCCAGTTCATGATCTCGGCGGTGAGCAGGCCGTTGGGCGTGCCGTCCACCAGAAAGAGCCGGATGCTGCGTCCCTGCGTCATACCATCTCCGTTTGTGTGGCCTCAGTGAATGCCGTTGAGCCCTCAGGCGGCTGCCAGCCACGCACGTCGATCTTGCCGGTGACGGCGGCGGAGATCAGGGCGGAGCGGCGCTCTTGGAGCAACTTGATCCCCAGCTCGCCCTCCTTCATCAGGGCATCGAGGCGGGCGGTCTCGTGATCGAGAAAAGCAGCGATAGCTTGCTGCTCTTGCTCAGGAGGTCCGGGGTGCCAAATTGCTCCAAACTCATCTTGTCCCAAATTTTGCATGCTGGAACTGGTGCCTGCACAAGCAATCTTCACTTGATCTCTGTAGGCAGGCGAGCGAGTAAAATAGTAGAAATATTTCGGAATACACTCTCTACGAAGCGACACTTTCCATAGTCGATCCGGAAGGAAAATTCCGGTTGGAGCCTCGACCACTAACCCTGCTGACCCGACCAAATCAGGAGTATTCATCCTACTAACAATCAGTGTGCCTGCTTGTATCGGGCAGGAGACTCGCCCCAGATCTTCTTGATTGACAGTCTTGTTTTCCCGCCAATCAAACCAACCTTTATAAACACAACTGGTCTTCAAAATCCCCAGCTCCCCTTCGGCAGCAGGAACATCAGCCGCGTTGACGCTTGTACCCGATTGAACCGATGCAATAGCTCGCTTAAGCGGGGTTACCTCCCAATGCGCCGGCACTTCCCCCAGCCACTCGACACCGGAGTCCTTCATCGGCACATCCGGATCCAGCCCCTTGGTGACGGCATGAGAAATCACCGCCTGGCGCTTCTCCTGGAGCAGCTCGATCAGGCGCTGCTGCTCTTCCACTAAGGCGTCGATACGAGCGGTTTCGTGGTCGAGGAAGGTGGCGATGGCTTGTTGCTCTGCCATAAGAGGGGAAGGGTGCCAAATAGCTCCAAATTCATCCTGCCCCAGGTTCTGCATGCTGGAACTGGTTCCAGCACAAGCAATCCTCACCTGATCTCTGTAAGCAGGTGTGCGCGTAAAGTAATGATAGTATTTCAGGCTGCAGCTTTCCTGCATCGACACCTGCCATAGCCTATCTGGCAAAAAAATACCAGCCGGGGCTTCGATAACTAGACCAGCTGATCCGACCAAATCAGGCGTGTTCATTCTACTGACAATCAATGTGTTTTCACGCACTGGGCAAGAGACTCGCCCCAGATCCTCCCGATTAACGGTCTTATTTTCTCGCCAATCAAACCATCCTTTATAAACACAGCTGGTCTTCAGAACTCCTAGTTCGCCTTGAGCTGCAGGCATATCAGCCGCGTTAACGCTTGTCCCCGACTCGACTGATGCAATAGCCCGCTTGAGCGGCTTGACTACCCAATGCGCCGGCACTTCCCCCAGCCATTCGACGCCGGAGTCCTTGTATTCTGGATACTTCGGAAACGTCATGCCGATAGCTCCTCGATCATCTGCTTGATCCGGTCGGTGCAGGCCTTGAGGTCGGCGTCGATCTCCTCCAGCGGGCGCGGCGGGGTGAACCGGTAGAAGTGCCGGTTAAAGGGGATCTCGAAGCCGACGATACCAATACGGCCATCCAGCGGGTCGCGCTTGTCCTCGTCGATCCAGGCGTCGGGGACGTGGGGTTTCACCTCGCGCTCGAAGTAGTCGAACACCGACTCGTCGAGCGGCACGTTCTCGTTATCGCGTAGCCCCGTGTCGGGCTCGGGGTTACCCTTCTTGTCCAGGCATATGTCTGCCTTCGGGTCGCGCTCGGAGAGCGCATTGAGGATCGCCTTCTGCAATGGGGCGCCGACCTTCATGCCCTCCGGCAGGTGTTGCTTGAGCGCGGCCTTTAGTGCCTTGGTAAAGACCTCACGATTGGTCCAGAGCTGCTCCGGGTCCAGGGTCGCGCAGGCGGCCTTGATCGCCTCGCGCTCGGCATCAATGAGCTTCTGAATCGGCTTCTCGTCGTCGAGCTTGGCCAGGCGCTCGGGACTTGCCTGAAAGTTGAGGCGTAGCGGACGCTCCACGGTAATGCGCCGGTAGCCAAAGGCCTCCACCGGGAAAAGCTTGCTCTCCTCATTTTCCTGGTTGGCGCCGTAGAGACACACGATCTCGTCGATGTCGCGGTCGGCAACGAACTGGCGCTTGCTGCCCAGCGACTTGCGCATCTTGCTGGCCCGGCCGGTGGCGTTGATCAGCTGCACCTGGCCCCGGCGCTCGGCAGGCTTGTTGTTCGAAAGGATCCACACGTAGGTGGCAATGCCGGTGTTGTAGAACATATCGGTGGGCAGGCCGACGATCGCCTCCACCAGGTCGTGCTGCAGCAGGTAGCGGCGGATCTCGGACTCCCCGCTGCCGGCACCGCCGGTGAACAGCGGCGAGCCATTGAGGATGATACCGATACGCGAGCCCCCATCCTGCCGGGCGCGCATCTTGCTCACCAGGTGCATCAGAAATAGCAGCGAGCCGTCGGAGACCCGCGGCAGGCCAGGGCCGAAGCGGCCCTCATAACCTTTCTGGTTGTGCTCGTCGGTGATTGCCTTCTGGACCTTCTTCCACTCCACCCCGAACGGCGGGTTGGAGAGCATGAAGTCAAAGTGCTCGGCGGGCAGCTGGTCGTCGGAGAGAGTGTTGCCGAGCTTGATCTGCTCCACCGCCTGACCCTTGATCAGCATATCGGCCTTGCAGATGGCGTAGGACTCGGGGTTGAGCTCCTGGCCGTGCAGCGAGACGGTCACGTCCTGGCTGACCTGCTGGATGTACTCGTCGCTCTCGGAGAGGAAGCCGCCGGTGCCTGCGGTGGGATCGTACACGGTGACAATGCCGTGGGGGCTCAGCTTGCCCTCCTGGCCGGTCAGCACCAGGGAGGTGGTCAGGTGGACGATGTCCCGCGGGGTGAAGTGCTCCCCCGCCGTCTCGTTGGAGCTCTCGGCGAACTTGCGGATCAGCTCCTCGAACACCAGGCCCATGCCGTAATTGGTGAGGCGCTGCGGGCTCATGTCGATGGAGGCGAAGCGCTGCACCACCTGGTAGAGCAGGTTGCTGGCCGAGAGCTGCTGGACGAAGCCCTCGAACTCGAAGTGCTCGAAGATCTCCCTGGCGTGCTGACTGAACGACTGCACGTAGCTCATCAGGTCGTCGGCGGTCTGGGTATCGGAGAGCGTGCCCAGAGTCAGCGGCGAGGCGTTGAAGAAGGGCTGCTCCGCGGCGCGCAGCAGCAGCTTCTCGCGCACCGCCTCGGGCTTGGCCTGGTGGGCGTAGGCGGCGTCGAGCACCTCGGCCTTGGTGGGCTCCAGTACGCACTCAAGGCGCCGCAGCAGGGTGAAGGGCAGGATGATACGGCCGTACTGGGACTGCTTGAAATCGCCGCGCAGCAGGTCTGCCACGGACCAGATAAAGGCTGCCCGCTGAGAGTGACTCTCCGTATTCACGATGCTTCCCCACGTTTTGTGCAATTGAGAACTTGTCGGGGAGCATCATACACGGGAGGCAGGGCTTCCAGCAGTCTAGCCTTCAGGCGTAACCACAGTGTGATTGACTAGATCACCCTCGGAGCTTGCATCACTCATCGGGCCCTTAATGAAGCAACCCGACTGACCTTTCCCCCAGGGACCGCCACCGACATCAACACTTTCAAAACTTTCAAATCCCAACGTCGCTTTCAGCGACGGATCATGTCTCCGGTGTCATGAAAATTGGAAGTGCTTGAGGTTATCGGTATCCGAGGCTTGGACTATCTCTATAAATGGTTCAGCACCGACAGGCAGGGTAAGTAGACTCGCGTCATCTCGCAGGCGGTGCAGTGGCTCGCCTGCTTCCAGGTGCTCGAGCCAGTAGCCATCGGTGCCAAGCAGCACCATTTGACCCAGCTTCAGCGAGAACGCTAGGTGTTCAGGAGCTCTGAAACGCCTGGCGTTCAGGCACCGGGTTAGCTGGTGCTCACGCCGTTCGTGCTCTTCTCTTGAGCGTGGGGATGGAAGGCCAGACTCATAAGCCAGCAGGTGCGGTGTGGTCAGCCATCGTGTCTTGGTCTGCCCTTGTAGGCCTACCCGGCAATCACCACAGTGCCAGATCGGTGCTACCAGCGTCTCATGATCAAGGCTGACCATGCAGTAACTGGCGATATCACGAAGGAAGCCGTTGCGGAGAGAGGCCTGCTCCTCTCCGAGACGAGCATGTACCACCGCTTGTGAGCAAGCCGTTACCTCGGCGAGCGCTTGAAGCCCAGCATCCGCCCAATGACGCGCCAGCTCAGCGCCTCGGGGACCTTTTTCTGCGCCGTCGACCAGTACCGCCAGAAGATGATGGCGTTGCTGCCCCACTGCCGCAGCATCGCTGTTGCAGCTGCGCTCGCGGCCTTGTCTGCTGAACCAGTTTGCCAGCATCAGCCGCGCTCCCCGGCCAGGACCTCCAGGCGCTCGAAGAGCAGCGCTTCGCGGTTAGGGTCTCCGGCCGCACTCTGCACGGCATATCCGAAGAGATCATTGCCGAGAAGTTTGCTGAGCTCATCTGCGATATAGGTCCGAAGGACGCTGTCGGCAGCTCTCACCTCATCAAGTAGCTCGGGGCGGCCATCCACGAGATTGAGGATGTCCTCGATGTCGTGGCTCGATAAAGGATCGTCCTCACCCCGCCCCTTGTAGGCTTCAAGCTTGGTGGCAACGAAAAGCGGTGGTGCGACCACGCGGATGGAAAGCCCCCCACCTAACGAGACGGGCTGTGCCGTTTCCAGTGCCTGGGGATACCAGTGATTGCTGAAGCCGAGCACGTCGTCATGGTCCGGCATCAGATCGACGCGCAACTCCCCCAGCTTCATGGCGCAGATTGGCATATCCTCATCTAGAGAGGAGGGCTCATTGAATCCCTTCGCCTTCAGCGCTTGCTTGAAGCGCTGCAGGTCGACATAGCTCATGACGCTAATGATCAGATCCACGTCATCGGTACTGCGCACCTGCTCTCGAGTGAACGCATCGGTTAGTAGTAGCCCGGTCGTACAGCCCCCGACGAAAGCTACCTGATCGCGCAGTTCATCCCCGAGGGCCTCGGCCACCTGGCGCAACATGGCACGCTGATCGTCAAACAAGCTCATCGCTTACTCCAGATACTCAGCCAGCCGCTCCGCAGCGACCTTGCTCTCGCGGGGATGACCCAGCCGAATGGCATCGACCAGAGCCAACATGGCATACAACTCTCGATCGCGACGCACCGCATAGGGCACACTCTTGAACAACGGCTCAACAGCCTGGCCTTTGCTTTTGCCCCGGGCGTCTGGCCATACCATCGGCAACTCACCTGAGCTATATAACTGGCCTTCCAGCGCTGGCGCGGCAAAGGTCGTCGCAATGCCGCGGGTAATTTCCCCGGGCTTGGCCGGGAACACGTAGCGCACGCCATGCATGATGAAGTTGAACAGAGCTCGGGCGTTGGCGCGCGGCACGCCGGTTCGGTGATCCTTGCGAATCAGACCTACCTCCAGACATCGCTGAAGGGCAAGGCTAACCTGACTTTTGCTGATGCCGGTTTCCTCGGCCAAGGCCCGCACGCTGTAGCGTGCCTGCAACTGGTCGTCCTCGAGTCCAGGCAAGCTCTCGCGCACCCCGTCAATGTCATCGAGCGCCCAGTCCCTCCAGTCATCTGGGAGCGCCTTCTCTCCCTTGCCAGTGTGAGTATCGGGGCCACGGCCGTCCTTACGCCTCAGGGCCACCAGCTTCAAAAGCAGACCAATATCTTGACTTTTCATAGTGTCACCACCGCTCCTGTCCCACGTCCTAGGACACGGGACAGGCTCGATGAATCACTACCGAACTGTCAAGGAAAATCGTCCACTACAGAGGGATTCGCTTGTAAACCAAGATGGCGTCTGCAAGCTCGAGCGAATCCACCTCCGATAGCTCTACATGTCGCTCCTGCATGGTTGCGACTAAGCCACTGGCTTCGCAACAGGCCCCACCCTCAGGTTCGCCCGACCGATCATCCTGGCACACTCATCCAGGGCGTCAGGCGCAGAGTATGAACCCTGGCTGGCCGGAAGGCCCCGGTACCCGATACGAGTAAAGCGAATATCGCGATGATTGCAGACCAGATCCAGTATCAGGGCCGTAGGGCTACCCCATTTCACCTACTGCTCCGGTGGACGGGCGCATCTTATGGCGCCGACGTGCTTCAGAGTTCGGACCAATGCTGGGGACTATCTAGATGGAGGCTACGGGGGCAGTAGACGATCGCACACTGCGTGACGCCCGTTCACTCAAGGAAGTGGTGCTGGAACGATGTTCGTGGACAGCCAAGCATCGGGAAGCCCCGGCGTACAAGAGCAATGTAAAACCCAGACAGGACAACCAACAGGCAGGAAGGGGGGCGGTGGTGGGCCCAGTAGGACTTGAACCTACGACCAAGGGATTATGAGTCCCCTGCTCTAACCAACTGAGCTATAGGCCCTTATCAGCGCGGGCGTATGATAGCGAAAGCTGCGGCCGTAGGCTAGCGGGTTTCGGGTGGACGCTTGCCACTGGTCAGTATGGCGGCTTTCGAGGCGCTTTGGCTGTGCCCTTCCTCGCATCACAGCCCTTGTCGCATCATCGTTCTAGCGCCTCAAAGTCCGGTTTTGGCGGCTGGGTGTACCGCCGGCGTACCCGCAGCGCCCCGCTCCACCCCATGCGCCCCTTTCCCTTCACACGCCCCCTCTTTCCGCGCTCCTTCTCACGCGCTCGCCCTCTATGGCTTGGTATTACTCTCCGGGGCTCTCTATCAGGCTCCGCCGCCGCGTCCTGCCCTGCCCTGCCCTGCCTCGGTTCGAAGTGGCAATGCGCCATACCTGAACCGCTTGGTGCCTACTACACCAACCCAAGGATGGTGTAGGGGGCTTCGCAGCAGCGGCGTTCGTCGCGTTCGCTGACGCTGTGCAGGTCGTAGTTGCGGTCGTTGTCGTAGGCGACGAACAGGCGTTCGCGGTCGAGCACGGCGAGGCCTTCGGCCTTGTGTTCGAACTCGAGCACCTTGTCGTTCTCGTCGCGTACCAGGGTGGGTGCCCTGCCCTGGCGGAAGTCGTGCAGTGACATCACCCACAGATAGCCGCCGATGACCTCGTCGTCGCCCTCTTCGGTCTCGAAGCTGGTGAGCAGGTAGAGCTGGCCGTGGTAGGGATCGTACTCAAGGCTCGACAGGCCACAGATGTGCTCCACGCCGTCGTACTCGCCGGGGTCGAAGCTGAAGACGTCGTGCAGGGCGTCGACGAACTCCAGGTTGTCGTCGTCGTTGATGATGTAGTGGGCGCCGATGACCCGGCGCACGTAGTCGAAGTCATCGTGGGCCTTGCCCTGCTCGCGGATGCCAAACAGCAAAAGGCCATCGCCACGCTCGCCGGGGATAGCAGCCAGACCCTCGATCTTGTAGTAGGGCTCGCCTACGGCTGCGTCCATCTTGCGCCGGAACTCGAGCGACCCTTCCACACCGTCACGGGGGTCGGGGTCCACCACCTGGACCCGGTCAGGCTCATGAAGAGGCCAGATCAGCAGGTGGTTGTAGGCGTTGAGATCGTGGGTCTCGTCGTCGATGCGATCGAAGCCGGTGGTGGCGATCATGTGTCGCCCATCGGTGGTCAGGGCGAAGTCTTCATACTTCACCGCTTCCTTGATGGTCTGCTGGGTCAAGTAGTCGATACGGCTGTCGTCGGGACCATCGGCGGTCAACGGCAGGCTGAAGGCGGCAGAACGCTCGTGGCCGGGGATCGGCTTGTCGCTGGCCATCAACAGTCGCTCACCATCGTAGGCCACCGCGGAAATCTCGGCGTTGACCAGCTCGCCCTGGTCGTCACGCAGGCCGGGAGGAAAGCAGTGGATCGTGCCCTGCTTGAGGATCTTTACTCGTGCCATCAGGCCTCCTGATCGTCGCGTGGTAGATGCATCCAGCCTACGCCTTGTGCCTCTGGTCGGCGAGGGGGTGAGCTTGACTTGCACAAATCTTAAATTTTAATACGAACGCTTCGCATTATTTTCACAATTCGCTATATTGCTTGCCGCTGCCGAAGCTGCACATCTGCCCCACGGGCAACACGCAGCTCCCTCGGCAGGTGGCGCGAGACGGGCCGCCAGAAGCCCGGTCCGCACTGTCCCATCGGCTCGTCTCGACAAGCCGGTCAACATCAGCCAAGCGATCATTCCATGCCTTCCCAGATTCCGACCCAGATCCACACACGCCCGCGTCCCCTAACTACTGCGCCAGTCACCGCCGTTACGTCATCCGGCGGCTCTCCCTTGTCAGCGTCACTTTCCCTCGGTGCAGGCCTTTTGCTGCTGGCCGCTGCTCCGTCGCTTAGCTGGGCGCAGGCGGTTGGCGCCGATCAGCCAGGCACCGACGCCAGGGCGGCCACCGACGAGGCAACAGTCCAATCCCAGGAGACCATGGTGGTTGTCGGCTCGCGCACGCCGAAGTCGATCAGCGAGATTCCGGGTGCGGTGTGGGTGGTGGACCAGCAGCAGCTGGAGACCCAGATCGCGACGGGAGCCGACCTCAAGACCGCGCTGGGTCGGTTGGTACCGGGGCTGGATCTGGCCCCACAGGGACGCACCAACTATGGCCAGAACATGCGTGGCCGCAGCGTGCAGGTGCTGATCGACGGCGTCTCGTTGAACAGCTCCCGGGGTCTGTCGCGACAGTTCGACGCCATCGACCCGTTCAACATAGAGCGCGTCGAGGTGCTATCCGGCGCCAGCAGTCTTTATGGCGGTGGCGCCACCGGTGGCATCATCAATATCGTGACGAAGAAAGGTGACGGTCCCGGTCGCCACTTTTCCACCGCGACGAGCGTCACCAGCGGCTTCAATGACAGTGACGACGCCGACTTCCGCCTGGCCCAGTCGATCAGTGGCGGCAGCGAGCGTGTCCAGGGACGTCTGGCGGTGGCCTATCAGGACAATGGACGCTTCTATGACGGGCGTGGCGACGAGATCTTCCCGGACATCGCCCAGACCGACCTGCAGGACAATCGCTCCATCGACATCATGGGCAGCGTCGATCTGGCGCTGAGCGCCGAGCAGACGCTGACGCTTGGCGCTCAGCTATACCGCTCGGCCTATGAAGGGGACCGTGGGCTCTACTTCCCCAACCTGGCGCTAGGCAATCTGGAAGGCGCCGAGATCCGCGACGGCTATTCGTCGGATCGCGATCCCGAGACGGATCGTCGAATGGTCAACCTGCAGTACCACCACGCCGACCTGCTGGGTCAGGACTTCTACCTGCAGGCGTTCTATCGCGAGGAAGAGGCAAGCTTCAATGCCTTCCCCTACGCCACCACTCAGGGCGTCGAATTCCGCGCCTCCAAGCAGGACACCGATCTGGGCGGTATCAAGGCGCTGTTCGATGCCGAGCTGGGCGAGCGCATCTCGCTGACCTATGGCCTCGACATGGACCGTGAGTCCTTCGACGCCGACCAGATGTACTTCGACATCGCCACCTCGAATGCCAGTGGCGGTCTCACCCAGGAAGAGCGCGAGATCGGCCCACGCTATCCAAGCTACGAGGTCGACGGCTACGCCGGCTTCGCCCAGGGCGACTGGCGGGTCACCGACGGCCTGACCCTGTCCGCCGGGGTGCGCCAGCAGCATATGGACGTTGAGGTCGAAGACTTCAACGGCGTGCCGGGTGGCGAGAATGACTATGACGCCACCCTGGTCAACGCAAGCGCCCTCTACGATTACGGCAACGGCCACCAGAACTGGATCCAGTTCAGCCAGGGCTTTGAGCTGCCGGACCCGGCCAAGTACTACGGCAAGAGCGCCGATGTCAGCGTCGACGACAACCCGCTGGACGCCATCAAGACAGACCAGGTGGAACTCGGCTGGCGCTTCAATGACGCCGACTGGAGCACCCAGGCGGCGATCTACTACGCTTGGTCCGACAAGGCGGTGGAAAATGCCGAAGACCTGTCGGTCAGCGTGGTCGAGGAAAACAAGCGCGACTACGGCCTCGAGGCGGCGGTGACCCGCTTCCTGGACGGAGGCTTCGAGGTCGGCGGCACCCTGCACCTGGTGCGCTCGGAGCAGGAAGACGAGAACGGCAGCTGGGAAAAGCGTGACGCCCGCTATGCGTCGCTGTCCTCCGCCACCGCCTTCGTCGGTTGGCAGGACATGGCGGCAGGACGCAGCGCCCGCCTGCAGGCCAACCATGCCCATAACCTGGAAGATGACGATGACCGCCAGATCGACGGCTACACCACGGTGGACCTGGCGCTGGCCCAGGATATCGATATCGGCCGTCTGACGCTGGGCATCGACAACCTGCTCGACGAGGAATATTCCACCGTCTGGGGACAGCGAGCGGCAATGTTCTACTCGCCCTACTACGGTCCGGAGTACCTGTACGACTATCAGGGTCGGGGACGGACCTTTACCCTTGGCTGGACCATGGACTTCTAATATTCGTCCTGGGAATTTCCATTCCCACCAAGCGCCGGGCCATTTCAGGTCCGGCGCTTATGGTTTCCGGCTGGTGGCGTCGCTCACCTGGCGCGATGACTTCGGGTAGTATTCCTCCTTCCTCTCATTTGATAATGAATTGCATTTGCTTTTGCATCATGGCATGCTCTTGCCCCTCCGCATTTCCGCTTTCCAGGACTGTGAGACGGTTCATGTTCCAGGCCCGGCCCACCAACACACTCGCCAAGGCCCCTGCGTCGCGGGGTGCTGAGCTGTCTTGTGATGATTTATCGAAGGCCCGCGCCGGAGGTGCCTGGGTGCTGGTCAGCGTGTTGTTGGGCACCTTTACCGTCAGCCTCAACAACAGTGCGCTGAACCTGGCGGTGGCGGAGCTGATGGCGACCTTCGATGCCAGCGCCAGCCAGGTGAACTGGGTCATCACCCTGTTCATGATCAGCATGGCCATGACCATGCCGCTGACCGGCTATCTAGCCGATCGCTTCGGCCGACGGGTGATCTATCTGCTGGGGCTGATCGGTTTTATCGCCGGTTCTGGCCTCGGCGCCATGGCCGACAGTCTAGACAGCATCATCATCGCCCGGGGCGTCCAGGGCATGGCGGCGGGGCTGATGATGCCGCTGTCGCTGGCACTGATCTTTGCCGCCTACCCGCCCGAGCAGCGGGGCCGCGTCAGCGGCATCTGGGGATTTGCGGTGATGATCGCGCCGGCCATCGGCCCAAGCGTCGGCGGCCTGCTGCTGGAGGTCAGCCACTGGCGGGCGCTGTTCGTCATGAATCTGCCCTTTGCGCTGCTGGGGCTGGTGGTCGGCTGGCGCTGCCTTCGTCGGGAGGCACCCAACCGTGCCAGGCGCTTCGACCTGCCGGGCTTTGTGCTGATCACCATCGGTATGGGCGCGGTGCTGTTTTCGCTGAGCCGAATCGACAGTCTGGCCGAACTGCTCACGCCCTCGGCGCTCGTTCCCCTGGGGCTCGGGCTTGCCGCCCTGGCAGGGTTCGTGGTGGTCGAACGTGGTATGGAGTGCAAGGCGGGGCGAATGCAGGAACGGAATGCCGACCCAACAGCAGCCCAGGGCGCCCCGGCGCCTTTACTGTCGCTATCCCTGTTTGGGCACCGCGCCTTTCGCCTGAGCGTCGTCCTGGCCTGCCTGCAGTCCATCATCCTGTTCGGCTGCGTACTGCTGGTGCCGCTGTGGATGCACCAGGTGCTCGGGGCGAGTCCGCTGACCACCGGGCTGGTGTTTCTGGCCACGGCCCTGATGGCGTCGCTGTCCTCGCCCATCGCCGGGCGGATGATCGACCGCCACCCGCCCCAGTGGTGCCTGCTCGCCGGCCTTGTGCTGACCGCTGTCAGTCTTGCGGGGCTCGCGCTGATGTCGTCGGCGACGCCAGCCTGGGTAGTGGGGCTGTGGATGGGGACGCGTGGCATTGGCCTGGCTTGCGGCTATCTGCCCTCCACCACCGTGGGCATGCGCGCCCTACCCGACCGGGACATGGCCCAGGCCTCGGCCATGAACAATATGGCGAGGCGATTGATCGCCTCGCTGGGTCTGGTGGCACTCTCGCTGTATTACGACACCCGCGTCAGTGGCGTCACCGCCGCTGGCGTGAGTGCCGCCGAGGCCAGCGCCAAGGCCCTGCACGAGACATTTATCGCCCTGGCCGCCATTGCCCTGCTGTGCCTGCCGCTGGCCTGGGCGCTGGGGCGAGAAATCGGCCGCTCGTCGGGGCGCCAGACACGCCAATACAGGTGAAGGATCATCCCCATGACGTTCACGCCATCGCTGCGACCGCCGTCGCAACCCTCACCAGGCTCGCGCTCGCCATTTTCATCACACATGGCATCCAAGCCGCCGCACCGCTCCCGGCCCCAGCCTCGGCAGGCACCCTCAGTGCTGCGCAGTCTGCTGCTGGTGCTCGGGCTGTTCGCCGGCGTGCTGGCCTTTGTGGCACTCGCCCTGCTCGCCGGGATGCTGTTGTTTGCAGGCGCTGCCGAGGCCGACATCAGGGCTGGTGCAAGGGCTGATGTAAGGTCTGAAGTAAGCGCGGACTCGGCGGCCGCTGCGACGGTAGTCTCCTCGGCTTCGGCGCCGCGTCTGATCACCTTGTATCAGGGGGCCACGGACAGCGCGGTGGCGCTGGGTGTAACGCCCATCGGGGTGGTCGATGCCTGGATGGAGAAGCCGACCTATCGCTACCTGCGCGAGGCGCTCGATGGCGTCGAGCACGTGGGCCTGGAGACCCAGCCCAACCTGGAAAAAGTGGCCTGGCTCGATCCCGGGGTGATCGTCGCCACCCGCTTTCGACACGAACGGGTGCGCCCGCTGCTCGAGCAGATCGCGCCAACGGTGTTCTCGTCCACGGTGTCTGACTTCAGGGACTCGCTCGAGCTGGTGGCCAAGGCTACCGGTCGTGAGGACAGGGCCGAACAACTGCTGACCTGCTGGAACCTTCGGGTGGCAGATCTGCGCACGAAGATTTCCACGGTGCTGGGCAACGCCTGGCCACAGAAAGCCGCGGTGGTGCGCTTCAAGAGCGACCACGTGCGTCTATATTCCTCCGGCTTCGCCGGCAGCATCCTGGAGGAGCTGGGCTTCCGCCAGCCTGACGCCGCCGCAGACCAAGGCTGGGGCATGAAGTTGACCAGCGAGGAGAACATCCCCGCGCTGGACGCCGACGTCATCTTCGTACTGCTGGAAGACGACCCTGCGATCGAAAACACCTACCGCCACTGGACCGCCCACCCGCTATGGCAGCGGCTCACCGCGACACAAGCCGGCCGGGTGTACGAGGTGGACACGGTCAACTGGATCATGGGCGGCGGCATCCTCGCCGCCAACGCCATGCTCGATGACCTCTATCGCCACTACGGCCTGGCGCCTCAGGCGCTCTCCCCTTCCTGCGCGCTGGGTGACGCGCTGGGTGAGGAGCCTTCAGCTGTGAAAGAGCCTTCAGCTATTGAAGAGCCGTCGTCCACAACAGACGAGGGTGCGGCCTGATGCTGGAACGCACCTCGACCCGGGCCGCCGGGCTTATCCTCGGTACCCTGCTGCTGCTGGCGGCCTTTGGCGCCAGCGTGATCCTCGGCACCACCGAGATCACGCCGCTGACCGCCCTTGAGGCCGTCACCGACTACGACGGTGGCAGGGTCAGCCATATCATCATCCTCAGCGAACGCCTGCCCCGAGCGGTGATCGCCACCCTGACCGGTGCAAGCCTGGCGGTGGCCGGTGCGCTGATGCAGACCATGACGCGCAACCCGCTGGCCTCGCCAAGCATCCTCGGCATCAACGCCGGCGCCATGTTCTTTGTGGTGGTGGCGGTATCGCTGCTGCCGCTGCACACCCCCGGTCAGTATGTGTGGGCGGCCTTGCTCGGCGCACTGGTCGCCGCGCTCGCCGTGGTGGCGCTCAGCCGTGGCCGGCGCGGCGAGCTGTCACCGCTTCGGGTCGTGCTCGCCGGGGTGGCGGTGACGGCGATGTTCGTGTCCTTCAGTCAGGGCCTGTTGATCATCGACCAGCAGAGTTTCGAGAGCGTGCTGTACTGGCTGGCAGGGTCGGTCTCCGGGCGTGAGCTTGACCTGGTGGTGCCACTGCTGCCGCTGTTTGCCCTGGCCCTTGCGATCACCGCGGCCCTCGCCCGTCAGGCCAACGCCCTGCTGCTGGGCGATGACATGGTCACCGGCCTTGGCATGCGCGCCGGCACCCTGAAGCTTGCCCTGGGTCTATGCGTAATCCTGCTGGCCGGCAGCTCGGTGGCGCTTGCCGGGATGATCGGCTTCGTCGGCTTGATCGTGCCACACATGGCCCGCGGCCTGGTTGGCATCGACCATCGCTGGCTGCTGCCGGCCTGTGCGCTGCTCGGAGCCACGCTGCTGCTGGTCGCCGATATCGCCTCGCGCTTCCTGATGGCGCCCCAGGAGATCCCGGTCGGCGTCATGACCGCACTGATCGGCACGCCCTTCTTCATCTATCTGGCCCGCAAGAAGCAGGTATCCGCATGAGCAGCTTGCCCGGCGCCAACGCCGAATCCGCTACACGGGAACAGGCACAGGGCCATGCACACGGCCATACGCAAGGCCATACACAAGATCGGGCCAACCGGCGCTATCGCCGCCTGGTAGCGCTGCTGGTGCTTGCGCTGGTGGCAAGCGCAGGCCTGTCGCTGTCGCAGGGAAGCTTCCCCACTCCACCCATTGAGGTGCTGAAAGCCCTGGCCGCGACCCAGGCCAGCGACATTGGCTTTATCGTCTGGGAGTTGAGGCTGCCGCGCATTCTGCTGGCGGTGCTGGTGGGGGCGGCGCTGGCGGTGGCCGGCGCGGTGCTGCAGGGCATCGTCAGAAACCCGCTGGCCTCGCCGGATGTGATCGGTATCACCAGCGGCGCGGCGCTGGCGGCGGTGGTATTTCTGGCCGGCTTTGCCAGTCAGCTGAGCATCCATCTGCTGCCGCTGGCGGCGCTGGGCGGCGCCCTGGTGGCCACCGTGCTGGTGGTGGCTTTGGCCTGGCGTAAAGGGCTCAACCCCAGCCGGGTGGTGCTGGTCGGTATCGGGCTGTCCGCCGCCATGGGGGCGGCGACGACCCTGCTGATCGTGATCAGCGACGACGCCTCGGCGCTGCACGCCTACGTATGGCTCACCGGCAGCCTGTATGCGGCCCAGTGGCGCCATGTGCTGTCGCTGCTGCCCTGGCTGCTGGTGGCGATTCCGCTGTGCCTGAGCCTGGCTCGGCATATGGACGCCCTGGCACTGGGCGACGCCGTGGCCGTCGGGCTCGGTGTCGATGTGCTGAGAAGCCGGCTGATCCTGCTGGCCCTCAGCGTGGCGCTGGCCGGAGCGGCGGTGGCGTTTGCCGGAGGACTCAGCTTCGTTGGCCTGGTGGCACCCCATCTGGCGGCCCGCCTGGTCGGCCGCAGTCTTGCACGGCTGGTGCCGGTGGCGGCGCTGTGTGGCGCGCTGATCGTGCTCTACGCCGACTTGATCGGCCGCGTGGCCTTTCTGCCCAAGGACCTGCCCGCCGGGGTCTTCGTCTCCGCAGTGGGTGCACCCTTCTTCGTCTATCTGCTCTATCGCACCCGTCAGTAAGGGCGCTGAGTGCCTCGCCGTAATCTGGTCAGCACCCCCTCAGCAACACATCCGACAGGAGGTCCGATGTTCCATATTGCCCCGCGCAGGGACAGCTTCAGCCAAGCACAGATCGATCGCTTCGCCGGGCTTGCCACCTCGACCCTGGGCCACTTCAGCGACTTTGGCGCCATCGCCTCGCTGGAGCCGCTGCATCGTCCGGTGCGCCTGGTCGGCACCGCCCTGACGGTCAGAATTCCTCATGTCGACGGCAGCATCATCCGCGAGGCGCTGACGCTCGCACGCCCCGGTGACGTGCTGGTGATCGACGTGTCCGGTGATCATCGTCGCGCCTGCTGGGGCGAGTTTCGCGCCTACGCGGCGCTGACCAAGGGACTGGCCGGCGTTGTCACCAATGGCGCTGTCACCGACCGGGAGACGCTGTCTCGGCTGGCCCTGCCGATATTTGCTGCAGGTACCAGTCCGCTGACCACCCGCTCGCTGTCGCTGGAGGGTGAGATCAACACCCCGGTGGCTATCGACGGAGTCACCGTCACGCCCGGCGATCTGGTGTTGGGCGACGATGACGGTCTGTTCGTGGTGCCCGCACACCGGGCCGACGAGCTGGCCGAAAAAGCCCTGGCCAAGCAGCAGGACGAAACTCGTCGGCGCGAGGCGATGCTCACCGAGCATCCCGAATGGCTGCGCTGAATATCCCGTGCCTTGCGCGTGTAAAAACGGCGGCATCGGTATTCACCGATGCCGCCGTGCATTTTCCTGTCAATGGGCTCAGGCTTGCTGCAGCGTCTTCAGGCGGTCGGCTTCGCCAGCGATACTGACACCCTGTTCGACACCAGCAGTTGCCTCGGCCTCCTGATGTGCCAGTGCCCCCTGGCAGGCCCTCAGAGGATTGACGGTCTCGCTGACGCCAAAAGGCATACTGCCTGGGCCGCCGGCGCGCTCGATGATCGGGGCGATCAGGCGCTTGTAGGGCCAGCGCTCGCGCTCGAACAGCGCGGACTTCAAGGCGTTGCGCTCGGCGGCATCGAAGGGCACGGCGTCGAGCTGGGCCTCGAGCTGAACCGCCAGATCCCGCCATAGCGCGCGCTGGCAAAGGCCATAGTGTCCCGCCAGGGTGTCGATGATGGCGCGCAGGTTGACCTGGATCGCCAGGGTCTGCAGCCAGAACAACAGCGCCTCCTGACTGTCGTGGTAGAGGGTGTTGGCGTGACCCGGCTTGATCCGGTAGCAGGGATCCTGCATGCCGTGACGCTCGAGCTGGCCGACGTTGATACGCAGCGAATCATGATCACGCAGCAACAGTCCCTCGACCCTACCCTGGCGCACCACCAGCACGGCGTTCTGGCCGTGCACCTCCGCCAGCATGCCAAGCCTCAGCATGCGCAGGTTGATCTCGAAAAAGCGCGCACACAGCTCGCCAAACAGCGCCTGTGCGCTCGCGGCTCCCTGTTCCATGCCACGCTGCACCATCCAGTCATCGAAGACGTGATGGGCGCTGGTGCTCGCAGGACCGGACGCCCCGACCATCGGTAGCGGCGTACCCAGGGTCGCCATGGGCACCAGTTGGGTGCCGACCTGCTCGAGCAGTGCCCGCGGGTAGCTGCGTACCATGGCACTCAGATGCCGCGGGGCCTCATCAAACAGGCTGGCGTCCTCGGGCAGGTAAGCCCACCACTTGCCTTCGTCACACAGGTGCAAGGCGCTTTCCAGCAGTGGATCGCGCTGCCGGGCTTCTTCCAACAGCCCTGCGCTCAGATCGCCATTGATCATTTTCACCGCCGGCAGGTAACGCGAGGCTCCCAGCGAGTGGATGGCCATGGGCAGCTTGAGGCTATGCGCTGCGCCGTCTGACGAGGGCACAGCCGGCAGCAGCGAGCGCAGCGACGAGGTCGGCCACCAGCGCCCGGCGCGAACCTCCAGGGTGATGCAGTGACCAGCGGCAAAGTCCTCGGCGAGCCACTTCGGCAGGGCATGATCGTGCTGCCAGGGATGCACCGGCAGTGCCAGGTGGCTATCGGCGATTCCCTTGGCGAGCATCTCATCGGCGAGTGCCTGACGCTCCTCGGCCGCGAGCAGCCAGTCTGCGGGTTGTTCCAAAGGGGCGCTCTCTCTATCGCCGCCCGACCTCGCGCCGGCTGTCGCTCTATCGGCGCCCGAAGCCGCTCTATCGGCGCCCGACACCGCGCCAGCTTCAAGAGCCCCCACCCCTGCGCCATGGGTCAGCCGGTGACGCGCTACCGCCACCCAGTAGAGCTCGACAGGGTTGGCAAACTCGGCCATATAGGCGCGGTACTCGGCAGCGCTTAAACCCTGTTTGGCCTTGGCGGTGGGATGGTAGGGCCGGTCGAGCAGCGACGCCCACTGTTCCAGAATGGTGAAGTGCTCAAGGGTGCCCAGGGAGGCAAGATGGCGGGTGTCCACGCCGTGGGCCATGGAGGCCGTGGCTTGCCATAGGCTGTCCTCAAGGGCGTCGAGAAAGACGCGCTGGCCCGGTGTCAGGGTCTGGTCATCGCCGCCGAACACCCGGCGCATCAATGCCACGGGGTCCAGGGGCGCCGGTGTTCCCCCATGGAGCGCCAGCACTGGCGTGCCGGGCACCTTCTGCCAGTCCTGGGCAATGCCGGGCTCCAGCAGCATCACCAGGCTGATCTTTTGGCTAGCACCCTGGGCCCGCACTTGGCGCCACAATCGCGCTGCTGGATGGACCACCAGCACCTCATCACCAAACAGCTCAGCGGCAAACGAACGGGCATCGCTGTCATCACCGGCCAGCGAGTCGATCTCGAGGATCCCCTCGACCAGCAGGCCATCTACCAGCGACTGAAGGATCTGCTCGCTGGCCAGGCGCCTCGCCTGGGGTGAAGGAACGGGTGAAGAAACGGAATCAAACGCGGCCATATTGGGCTCTCCTTGCAACTGCAACAATCGGGGGCACCGACGAAGGCGCGACAGCAGGGTTCGGGGTTCGGGCAACAGGGGCACCGGAAGCAAGCGACAGGCACCTCATGCGCATGCCTCCTTCAAGGCGCTCGTCAGGGCGCGAAAGGCGATGCCCCGCTCGTCGCCGAGCAGGAAGGTACGCACTCCGCGCTCGCGCCACTCGGCCTTGGCGTCCGCATGGCGCAGGAAGGCGGCGTAGGGAAGGCCGTGGTCCGCCGCGCGCTGCTGCACCCGGCAAAGCGCCTTTAGCACCTCGGGGTGGGCGGTCTGCCAGCTCACGCCCAGGGACTGGGACAGATCGGCGGCGCCCTCCAGCACCAGGTCGAGACCATCGACGGCGCACAGCTCGTCGATGCGCTCGACGCCGGCCCGGCTCTCGATCATGGCAACGACCAGGATCTCGTCGTTGGCCTTTTGAACGTATTCGGCCAGGGAGTGCTTGCCGAAGGCACCTGGGCGCCCGGCGTTGAGGCTGCGCGTGCCCTGGGGGGCGTACTTGCAGGCACGTATCGCAGCGGCCAGTCGCTCGGGGTCTTCGACGCTCGGCAACACGATGCCCTGGGCGCCGCCGTCGAGCAGGCGCAGCAGGGTCTTGGGGTTGTCGTCGGCGACCCGCACCAGCGGCGTCAGCTCATAGCTCTCGGCGGTGCGGATCATGTGCTCGACGGTTTCCGGGTTGATCAGCACGTGCTCGGTGTCGATCACCACGAAGTCGAAGCCGGCCTCGGCGATCAGCTCGATCGACGCCGCCGTGGGCAACGAGGCCAGCACGCCGTAGACCTCGCGCTGCTCGCTTAGCGCACGTTTCAGGCGATTGGTTCTCAGCATGGGGTGCGCTCCTGTGTCGCTGCATCCTTCCCCGTGGTCACAGACGCAGGGCGCGACGCCGGCGCATGCACGGCCAGGGGATTGGGCACCCGCTTGATCTGAGGCACCTCGTCACCGAACAGCCGCCGGCGGGTCAGAGCTTCCACTTCCCACTCGGGGACGAAGACGTCGAACTGGCGATAGCGCTCGGCGTGCTCTGGATGGGCGTCCTGGTAGGCGGTGATGACGTCGGCGACCATGGCCCAGAAGGTGCCCTCGGTGAGTCCGAAGTGACGCTCGAGGAAGATCGCCATCTCGGCCAGGGCAATAAAGAAGAAGGCGTCGCAGGAGTAGTCGCGCACCGCCGCCAGGTCATCGGTGACGATAAAGGAGTTGCGGTTGCGCGCGGCGTGGGCCGCCGGTAACGGCTCCAGGCTGGGGGCCAGCTCGGGACGGGCCAGCGCCGAGGGACAGAAGCGCACCCCGTCGTGGAAGTCCTTGAGCGCGACTCGCAATGGCCAGCCGTCTCGGTGGATCACCACGATATTCTGGCCGTGGGACTCAAGCCCCACCCCTTCGGCGAACAGCAGGTGGATGATCGGCAGTGTCGCCACCCTCACCAGCTGGCGGGTCCAGGCGTCGCGTCCGTGGCGGGCGATCCAGTCGGCGATGAAGGGCTCTGCGGGCGCCCCGTCTCGGTCGCGTAGACACTGGCTCAAGCCGTTGAAGGGAACCGCCTGCTCGCCAGGGGCGAGAAAGCCGTCGATGTGCTCACGCCACAGGGCCCCGGCCTGGCCGTACACCTCGTCATGGCGCAGGCCGCCAAAGGCGCGTTCGTCCAGGGCAACCCCGGCCACCTCGCCGAGGATCACGACGTTGGCCGCCCCGGCGCCGGCGTCGCTCTCCAGAAGCTGCTTGAGCCAGGCGGTGATGATGGGGCCGTTGGTGATGGTATGGCGCGCCAGGATGCGGGTACTGGAGGTGTTGGTGATCCCCAGCGCCAGCTTGAGATAGGGCGTCGGGGACGCGCGCCGATCATGATCCAGCGGCGCCAGGGTACGAATCGACTGCTGCGGGCGATAGCGGGTCTCGCCCTCGCCGAGCAGGACGATCTCGCCACTGGCAAGCTCCGGGTAGAGCGCGCCGACCAGCACGTTTTCCCACTGCCAGGGATGCACCGGCAGCACCACCGCCTGCTCGCGCGCAAGGCCTCGCTCGACTAGCCACTCGGCCAGACGCTCCCTGGCCGGCGATCCCTCGTCGCCCAGCTCGGCATCGGCCATGGCCGCGAACGTCGCCAGGGCGCCGAGACCAGGAGCAGCCCCCTGATGTGCCAGCCGCGCCGGCAGCGCCAGCCACAGCACCCGCAGCGGCTGGCCGAACTCGGGACCGAAGCGACGGTTGTCGCCAAGCGTAAAGCCAAGCCGAGACTTGTAGCAGGGATGGTAGCTGTGGGCGTCGGTGAAGTACTGTTCCAGGGCGTCGGCGTCGAGAACGTGCGGCGCGCTCTTACCGGTGACGGGCGCTGCCGTCGAGGACTGCAGGTCCTTGATCAGGGTCTGCTTGAGCTCGTTGATGAACCCCGGCTGCAGCCGCCCTTGAAGGTCTCCCTCGGCCCTGGCGCTCAGTGTGGACGCCAGGTCGTCCAGAAACTCCGAGAGCGACGGCGACTGGGTCCGACCATCGTATCCGGCCAGAGCCGGCGCCTTTGTCGACGCCCGAGCCGACGCCTGTGTCGACGCAACAGCCAGACTCTGATGATCGAGGCGAATCAGTGAGAAGCTGTGGCACAGCCAGCCTCGCACCCGATAGTCGCGCTCTCCCAGGGAGACGACAAAGGTGGTTTCACGCCCCTGCCCTTCACCCTCAGTCGGCGCCAGGTGCTCGCAGCGATACTCGAGCACGTCTTCGTACAGCAGGGTCTGCAGCAATTGGCCGATGACCCGCCGCTCGATGCGCGGGCGATGACGCCAGTCGTCGGAACTGGCAAAGGGTACGGCAGCGGGATCAGCACTGGGAGCAACACAGGGGGCAACTCGAGGCGTGGCGACGTCAGCGGCGGCGTCAGCGGACCCCGTCGCGGGCTCGGCAACGTAGGAAGGTGATGACATGAATAACCTCAGCGTGCGGTGTCGGATGACGCCCCGTCGGCGCCAATGAAGATCTGCGACGGCCTTGGGTGGCACAGAAAGTCGGCATGGGAGATGTTGTAGCCGTAGGCCCCGGCCAGCGGCAGCACCAGAAGATCCCCCGGGGCAACATCGGCAAGCAGTCGATCGCGCCCCAGCACGTCCTTGGGCGTACACAGCTGCCCCACCACCGTCCAGGGTCGCTTCTCGCCGGACGACGCTTCGCCGCGCTCCCCGCTCGGCAGGTGGATGACCGGGTGGTCGTGGCCCTGGGCCGCGGGCAGCCGGAACTGGTGGGTACCGCCACGACAGACGACGAAGCCCTGACCATGGCTGTGCTTGGTGTCCAGCACCTCGATGGCGTAGTAGCCGCAGAAGGCACTCAGGAAACGGCCGATCTCGAAGCGCACCCGCGGGGCCTGAGCCATCGCCTTGAGTCGCGCGTCCAGATGGGCGCACAACGCCTGCCAGTCGAACTGACGCTCGGGTTCGAACGGCGCCATGTAGTCGACGCCGATGCCACCCCCGACATTGAGCTGGGTGACCCTGGCGGGCGAGGCGGCAAGCGCTCGCCATTCGGGCCAGCGCGCCAGGTAGCCGTCCAGCAACGCCTGGTGGCGCGCCACACTCGTCTGGTGGGACATGGCGTGGATATGAAAGCCGACCAGGGTGAGATGGGCAGCGGCGTCCACCGCCGCCACCGCCTCGCCAAGACTGGCTTCGTCGATGCCGAAGGGGGTGGCGGTACCGGCCATGCGCAGACGACTCGACAGCGCCTCGGGCAGGGTCGGATTGATGCGGATCAGCACCGCCTGGTGGCATCCCCTGGCTGCGGCGAGTCGCTCAAGCCGCGCGATCTCGCCAAGGCTCTCCACGTGAAAGGCCTCGATGCCCTCGTCCATGGCCAACGCCATCTCCGTGTCGAGCTTGCCCGGTCCCGACAGCACCCAGGGCAGCGTGCTCGTCACCTGCCGCATGCGACCGATCTCGCCACCGGAGGACAGCTCGAAGCCGTCCACGATGGGGGCCAAGGTCCCGAGGACCGGCGCCTCGCTATTGGCCTTGATGGCGTAGTAAAGCTCGACACCTTCGGGCAGCGCGGACTTGATCGAGCGCGCCCGGGCGGCCAGCGCCTCCAGGTCGTAGACGAAGGCGGCGATGGGATCTTGCGCTTTGGCCTGGTGGCAACGTATCGCCTGCCGCACCGCTGGCGGCAGCCGCTGGGCCTCGCTGCGCCCCGAGACAGCAACACTGTCAGCCATGGGCCACCTCCAGACGCTCACCTGCGAGCTGATGCCAGGGGTTGGGCAGCCACACATAGTCGGCGTGACGATCGGCCCGGGCCATCAGCCTGAGCTTGAGGTTGGTCTTGCACGGCAAGTCGCCGCCTGCGAGCAGGCCATCGAGCTCGGGCGTGGCGACTCCGAGCCGTTGCCTGACCCGCGAAAGCTCCTCCCCGGTGGCCTCCCACAGACGCTCGGCCAGGGCCGGGCGGCGCCAGCTCAACGCCAGGATCGCCTCGGCCAGGTGATTGACCAGCAGGCAGTAGGCGATGCGCTTCCAGCCCTTGTCGCGACTGTAGGTCATCGACGCGCGCACGCGCTCATCCAGCGTCTCGCCGGCGAGCCAGTCAAGGCCCTGATCCTCGGTCAGCTTGACGCCTTCGAAGTCGCGCAGCAGTACGCGACGGGGCCAGCCCTGGTCATGGATCAGCACACAGTTCTGCAGATGCGGCTCGACCACGATGCCATGACGGAAATACAGCGCCAGCACCGGCTCGACCAGGGCGCCAAGATAGGCCTTGTACCAGTCGACGATCCTGTGTTCGGGCACATCGTCGGCGGGGGCGCCGCTCACAGCAGCGGACGCAGGCGAACTCGCGCGCGCCACCAACGATGGCGCCATCGGCTCCAGTTCGGTGTCACGGGCGAATACCGTCGCCGCCAGCAGGCAGCGCTCGGCGCCGAAGCGCTGACAGAAGTTCTCGCGCAGGATGACCCCGGTCTGCTCACGGAACCAGCGGCGCTGATCGTCGTCAGCGTCCTGCGGGGCCCAGTGCAGGGTGGCGGGCTCCCGAGCCAGCTCGAGGGTCTCGAGCGCCGGGTCTTCACTGTCGATCAAGCGACTCATGATGCGATCGATCACCAGGGTGCTTTCGAGCTCGTACCAGGCGTTCTTGCGCACGCAGTTGGTGATGCGCACGTTGAGCGAGCCCTTGATGAACCAGGGATGCTCGGGCGCATGCCAGGTACGCATCGAGGCGGTGGGCAGCGCCAGCGGGCCGCTTCTGCCCAGGTCGCGGATGCTGCCGTCGTTGATCCGCGCGGCAACATCCGGCGCCTGGCGAAACAGCTCGGCCTGGACCGGGTGCATGGCCAGCACCACCCGCCCGGCCTCGGGCTCCGCGCTCTGGTCGGCGGCCTGGCTGAGCACCTCACCGGGCTCCAGGCCATTGCAGGCGATCCGTAGCCCTTGCGCCGGAAACGAGAACTGGTGCAAGCGGGTACCCTGACCAAACTCGGGGGAGCAGTCCCTGCCCTGCCCCTTCAAGCCTTGCGGCCACTGCCTGGCCTTGGGGGTGGGGTGATTGGGATGGCCGAACCACAGCCCCTGTTCGCTGGCGGCGTAGTCCTTGAGCGGGTCATGGGGGCGTCGCCGAGCGTCCTCGATGATGGAGGCCATCACCGCCTGGCTCTGCAGCACCTGGTCGCCGAACTCGGGGTTGGGGCTGGCCTCGCGCCAGGGGCCATCTTCCAGCAGGGCCGATACCAGCTCGTCGGTATCGGCCTCCCGCCAGGGCTGATCGAGGCTGCGGCGCAGATACAGCGGCGACACAACCTGATGGCAGCCCATCGCCGAGTGGCGATCGACCAGCACGAACAAGGTTAAAGAAGACGACCAGGCGACCTGCAATGGCAGGCCCTGGAGGCTCGTTGGCAGGCCACGCCTGTTGGCGGGCCAGTGGTGGCTCAACAGGTCGTGGGGGATAGCCACTTCCTTGATGATGCCGTTGAGCAGGGCATGCTGTGAGGCATGCCGAGCGATCTCGCCAGGGGTGCGAGTACATGGGGGGAATTGCATGTGCAACCTCCGCAAGGATTCCTTCCTTGTTTTGCTTCCCCGGACGTCGAATCATCGACGCCTTTCGTCAGGGGAAACCGCGCTTTCCTGGCTAGTCACTTGGCGAAGGGTTGTTGTTATGGCGTAGTTGTTATTGCGTACGTTGTTATGAAGTCGTTGATCTGGAAACTGATTCTGCAGATGGCCTGAAAACAGCCTCAGGCGTTGCCTGGTGTCATCGAAGCGGCACCACGGCCCGTCCGCGTGGACCGCCGCCGTCCTGGCGGCGGTCCGGGTCAGCCGACTAGCGGCGCTTACGAAAAGTAGCGCTTTCCAGCCGTAGTGCTTACAAACGCAGCCTTTAGAAGTCGACGCTATACCCTACCGTCAGGGTACGACCACGACCGGCGAAGTAACGGTCGTCGTTGACCAGCGCGCTCTGGGAGTAGTAGGTGATGTAGTCCTCGTCGAGCAGGTTGGACACGCCCACATTCAGCTTGCCGGTAGGCAGTTGGTAGCCCACCGCTGCGTCCACCAGCAGATAGCCGTCGAACTCGCGATCGTCCTCGTCATAGGTCTCATCGAACGAGTAGTTGGCCTGGAGGAAGGTGGACACCTTGTCGGTCCAGTTGGCGGACCAGCTACCGATCAGACGATCCGGCGAGACATCCAGGCCGGACAGTTCGGCATCGAGGTCGCCATCGTCGTCGCTGTCATACAGACCCGTCATGTGGGAATAGGCCAGGCGACCGGAGTGGCGCTCGGTAAAGGCGTAGTCCACCGAGGCCTCGATACCGGTGATCTGGGTCTCCTGGCGGTTCATGACGAAGACGTCGTCTTCTTCGGTCAGGCGGCTACCGAAGTCGGAGGTGGACTCGTAGTAGCTCAGCTCTGCCGACAGGCGATCTCCTTCGAAGCGCACGCCGGTCTCGACGTTCTCGGTGACAATGGGACGCAGATTGTCGATGCTGTCGACGGACTGTCCCGGGGTATCGATGCCGCGCAGGGCACGACCGACATCAGGGATCGAGAAGCCTTCGGAGTAGTTGGCGAACAGGCTGACGCGATCGACCGGCTTCCACACCGCGCCGACGTTGTAGAGCGTCTCGTCGAAGTCAGGATTGCCGCCCTCGACGTCGACGCCATTGTTGGCCCACACCGTCTGATAGTCATCGATATCCAGCTCGGCGTACTCATAACGCACCCCGGCGGACAGCAGCAACGAGTCGATGGGCTGCAGTTCGGCCTGGAAGAACGGCGACAGGTCGGTGTACTCGGTGGGCGGCACGTAGGTGCGGTTGCTCTGATACAGGTACTGCTCGGTCTCGTCGAACAGCGTATCGAAGCCACCGGTCAGCTTGAGCCGGTCATTCCACAGGTCGTCCTTGGTCAGCGAGACCTTGGTGCCGAACTTCTCGGTCTTGGCCGAGCTCTGGTCGTAGTAGGTGCCTACCGGCGCCAGCGAAGGATCCTGGAAGCTGCTGGAGTCGGTGGCGCCGAACAGCGCCTCGTAGTCCTGATAGTAGGCCTGGGCACTCAGGTGCATGCCGGCCAGGTCATAGTTCTCGTAGCTCAGACCAGTGGTCCAGACCTCGTTGAAGGGGGCGTCGCCCTCGGGGGTGCCACGCTCGGAGGTGGTCGGAATGCCGGCGTCGCGATCGCCGGTCACGCTGACGTAGTCGTTGTGACCTTCGATGTCGTAGTGGTTGAGGGTGAACTGGATGCGCTGGTCATCGTCGATCCAGTAGGCGATCTTTCCGAGCAGGTCATAGCTGCGCGAGTCCATCAGGTCGCCCTGGGTGTTGTCGACACCGACCGGGTCGTCCTTGGCGTCGAGGTACAGCCCCTGGTCCTCGTAGCTCAGACCAAACAGGTAGTCGACGTTGCCCTTGTTGCCGCTGAAGCCGTAGTCGGTCTTGTAGCTCAGGGTGTCCTCATCCAGCTCGCTGGTCGGGGTGGTCATCTGCACGCCGAAGTGCTGATTGAAGGAACCCGGCTCCGGACGCTTGGTGATGATGTTGATCACCCCGCCAGCGGCGCCGACGCCGTTGGTGGCGTTGGCGCCCTGGATCACCTCGATCTGCTCCACCTGGGAGAAATCGATGGTATGGGCCTCACGACCGGTCGGACGCAGCGGATTCGACTGGGGAATGCCGTCGATCAGAAACAGCGGTGTGCGGCCCCTCAGGGTCTCGCCGCTGCCGGTCATCTTCTGGCGGTTGGGCGAGTAGGACGGCAGCAGGTTGCTCAGAATCTGGGAGGAGTCGGTGGTCACGTCCAGCTGCTGGGCGATCTCCTCCTCGCTGATGATGCGCACGGTCTGCGGCGAATCTTCCGCGGTGGTATTGGTCCGCGAGGCGGTCACCACCATGGTCGGGGCCTCGTCGGCACGGGCGCCGTTCGAGGAAGAGGTATCGACGGAGGTCTGCGCCGCGACCTGCTGTGCGGCCACCAGGCCAAGCAGTGAAACGGTGGGCCAGAGAGCATGACGTTTCATGTCGTGCATCGTTCCTTTTGCTAAATCGAATGATCGCGCAAACGCTGACTCGAGGTCTGGCGAGTCCCTCACGCCAGGACGTTGCTCTCGGACGTCGTCCCTGCCCCGTGCTGCCGCTCCCGGCGAGCGCTGGCGATGCGATTCGCCACCTTCCCGAAGGGCCGCACCTTACCGAAGCCTCGATGCCGCATTGCGTCGTTTATTGCCATCTCACATACAAATGAGAACGATTATCCTAATTAATCGCTTTCCTGCTGTCTACGAAATGCGAACCATTCGTTCGGCATAAGCTAACAACACACTGTGCTAAAACGCCGCGCGCCATGCCGACAAACCGCGCCGATACGGGCTTGGCCGGATTGAAAATGAGAATTTTTTGTCATACCGTGCTGCTGCCACACACCCCAGGCGGGCCTTGCATGACCTCATCTCAGCCTTCTTTGCCGACCACACCCTCGTCCAGCGCGGCACCCCGACACCGGTCCGATGCATCGTCAGGCGTGTCGTCAGACGGATCGACCGCGGCGTCCGCGCTCGGCCACCCGTTGGCGGGACATTCTCTCAAGGTCGGCTACGAGGAACGGCTGGTACTGGACGGGGTGGATATCGCGGTGGCGCCAGGCAAGCTGACGGTGCTGCTCGGTCCCAACGGCAGCGGCAAGTCGACCCTGCTGAAGACCCTGGCACGCACCTTGAAGCCCCAGGGCGGCCAGGTGCTGCTCGACGGTCAGGATATTCACCGTCGCTCCACCCGCGAGGTCGCCCAGCATCTGGGACTGCTGCCCCAGGGGCCGACGGCACCGGAGGGGCTGAGCGTGCGCCAGCTGGTGGCAATGGGACGCTTTCCCCACCAGCGCCTGTGGCAACGCGATGCCCGTCGCGACGCTGAGGTGGTCAAGCAGGCGATGGCCTACACCCGGGTCACCGAGTTCGCCGAGCGCCACGTCGACACCCTGTCCGGTGGGCAGCGCCAGCGCTGCTGGATCGCCATGGTGCTGGCCCAGCAGACCGACCTGATCCTGCTCGATGAGCCCACCACCTTTCTTGACCTCAAGGTCCAGGTGGACCTGCTGGAGTTGCTCTCGGGACTGGCCCACGACCAGGGGCGCACCCTGCTTTTGGTGTTGCACGACCTCAACCTGGCCGCCGCCTACGCCGACGAGCTGGTGATGATGCGCGACGGTCGCATCCTCACCAGCGGCGCGCCGCGAGAGGTGTTCACCGCCGACAACCTGAAGCGCGTCTTCGACCTGGACGCCCACGTCATGGTCGACCCTGAAAGCGGCAAGCCGCTGTGCGTACCTTTGCTGGGGCGCCGTGAATCGCAGGCGCAGCAGCAGAGACCAACCGACGAGTCGCCGGCGCCGCACACTCAGGCAAGGCATCCTTCGACAACGTCAGGGCCGAGGCCATGAGCCACGTCTTCTGCACCGACCTGTCTCGCGAAGCAGGGGATCCGCTGCCCGGCAGCGGCGCCCACGCCGAGCGCAACCTCTTGATCAGCTGGCCCCGGGCCAGGTGGCAGCGCAACCTGCGCCACGCCAGCGACATGCCCCCTGGGCTGGCAGCACAACTCGACGCGCTGGCCGCCAGCGGCCGCCGGGTCAATCTGATCCATCGTCGTGATCAGCCTGCCGAGGTCCACGAGGTGATCCTGATGCCGGAGCGTCGGCGTCTCCAGCTCGAGCGCAGTGCGCTGCTGGCCTTCGTCGAGGCGCTGGCGGCGGGCGAGGATCTCGAGCGCTGGCCGTCCACACCACAGCACCACGACCTGGTGCTGTGCTGCACCCACGGCAAGAAGGACAAGTGCTGCGCGCGCTACGGCTATCGCAGCTACAAGGCGCTGGCCCGCGCCGTGGTGGAGCATCGCCTGCCCTTCGACGTCTGGGAGAGCAGCCACCTGGGCGGTTGCCGCTTCGCCGCGAGCATCATCCTGCTGTCACCGGTACGCAAGTACGGGCGCATCGAGCCCGGCCAGGCCGTGCCCATGCTGCAAGCCGAGGCGCAGGGACAACGCTTCCTGCCCGGCTATCGCGGAGCCTCCCACCTGACCCCGGCCCAGCAGTGCGCCGAGGTCGCCGCGCTCCAGTGGCTGGCCACGGACGCGGCCCTGCCCTGCGCTGAACTGGCGCTGGTCGAGGACAACGCCCTGGACCCGCAAGAGATGCCCGGCCACCTTGGCGGCAGCAGCAGCGGCAGCGACAGCGACAACGACGCTGACAACGGCCAGCAATACCGCCGTCAGGTCTGGCGTTGGCGCCAGCCCGGCGAGGGCGATGGCAAAGGCAAGGTCGGGGAAGCGAGCGGTGAGCTGGTCGTCCATTGCCATACCCTCACGCTTGAACGGATCGACATGTGCTCGGATATCGACCAGGGGTCCAGCCCCAGCCAGGTCTGGCGGGCCGCCAGCATTCAATCGATCGACGCCGGCTATCGGCAATATTCTTGATAACAATTCGCATTTAATTTATGGTGTGCACCGTTGGTCTTATGACCTCAAGCCTCCGGCCTGCAGGACACCCCATGACATCAGCGCTGCCTCGTCTGTATTGCGGTCCCCTGGAACACCTTGCCGTACCCACCGTCGCGGCCGAGCTACCCGACGACGCCATGCCTGCCGAGCGACTGCTCGAACCTGGCGTGCTGGACGAATTGCTCGAGCGCTTCGCCGCCCAGTACCAGGGCGATGACCTCAAGGCGGTGGCCTCGCTCTGGTCCAAGTGGCATTTCAGCGCCATGGCCGCCCATACCCTGGCCTCCAACCTGCTGCTGGAGCGCGACCTGCCGGTAGCGCTGGATCAGATGGGCCTGTATCTCAGCGACAGCGGCCAGACGATTGGCATCGCCCTGCCCCACGAAGGCACCCCGCTGGGGTCGCTCGACGCCTTCGAGCGCTTCGAACGCCTGCTGCAGGGGCATGTGGCACCGCTGGTCGACATGCTGGGCTGCGTCTCCGGGGCCTCTCCCAAGGTGTTCTGGAGCAACTTCGGCAACTACTTCGAGTACTTTGCCAAGGCTGCCGTGCACCACCCCATGGCCTCACCTGGGCTCGGCGACGAGGCGCTGCGCCTGATCGACCACCGGGTCTACCCGGATGGCCGGCGCAATCCCCTGTTCATGCCGGTGCGCTACCTGCCCGACGAACACGGCGAGACCCAGCGCACACGGCGGCTATGTTGCCTGCGCTATCGGTTAGAGGACTTCGGCTGCTGCGGCAACTGCCCGCTGGACGATGCCGCCGTTGCCAGGGCGAGCAACACGACCAGCAACAAGACCAGCAGCACGACCGGCAACAAGACCAGCAATAAGACCAGGCAGCCCAGGACCACAGCGATGCCCCAGAGCACGGGGGCAGTGGTGCAGACCTTCCCCTCCCGCGGCGACGCCCGCCGCCGGGTCGCAAGCTGAAGATGAGCGCTGCAAGCCACGCGCAGGTCTGCGAGCCGAGTGGTGATCAGCCTCGCTCGCGCCCGCTGGCCGGGGCCGCCGCGGGACTTGGTGATACCCGGGTCATCCGCGCGCGGGACTTTCTACGCTTTGGCCAGCGCCATGGCATCGACTACCGCTTCGACGGCGCCCGCTTCCCGGCGGTGGCCCACCACCTGGAAATTCTCAGAGGCCGCGTCATCGAGGAAGAGGTGCGCAGCGGCTGGCATCTGACCTTTTCCGATGTCGAGGTGCTCAAGCCCTACGACTCCTGCTCCACCATGGCCTCGCCGCTGTTTGTGTGCGTGGTGATGGAAGGCGCCATCGTGGTCGACACCGGAGGACGGCGGCAGCGGCTCACCGCCGGCAGCGCACTGAGTGCCCGGCTCGCCGATCAGGTTTCCCTGCGCGTGCATCAGGATGAGGGGCAGCGGTTGCGCACCCTGAACCTGTCGCTGGACCAGGCCGCGATCGCCTCGCTGAGCCAGCGCCCGGACATCACCGAACTGCTCGACGCCCCGCGTCCTCATCTGCACGTCTGGCCGCTGCCGGGCTATCTGGCGCCGATGCTCGAACAGGCGGTCATGCCGCAGCCTTCCCCCGGCCAGCGCCAGCTATTGATGGAGGCCATCGGCCTGCAACTGCTGGCCCACGGCCTGCGACATCCCGGCCCGCGCCAGCGCGGTGACCTGCCCCTGCCGGAGCGCCAGCGGCTGGAGCGGATCCGCCAGCGGCTGCACGACTTTCCCGCCGAGTCCTACTGCCTCGAGCAGCTGGCGGCGATGGCGTCCATGAGCGCCTCGGGCCTGCGCGCCAAGTTCCAGCGCCTGTTCGGCGTTTCGGTCTTCGACTACCTGCGAGAACGCAGACTGACCCTGGCCCACGAGCTGCTGGCCCAGGGCGCCAGCGTGCAGCAGGCCGCTTTCGAGAGCGGCTACAGCCACGCCTCCAACTTTTCCACCGCCTTTCGGCGGCGCTTCGGGGTCTCGCCACGCGACGTTGGCTAGACGCTTCCAGGACCTTCGCCCTGCGCCCAGCCCCCTGGGCAGCTCTCCCCCAGAGACCTCAACGGGACGCAGTACACCGCAACGGCACCCAGCCGTCGGGCGGTGCTTCGTCGATGAATGGATCCACTACATCAGCTAGCACTCGCTACGCCGATAGCACTTGCTACGCCGATAGCACTTGGCTACGGAGGTTTCATTATCGGCGCAGGTCCTGTCACCACGCATAAGGTTCTTGGCGCCGCGCATACACAGGCCCACTCGCAAAATGTAATAATTCGCATTACCGAAACATGACCGCTTTGTTCAGGTGCCTACCCCGCGGCGCCTTTCCCTGCTCCCAATGGTAAGCGACAACATGCGTATCACCTCGACCCTGCCCTTCGCGCTGACGCCTTTCGCCCTGAAACCTTTCGCCTTGAAGGCTGGCCCGGCGCTGCTGGCGGCCAGCGTGTCCTCCGCCGCACTGGCCCAGACCACACTCAGTGACAATGCCGTCAATGCTGGCACCTCCACCAATACCGAACTGGGCACCATGACGGTCACCGGCCAGGCCGCCACCAAGACCGATACGCCCTTCCTCGAGACGCCCCAGGCCACCTCGACGGTCAGCGCCGAGCAGATCGAGCGACGTGGTGCCCAGACGGTGCAGCGGGCGCTGGACTACACCCCCGGGGTCTATACCAACCAGCTCGGGTCGTCCAACCGCTACGACTATCTGGTACTGCGGGGCTTCTCCGACGGCAGCCTGAGCAATACCTTCCTCGACGGCCTCAAGCTGATGGGCGACACCAACAGCTTCAGCTCGCTGAAGGTCGACCCCTGGATGCTCGAAAGCATCGAGGTGGTAAAGGGACCGGCCTCGGTGCTCTATGGTCGCGCCTCCCCTGGCGGCCTGGTCGCGCTGACCAGCAAGCGCCCTGAGTTCAGCGACACCCCCACCGGCGAGGTGCAGGTCGGCTTCGGCAACAATGACCAGCAGCGCGCCGCCTTCGATGTCACCGGCAGTGTCGACGAAGGCCAGCGTGCCGCCTTCCGCCTGACCGGCATCGCCCGCTCCTCGGATACCCAGTTCGATCAAGCCGAAGAAGAAAGCTACGCCATCGCGCCGTCGCTGACCTGGGACATCACCGACGCCACCACCCTCAACCTCAACGCCTACGTGTCGCGTGAGCCCGAGGGCGGCTATCACGCCGGTCTGCCCTACGACGGCACGGTGACCAGCCATGCCGGCGGGCATATCGACAACACATTCTTCGAGGGCGAGGACGACTACGACAACTTCGAGCGCGACCAAACCCTGCTGGGCTATGAGCTGGAGCACCGTTTCGGCAACGGCATCACCGCTCGCCAGAAGCTCAAGTATCTGGAATCCGACGTCGAGATGGACCAGGTCTACGCCTACGGCTGGGCCAACGACACCGAGCTCAACCGCTACTACTCCGGCGCCGACGAGGATCTCGAGGCCTGGACCGTGGACAACCAGCTCGAAGCCAACTTTTCCACCGGCGGCTTCGAGCACCGGGTGCTGACCGGGTTCGATTACCAGACCCGCGAGAACGACGTGGTCTGGTCCGGGGGCACCTTCCCCAACATCGACGCCTTCAACCCGAGCTACGGTGCTGGCCCCATCGGCGATATCGTCGTGACCACCCGCGAGAAGCACGAACTCGACCAGACCGGTGTCTATCTGCAGGACCAGATCAGCTGGGATCGCTGGCACCTGACCCTGGGTGGCCGCTACGACTGGGTCGACATCGAGAACACCAACCTCGATAGCGGCGACAGCTCGGATCTTGACGAAACCCAGTTCAGCGGCCGCGCTGGCCTGCTCTACGCCTTCGACAATGGCGTCTCGCCCTACGCCAGCTACTCGACCGCCTTCACCCCGACCAGCTTCGTCGATGCCTCCGGCGATCTGCTCGAGCCGATGGAGGGCGAGCAGGTGGAAACCGGGCTCAAGTACCAGCCGTTGGGTACCCAGGACCAGTACTCCATCGCCCTGTTCCATATCACCCAGGAAAACGTGGCCACCAAGGAGCAGCCCACCGATCCGTATCGTGCCGTGGGCGAGATCGAATCCCAGGGAATCGAGCTCGAGGCGCGCACTCAGCTCACCGAGGCACTGAGCCTCCAGGCCGGCTACGCCTACACCGACATCACCTACGCCGAAAGCGATGACCCCAGCGAGGAAGGCAACGACGCCATCTACTCGCCCAAGCACATCGCCTCGGTGTGGGGCTACTACGACTTCCTCAAGGGACCGCTGGCCGGTCTCAACACCGGCCTCGGGGTGCGCTACCACGCCGATATCCAGGCCGACCGCGACAACACCAAGTCGGTCCCGGACTACACCCTGGTCGACGCCACCCTGGGCTATGACTTCAGCCAGGTCGGACTGACCAACGTCAGCGGCCGCCTCAACGTCAGCAACCTGCTGGACGAGGACTACGTGGCCTCCTGCAACTCGCTCGAATTCTGCTACTTCGGCGCCGAACGCAGCGTCAGCGCTACCCTGAGCTATCGTTTCTAGAAGACCAGCGCTCACCGGTAAATTACCAAAGCAGCCTCGTCACCGGCCCTCGCCCCCGAGGGCCGGTGCGTTCTGGTTTCAGGCGGAATAAAAAGCGACAACACCGATGGTGTCCGCAAAGCGACCTGCGTCAACTCTTCTGTGGTGTGGCGTCTGCCAATACCTTCACCGAGGCTGACCAGGCCCTGACCCGGCCATCGAGCAGTACGGAGTTGACGATGCACTATTAATTGGGGGTACACTAAAAAACATCAAGGAGAATCCCGCCGTGGCCGAGATCGAATACGACCTCAACAAGCGGGCAACCACCCTGGAAGAGAGAGGGTTGGATTTCGAGGATGCTCCGCTGCTGTTTGCGCGAGCACACATCAGCCGAGAAGATGCCAGGCAGGACTATGGCGAGACTCGCATCATTACCGTGGGCACATTGCACCATCGTATGGTGGTGATGGTGTGGACATGGCGGGACACCAAGCGCCGTATCATCTCCATGAGGTATGCCAATGAGCGTGAACAAAGGCGATTCCACCCCTACTTGGGTTGACCCGGACGATGCACCGGAATTGACCGAAGAGTGGCTGGAGGGCGCCCACCTTTATCGGGGCAACCAGTTGCTGAAGCGGGGCCGCGGCCGCCCTCCTCTGGAACGCCCCAAGGTCGCGGTCAAGGTTCGCTATGACCAGGATGTGATCGACACCTTCCGCGCCTCCGGAAAGGGCTGGCAGACACGAATGAACCTCGCCCTGCGTCGATTTCTTGCCGAACATGATGTCAGCGAGCTGGATCAGCGATAAAAAACTACCGTAGCTAACATCAGGGGCGTTCCGGTGGCGGGTGCCCGTTACCGATAGTCCCCCTACCCGTCGGGTCAGAAATAGCGGACAGAAACGGGCACCTAGCCCTATTTTCAGCAAATTGCTGGCGCGTTTACGCCAAGGTTTAATGCACCACCGGTGTTCACCTGGCAGCTCACACCCTGCCTCTCAGTTCCCAGAGTCATGGTTCCAACGCGCAAGCTGCCTCAGATGGTCATCGCGGGCACGCTCCGGCGACTCCGGCACCAGGCGCACCTCGGTGCCGGGCAGGCACTGGGCCAGACGGGCGCAGGCCAGCGGGGTCAGGGCGCCGAGGCGCGGGTAGCCGCCGATGGTCTGGCGGTCGTTCATCAGGATGATCGGCTGGCCGTCCGGCGGTACCTGTACCGCCCCCAGCGGAATGCCCTCCGACACCATGCCGCTCATGCTGCCCTCAAGCTGCGGCCCGGTCAGGCGAATCCCCATGCGATCGGCGCGCTGATCCAGCGTCCAGACGTCATTGAAGGCGCGATACAGGCTGGTGCCCGAGAAGCTCGCGATCTGGGCCCCGGGCACCAGTGACAGCGCCAGTGGCCCGTCGCTTGCCGTGACCAGAGCCCCCTGCTCTCGATCAGCGTCCCGCTGCCCATTGTCGGCGTCCCGCCGTGGCAGGCGACGATCGCCGCCCGAGGGCCGATCCTGCTTTGGCGACAGCACGTCGCCCTGGGCCAGCGACTTGCCGAAACCGTCGAGGCCACCGAGCCCTTCTCGCACGGTGCTCGTGACGCTGCCCATGATGGCGCTCGCCTCGATCCCGTCCGGCAGCGCCAGATAGGCGCGCAGACCACTTTTCGGCCGCTCGAACACTAGCCGCTGACCACGCTTGAGCGTTACCGGTTCCGCCAGAGCCAGGGGTTCGCCGTCCAGAGTCGCGCCCAGGTCGGCGCCAGCCAGCGCCACGCTCACGTCGGCCTCGGCCACCAGCGCAAGGCCGCCCACCATGATCTCGATGCCGGGGGCGTCCGGGGCGTTGCCCAGCAGCCAGTTGGCCCAGCCCAGAGCCACCCAGTCCATGGCACCGCCCTGGGTCACACCCAGATGGCGCACACCCTGACGGCCACCATCGACCACCAGCGCCAGGGGACCTGCGCGTTCCACCTTGAGACTCATGCGCCGCTCTCCTCGGCCGGGGGTTGGGGAGTGGTATCACCGCCCTGCGCCTCGAAGGTGGCGCGGTCGATGGCCACAAAGCGCACGCGATCGCCGGGCTTGAACAGGGTGTAACCCTCGCGCTCGCGATCGAACAGCCGGGTGGCGGTGCGTCCGATCAGGTTCCAGCCGCCAGGCGACGGCGCGGGATAGACGGCGGTCTGGCGATCGGCGATGCCGACGCTGCCCGCGGCTACCTTCTGGCGCGGTGTCTTGAGTCGAGGCGTGGCCAGGGCGTCCTCGACCAGCCCCATGAAGCCGTAGCCGGGGGCAAATCCTAGCGCGAACACGCTGTAGTCGTGGGCGCAGTGGCGTTCGATGACCTGATCGGCGGTGATGCCTGCGCGCTGAGCGATCAGCTCAAGCTCAGGGCCGACGCTTGCGTCATACCACACCGGGATCTCGTGCAGGCTGCCGTCCTCCGTCGCCCGGGGCGAAAGGCTCGTCAGGGCCTCACCGAGGCTCGCTCGGGCCTCGCCAAGCGACAGCCTGCGGATATCGAGCTGCACCAGTACCGTGGTGTAGGACGGCACCACCTCCAGGGCATCCTCGCCCAGCCGCTCGCGGATGGCGTCCACCGCCGCCAGCACCCAAGGCATATGCGACTCGTCGATGGCGTCGAACAGCCGCACGATCAGACTGTCGAAGGCCACTGTTTCCAGGCGTGGGCTCGGCGTCATGCCCCCTCCAGCTGGTCGAAGGCCTCACGGATGGCGCGCACCGCCGCCACTGAACTCTCGTTGTCGCCGTGCACGCACAGGGTATCGGCGGGAAGGACCAGTTTGGTGCCGTCGCGGGCGGTCAGCGCCTCGCCCCGGGCCAGGGTCACCGCCTGGCCGACGATGGTGTCCTCATCGTGATGCACCGCGTCTGGCTCACGCCGGGATACCAGCCGACCTTCGCCGTCATAGGCACGGTCGGCGAACACCTCGAACCACAGGCTGACGCCCTCCTCCTCGGCAAGCGCCCTCACACCGGCGGTGTCGGCGGTGGACATCACCAACAGCGGCAGGCTTTCGTCATAGGCCTTAACCGCGCGCATGGTGGCGCGCAGCAATTCCATGTTGGTGGCCATGTCGTTGTAGAGCGCGCCGTGGGGCTTGAAGTAGCCGACCCTGGTGCCCTCGGCACGACAGACGCCGTCGAGGGCACCGATCTGGTAGAGCAGCAGGTTCTCGGCTTCGCTCGGGGACACCGCCAGGCTGCGCCGACCAAAGCCCACCAGGTCGGGATAGCCGGGGTGGGCGCCGACCAGCACGTCATTGGCCACTGCGTAGCCTACGGTGCGTCGCATCACGTCAGGGTCGCCGGCATGGAAGCCGCAGGCGATGTTGGCGCAGTCGATATAGGGCATCACGTCGGCGTCACGGCCCATCTTCCAGGCACCAAAGCTCTCGCCAACGTCGCAGTTGAGTCGGGGTATCGGCATGGGGGCAGCCTCTGTTGTCGACGTCCTTTGGTGAACCTTCGCCAACGGACGTCAGGTGGTTAACGAACCTGTTATTGTCGTCTTCCGCTGTCTTCTGTCGCCATCGTGGCGTCCAGCGCGCGCTCCGAGCACTAGCCTTCGAGCCCTTTCGCGGATGCTTCGATCGCGTTGCCGGGGCGCCACACAATATTCTCTTGTCAGTTGAATCTAACGCCCGAGTCGATTCCCGACAAATTCGGCAAGAAGATTGACGCCACGATCCTCCCCGGCCAAGAATCAGTGATATACCCCTTCACCTACTCCGGAGTTTCCCCATGGCCGTCAGCGACCCCTTCCATCTTGCCATTCAGGTCCGTGATATCGACGAGGCCCGCGAGTTCTATGGCAACTTTCTCGGCTGCCCCGAAGGCCGCAGCTCCGAGTCCTGGGTCGACTTCGACCTCTACGGCCATCAGTTCGTCTGCCACCTGAACCCCGGTCTCAAGGACGCCGCCGACGCTGCCCACAAGAACCCGGTGGACGGCCACGGTGTGCCGGTGCCGCACTTCGGCGTGGTACTGGAAATGGACGCCTGGGAGGCCCTGGCCGAGAAGCTCAAGTCCCATGGCGTCAAGTTCGAGATCGAACCCTACATCCGCTTCAAGGGCGAGCCCGGCGAGCAGGCCACCATGTTCTTCAAGGACCCGTCCGGCAACGCACTGGAGTTCAAGGCGTTCAAGGATCGCGAAAGCCAGCTGTTCAAGAAGGCCTGAGAGCCCAGCGGCATCGGCAAGGCGGCTTGATCTTCAACGCCATCCTGCCCGATGCTGCATAGTCAGACTGATACCTCCATCACGACACGTCGTTTTCACCGCCACGTTTCTACAACAACAAGGTAGGCATCATGACTCGATACTCCTCCCTGGGGCTGGCCGTTGCCGTGGCCACGCTCTCCACCGCCACTGCGTTCAGCAGCGCCCAGGCCGCCGAATGGAATCTGGCGACGCCCTACGGGGATGCCAGCTTCCACACCGAGAACACCAAGCAGTTCGCCGAGGACGTGCGCGAGGCCACCGAGGGCGAGCTCGACATCACTGTGCACTCCGGCGGTTCGCTGATCAGCCACGGCGAGATCAAGCCATCGGTGCGCCGCGGTACCGTCCAGGCCGGCGAGATCTTCATGTCGATCCTGTCCAACGAGTCGCCGGTGTTCGAGCTGGACACCCTGCCGGGGCTCGCCGGCAGCTACGACGAGGCCTGGGAGCTGTGGCAGGCGAGCAAGCCGGTGATCGAGGAGCTGTTCGCCGAGCAGGGCATGAAGCCGCTGTACGCGGTGCCCTGGCCGTCACAGGGTATCTACACCGACTTCGAGTTGAATGACCCCGCCCAGTTCGAGGGGCTCAGGGTAAGAGCGCCCAACATCAATACCCAGCGCCTGACCGAGAACCTCGGCGGCCTGCCCACCGAGACCGAAGAATCCGATATCCCCACCGCCTTCTCCACCGGCCGGGTCGACGCCATGATCACCTCGGTGTCCACCGGCGAGTCGATGGCGGCCTGGGACTATGTCTCCCACTTCTCCGACGCCAACCTGTGGATTCCGAAGAACATCATCTTCGTCAATCAGAAGGCCTTCGATCGCCTGGATGAGGCGACCCAGCAAGCGCTGATGGAAGCGGCGACCGAGGCCGAAGAGCGCGGCTGGGAGGCCAGCAAGGCCGATATGGAAGGCAGCGCCCAGGCCCTGGAGGAAAACGGCATCACCATTGGCGAGCCCAACGAGGCAGTGGCCGGAGCCCTTTCCGAGGCCGGTGACAAGCTCTTCCAGGACTGGGAGAGCCGCGCCGATGACCGGGCCAAGGCGCTGATCGAGGACTACCGCGCCAATACCGAATAGCGCTCGGGACGAGCGGTGAGGGGTGTCCTCGCCGCTCGTTCGTTGTCCCGTTCACGGCCTGTCTTTCGCAACACGCCACGTCGCGGCGCCGTGCAAGAAAGGTGCGGTCAACGACTCACGGACAACGTATCGCTCCACTGACGCCAAGGATCGCCCATGAAGTTTCGCCTGATGCCGCTTTACCGCCTTGGTGGGCTAGGTGCGGCCGCCTCCATGGTCGCCATCTGCGGCCTGATCACCATCCAGGTGCTGTTTCGCCTGCTGGATGCCCTGCTGGTGCTGTTCGGCGGCGCGCGTCTTGGCCTCGAGATCACCGGGGTGTCGGAACTGGCGTCCTTCCTGCTGGTGGGCGCGACCTTTCTCGGCATGGCCTACACCTTCAGCCACCACGCCCACATCCGCATGTCGCTGGTGATCCAGCGTCTGCCGGCGGCGGTGCGCGCCTTCACCGAACTGTTCTGCCTGGCGGTGGCTTCGGCGCTCAACGCGCTGTTGTGCGTATCGCTGTGGCAACTGATGCACGAGAGCCTCGAGTTCGACGACGTCTCCTCGGGACTGCTCGCCGTTCCGCTTTGGATTCCCCAGCTGGCGTTGCTGGTCGGCATGGCGCTGATGAGCCTGGCCCTGGCCGAAGCGCTGATCTACACCGCCAGACAGGCGCTGACGGCGCCGCGCCGTTTCGAGGCCCCGGACGAGGAGCCCAGCCATGACTGACCCGAGAAACCTCGTTCGCCTGCTGCGCCTGTCTCGCCAGGAGGGCTTGCCGAGATGCTGACGATCAGTCTGGTCACCCTGCTGGCGCTGGCGGTACTGCTCGGCAGCGGCGTGTGGATCGCCTACGCCCTGCTCGGCACCGGCTTTATCGTGCTGACGCTGTTCTTTCCGCTGGAGCCCGGCCCGATCCTGGCCTCGGACTTCTGGGGCGCCAGTTACGGCTGGGACCTGACCGCGCTGCCGATGTTTGTGTGGATGGGCGAGATCCTGTTTCGCTCGGGGCTCGCCAACAACATGTTCCAGGCGCTGTCGCCCTGGCTCGGGCGTATTCCCGGACGCCTGTTGCATTCCAACATCATCGGCAGCGGGCTGTTTGCCGCGGTCTGCGGCTCCTCGGCGGCGACCTGCGCCACCGTCGGCAAGATGACCCTGCCGGAGCTTGAAAAGCGCGGCTACGACAACGACCTGGCCATCGGCACCCTGGCCAGCGCCTCGACCCTGGGGCTGTTGATTCCCCCATCGATCATGATGATCGTCTACGGCGTGGTCACCGAGCAGTCGATCTCGCGGCTGTTCATCGCCGGCGTCGGGCCGGGACTGATGCTGCTGGGTCTGTTCATGACCTACGTGATCGGCTGGTCGCTGCTGGTGGGCAATCGTCGTGGCGCGGTGGGCAAGCGCGACAGCGACATGCCGCTACGCCAGAAGCTGTCGGGAAGCCTGCAACTGCTGCCGCTGCTGGCGCTGATCGGCGGCATCCTCGGCAGCATCTACGGCGGGCTTGCCTCGCCCACCGAGGCCGCCGCCTCGGGGGTCGTGCTGTCGATGCTGATCGCTCGAGCCAACGGCCACTTCAACGCCACGATCTTCAAAGACGCCCTGTTCGCCGCGGTGCGCACCTCCTGCATGATCGCCTTCATCATCGCCGGGGCCTCGTTTCTGTCCTCGGCCATGAGCTTCACCCAGCTGCCCATGGACCTGGCCGAGAAGATCGGCGCCATGGGTCTGTCACCGGCCTGGCTGCTGGTGGTGCTGACCCTGTTCTTGCTGGTGCTGGGCTGCTTTCTCGACGGTATCTCGCTGATCCTGCTGGTGACCTCGATCATCATGCCGGTGATCGAGACCGCCGGCTTCGATCTGATCTGGTTCGGCATCTACCTGGTCATCGTGGTCGAGATGTCGCAGATCACCCCGCCGGTGGGCTTCAACCTGTTCGTGATCCAGGGCCTGACCGGGCGCGACATCATGTCGATCACCCGCGCCACGCTGCCGTTCTTCCTGCTGATGATCGTGGCCATCGTGCTGATGAGCCTGTTCCCGGGCATCGCCACCTACCTGCCCCAGGCGATGAGCGGCTGATAGACTAGTTGACAAGATGCTAGGCAGACAGGGGTACGCTACATGAACAGCAAAGTTGAAAAGTACGGCCTCCAGGCCGTGGAACGCCCGCGAATCAAGGCGACCAGAAAATTGGACCTCTCGGGTCCCGAGGGGCAGCAAATCGTCAAGTCGGAGACCAAGCTGGCGTTACGCACGCACAGAAATACCTTCCGGAAACTGGCCGACATGTAATGGAGATTATCCAGTTTCCATTTGAAAGAGTCATTGAGATCAACACCTTGATTCTAGCCACCGAGCCTGGGATGCAAGGTTCTGTGGATGTTTGAAAACTTCAGGGAGCACTGGGTCGTATTGACAATGCCATCGTCTACAGCGGGCTTTCCTGAGCACTGAACCACTTCTCCTTTAGCGGTTTCGAAATCCATCAACTTCGGCCGATAGCGCCTGGAATCGGCCAGCAGCCCCCTATCGAGAAGTCCCCTTACGCAAAGCGCTCCACCAGAAAGTCGATCAGCACGCGAACGCGTCTGGGCAGCAGGGTCGTGGCCGGCCGCACGATGGACACTGTCGTCGCCTGCTCGCTGGCGACGACGTCATCGAGCAGGCGTTCGAGCCGACCCGCCTGAAGATCCTCGTCGACCATGTACGCGGGTAGGCAGGCGATGCCTCGCCCCTGCAGACAGGCGGCGTGCAGTGTCTCCAGCGAATTGGAAAGAAACCCGGGTTGCGGGAGCCTGCTGTCCTTGATTCCCCACATGACGGCGCCCCGGCCCTGATGCAGGAACAGCCCCACATGCCGGGGCAACTCATCTTCCGCCAGCGGCCTGCCGTGGCGAGCCAGGTAGGCAGTTGCGGCGCAGATCAGCCGGGGATGCGCCACCAAGGGCCGAGCGATCAGGCTCGAATCGTCAAGCGTGGCGCTGCGAATCGCCAGGTCCATACGCTCGTGCACCAGATCGACCATCGCGTCGGTCAACGTCAGGTCGATCTCCACCGCCGGATAGCGCTCCATGAACGCCAGCAGCAGCGGCATCAACCGCTGCTTGCCCAGCGCGGTGGGCGACGTGAGGCGAATACGCCCGCGCAGCTCGCTGCGGCCTTCGGCGATACCCTGTTCCACCTGGGAAAGCCGCTCCAGCAGCCCCCGGGTCTCGCTGGCGAAGGTCTCTCCCGCTTCGGTCAGGCTCATTTGTCGCGTGGAGCGCAGGATCAGGGGGACACCCAGCCGCTGTTCCAGCCGGCTGATGCGCTTGCTTACGGCCGAGTGGGTGACGCCCAACTGGCGGGCGGCCCCTGAAAAAGTGCCGGCGTCGATGACGGCATGGAAGACGGAAAGTTCGCTGACAGTATCCATCTGTTCCTTATAGTCACAAGTCCTGTGCCTCGACAAGGGATTATCGCTGCCCCGGCGGCGTGCCAGGATGGCGGCTCCTGCTCAGGTGCCGTTCTACCGTTCCCTTTTCCCTTCCCATCGACGCTCGGAGTTTGCCCATGATCCCTTCCTGCGACACCGCGCACGACGACAACGACATCGGTCCGCTGTTCTCGCCGCTGACGCTGCCCTGCGGCCTGGTGCTGAAAAACCGCATCGCCAAGGCGGCCATCTCGGACTCACTCGGCGATGGCACCGGTCACCCTACCGAAGCCCAGGGCCGGCTCTACGAGCGCTGGGCCCAGGGCGGAGTCGCCCTGTCGCTGATCGGCGAGGTACAGGGCAGGCCCGATGTGGCCGAGAAGCCCGGTAATCTAGTCTTGAACGAGCACTCGGATCTGACGGCCTTCGAGCGACTGGCACAACGTGGCAATCAGCATGGCAGCGGCCTGTGGCTGCAGCTCGGTCACGCCGGAGCGCTGGCCTATCCGCCGACCAGTGTCGCTAGGGGCCCCAGCGCCCTCGACCTGCCGGGTCTACGCTGCGCGGCCTTGAGCCCAGACGAGATCCACGCCCTGCCCGATCAGTTTGCACGCACCGCCGCACTGGCCAGGGCGGCAGGCTTCGCCGGCGTGCAGGTCCACGCCGCCCACGGTTTCCTGCTCAGCCAGTTTCTTTCCCCGCTGTTCAACCGACGCGACGATGCCTACGGTGGCTCGATCACGGGACGCCGACGCCTGCTGCTCGAGGTGATCCAGGCGGTACGCGATGCCGTGGGGCCGGCGTTTCCGGTGGCGGTCAAGCTCAACGCCAGCGACCAGCTCGAAGGCGGGCTCGACCAGGAGGATGCGCTCGAGGTGGTGAAGTCGCTGGACAGCCAGCCCATCGACCTGATTGATATCAGCGGTGGCACCTACTTTCCCGGCGCCCGTTCTGCCTCAGACACGGGCACGGCGGCTGGCAGCCCCTACTTTCTGGCGTTTGCACGTCGGGCTCGCCGACACACGACGCTGCCGCTGATGCTGACCGGAGGCTTCAAGACACTGTCCCAGGCACGCAGCGCGGTGGATGAAGGGAGCGTGGATATCGTCGGACTGGCCCGGGCCCTGGCCATCGAGCCCGAGCTGCCCCGCCACTGGCAGCAAGGTCAGAGCGCGGGCCCGACCTTCCCACGCTTCGACACCCCGCCCGAGGGCGGCATCACCGCCTGGTACACCATGCGCCTGACGCAATTGGCCGAGGATCGCGACGACGAGTCGCCGGGATCCCTCGAGCAGGCGCTGACTGACTACGAGGCCCGCGACCAGACCCGCACGCTAGCCTGGTGTCGCCACTTCTATTCGACCCCGGGTTGATGCTGCGTCGTGCCCCAAAGCCCCTGAACGCTTCCTCGGCCCTCGCGCTCAGGCCTGGTGGCGCTGCCTGAGCGTCTCGATTACCTCTCCCAGACGACGCCTGGCCTCGCCGTCTGGCTGCTCGGCGACCAGATCATCCAGCACCTGAACCACGTCGGCGTCACGGCGAGCCCGCGCCGCCTTGCCAGTCTTGTCGCCCGCGTCGTTTGCCAGCAAGGCGCAGATCACCCGGTCCAGAGTGCCGAACAGAAAATCGATGCTGTAGCCGGCGAGAAAGCCCAGGGCGGCGCCGCTCAGCGCCACCTGTGCGCCCTGATCGGTGGGAATCTGGGAGACGAACAACACGATGGCGCCACCGGAGAGCGTGCCCAGCACGATGCGATTGACATGTTCACCGATCCGCGCGGGATCGAAGGTGCGACTGTACAGCCGGGTCGCGGTCACCCGCAGCACAAAGGCGAAGGCCCCGAGGGCACCATAAAGAAAGGGCTCGGTGTGGCGAAGTCCCTCGTAGATAAAGTCGAGCGCGGTATTCCAGTGGGTCCAGTCGAGCCCAGAGGACGGCCGGCCCGTATCGATGGCGTACATCAGCACGTTGGAGCCGATCACCGCCATCACCACCGCCCCGGTCCACCACCAAAGGCGAATCAAGTACTTGCCGGTTCGGCTGTCGCGCATTCGACCATCGCTGTCCGGGCGCGTCGCCGCCAAGGTACGTGGCGAGATACCTGGGTAGAGCCGAGACAGCCGCCGGTAGCAATCCACCACGCCGGCCAGTTCTTCGGTGGTCAACAGCTCCTTGCGATCGGTCTTTTCCTTGGCCACGAAGTAGGCGGTCAGGTCGATCTCCGGCGGGTAACCTTCGAACTCCTGGGCGTAGTCCAGCAGCGCCGTGGTGTCGTCGAGCAACTTGCGGATACGCTCTCCGCAGCCGTCTTCACTGCCGTTGCCGTTGCCGTTGCCGTTGCCGTTGCCGTTGCCGTTGCCGTTGCCGTTGCCGTTGCCGTTGCCGTTGCCGTTGCCGTTGCCGTTGCCGTTGCCGTTGCCGTTGCCGTTGCCGTTGCCGTTGCCGTTGCCGTTGCCGTTGCCGTTAACATTGTCACTATCGCTGCCGCCGTCGGCATCATCGTCCCTGCGATCGCGACGAGGCCCCTCCTGCTCTGAACTGCTCATCGACAGTGTCCTCCCTCGCTTGCCTGGGTGCGCTCGTCCACCACACAGATCAGGCCGTTGATGGTGTAGCTCTCGCCATCGGTATGAACGACGATGTGGCGATTCTCGACGTAGGCCCCCAGGTAGCTTCCACCTTCGCCCTGGCGCGTCTGGAACAGCAGCGGTGCCGGGCTGAGCTTGGCCAGGCGATCCAGCGGAGCCTGACGCGGCAGGCGATAGCGCAGGTTCACTCCGCCATCGCCGACGCTGAGCACAGCTACCTCGGGTCTCAGCGTCTGCACAAAGGTGTCGCTGGTACTGGTGTCGGAACCGTGGTGATTCAGCTTGAGCACGTCGACGTTGCCCACCTGGGCGGCGACGAAGGCCTCCATGGGTACGCTGCGAGCGCCGCCACCGGTGAGGTCGCCGCCGGTGAAGTAGCGAAAGCGCCCGTGCTCGATGATCAGTGCCACGCTGCGGGCGTTTTCACGCCGTGGATGAAGTGACTGCTCACCGACCTCGCAGAAACCGATATCCCCGGCCAGGTGCCGGCCGCCGGCTGCGGCCACCTGGATACGGGTGTCGGCGCCCAGGCGCAGCTGGGGATGATCGGGACGACAGTCGGGGATAAGCTCGATCAGCCGCGCCCCCACTGCCCGGGCCGCCGCCAGGTACTCGCCGTACTGGGTGTCGCGGCCGGTGGGAGACAGCACCTCGGGCTTGATGCCGGGTCGTTCCAGCACCGTCTCGACGGTGACGCCCGCCTCGATGAGTTCATCGAAGCCACCGATATGGTCGGCGTCATAGTGGCTGGCAAGAAAATAGTCGAGTCGATCGACCCCCAGTGCGATCAGGGCCGGCGCCACCACCCTGCGGCCATCACCGCGATTTCCCGCATCGATCAACAGACTCTGACCGCTGCCGGTATCCACTACCAGGGTGGCGTCACCCATGCCCACGTCGAGGTGCAGGATGCGCAGGTCGGCGAGGGCCGGTGTCGTTGCCAGGCAACCCAGCAGCATAGCGGCCCGGACCAGGGCACTCGGACGCCAAGCCGCCAGTAAACAAGCCGCCTGTAAACAAGACGCCGACACTCGCAAGGCCCGCATCGCCAAGGCAGGTGCAGCTATGCCCGGTACAACAAAGCCCGGTACAACAAAGCCCGGTACGACAAAGCCCGACAGCAGACGATGGAACGCCCGGCGACGGACTCCGCCCCCGAGCAGTACGCAGCTCATCCTTCACGCCTCATGCAGCATAGGAAGTTACTACTTACTTACCCTAGACTGCACAGACGGCGCTGGCGAGCCGTATCCTCCACACCGGAACCGGTTCCGGGGCCGATCCCGGGGCCTGTTCATGGGCCGGCACCGGGCCCGCGGCCAAGCCCCGCGCATCGCGACAGGTCAGGGCGACAGGTCAGTGCGCCAGGTCAGGGCGACGTGGCTGCCACCGTCGCCGCCTCGCCGGTCTGCACCTGCCACTGGGCGGCGTAGCGCCCGCCCCGGGCGATCAACTCGGCGTGGTCTCCACGCTCGACCACCTGCCCCCGCTCCATCACCACGATCTGGTCGGCGTGGACGATGGTCGAGAGCCGGTGGGCGATCATGATCACGGTACGCTCACCGCCGATACGCGACAGCGAGCGCTGAATCGCCGCCTCGGTCTCGTTGTCCACCGCACTGGTGGCCTCATCCAGCACCAGCACCGGGGGATCCTTGAGCAGCGCCCGGGCCAGCGACAGACGCTGGCGCTGCCCGCCGGACAGACGCACGCCGCGCTCGCCGACACGGGTATCGAGGCCGTCCGGCAGACGCTCGATAAACTCCCAGGCTTCGGCGGTGCGTGCCGCTGCGATGACCTCCTCATCACTGGCCTCGGGACGAGCGTAGGCGATGTTGTCACGCACGCTGCCCTCGAACAGGTAGACGTCCTGGCTGACCAGGCCGATGGCGTCGCGCAGCGCCCCTTGGCGAAGCTCCGCCACCGGGACGGCGTCGAGCTCGACCCGCCCCTGGTCGGGGTCGTGAAAGCGCAACAGCAGCTTGATCAGGGTCGACTTGCCGGAGCCGGTGGGCCCGACCAGCGCCAGGGTGCTGCCGGCGGGTACCGCCAGGTCCACGGCGTCGATGCCGGCGCCGCTGCCCGGGTAGTGAAAGCTCACTTCTGAAAAGCGCACCTCGCCACACACCGGCGTCTCGAGCTCACGGCGTCCATCGTCGCGCACCCGGATCGGGGTAGCGATCAGATCGAGGATGCGCCGGGTGCTGGCCATGGCCCGCTCGAACAGGTCGATGACCTGGGCCAGTCCGGTCAGCGGCCACAGCAGCCGCTGGGTCAGGAACACAAGCACGCCGTAGGCGCCGACGTTGAGCTCACCGGACAGCGCCTGCATGCCGCCGACGATGAAGGTGGCCAGAAACCCGGTGAGGATCGCCATGCGGATCACCGGAATAAAGGCCGAGCTGATACGAATGGCACGGCTGTTGGCGTCCACGTAGGCCTCGCTGTCGGCCTTCAGCCGAGCCGCCTCGCGGGCCTCTGCGGTAAAGCTCTTGATGGTGGCCATGCCCTGAATATTGTTGGACAGCCGGCTGGACAGCACCCCGACCTTCTCACGCACGTCGGCATAGAGGGGACCGGCCTTGCGCTGAAACACGAAGGCACCCCACAGGATCAACGGCACCGGGGTAAAGGCCAGCAGCGCGATCAGCGGCGACAGCACGAAGAACACCGCCCCCACCGCCACCACGGTGACGGCGACCTGGATCAGCGAGTTGGCACCGCCGTCGAGGAAGCGCTCGAGCTGGTTGACGTCGTCATTCATGGTGGCGACCAGCTCACCGGACGAGCGCGACTCGAAGAACCCCATGTCCAGGCGCTGCACGTGCTCGTAGGCGTCCTGACGCAGGTCGGCCTGCAGGCGCTGGGCAAGGTTGCGCCACAGGATCTGATAGAGGTACTCGAACAGCGACTCGCCGGCCCAGATAAAGAAGGTCAGCACCCCCAGCACAATGATCTGGGAGCTGGCCGAGACGAAGCCGAGCCCTGCCACGAAGCTCTGCTCCTGGTTGACCACCACGTCGATGGCCACTCCGATCAGGATCTCGGGGGCGATATCAAACAGCTTGTTGATCATCGAACACAGGGTGGCGGCGACGATCCGTCGACGATAACCGCGGGCGTAGCGCAACAGGCGCCCTAGTGCCTGCAGGCTGGATGAGCGGGACACGGCGTGAACTCCTTGCTGTCGCACCACAAGGGCGACGACCAATCCAGACGGCGCCCCAGCCGGGGCACCAACGAAAAGCGCCGCGGCCCTGGGGGCCGCGGCGCGGGTCTTGCGCTAGCACGGATGACGTCGAGACATCGACGTCAGGCCGGCTTCGCTCAGGCAGTGGCGGCCTGGTAGCGACGCTCGACTTCGTCCCAGTCCACCACGTTGAAGAAGGCGGCGATGTAGTCGGGACGCTTGTTCTGGTACTTCAGGTAGTAGGCGTGCTCCCACACGTCCAGACCCAGCACCGGCGTGTTGCCGTGCATCAGCGGGCTGTCCTGGTTCAGGGTGTTTTCCACCACCAGGGCGCCGTCCGGAGTGACGGAGAGCCAGGCCCAGCCAGAGCCGAAGCGGCCCAGCGCGGCCTTGGTGAAGGCATCCTTGAAGGCGTCAAAGCCGCCCAGTTCCTTCTCGATGGCCTCACCGACCTTGCCCTTGGGGTCGCCACCACCGTTCGGGGACATCACGGTCCAGAACAGCGAGTGGTTGGAGTGACCGCCGCCGTTGTTGATGACCGGCTGGCGCTTGTCTTCCGGCAGACGCTCCAGGTTGGAGATCAGCTCGTCGACCGGCAGATCCTCGAGACCGGTGCCTTCCAGGGCGCCGTTGAGGTTGGTGACGTAGGTGTTGTGGTGACGAGAATGGTGGATCTCCATGGTCAGCGCATCAATGGAGGGTTCCAGTGCGTCGTAGGCGTAGGGCAGTTCCGGCAGAGTATGTGCCATGGTGATACCTCCTTCCTTGTCGAAATTGGGCTGGGTTCAGGGGGGATAATCGTATCCCACTCACCAGCTTACGTCATCGTGGGCCTCATACTATAGGCAAGACGCGTTCTTCTCGCTAGCGTGCGCCACGCCAAACGCATTGCCCGCCTGGCGGTGTCGGCATCCCTGCCGCCGTTGAAGAGGCCCGATGTCGTGGACCATAGGGTGTCATCCTTTACGCCCCTTCTACAAGGGTTGATCAATTGTCTTTCAGCGCAACGCCTCCCTGACGTGCATCATTGACAATAACAAACAAATTGATAACCATTCCTATCCATTATCTTTCCTGCCCGGTCGCCCGGACCAGCCTGCCCGGACCAGCCAGCCCAAGCCACCCTGCCCCAGTCACCCAGCGGAGCCGTCTTCATGTTCGATCTTCAGTCCGCTTCCTTCGCGATCCCGGGCAAGACCCTGCTGTCGCCGACCAGCCTGAGCTTCGATGCCGGCCGGGTCCACGGACTGATCGGCCACAACGGCTCCGGCAAGTCGACTCTGCTCAAGCTGATGGCTCAGCAACAGCCGGCCAGCGAGGGGCGCATCCTGTTCAACGGCCAGCCGCTCGAAGCCTGGGGTCGCCGCGCCTTCGCCCGCGAAGTGGCCTATCTGCCGCAACACCTGCCCAGTGCCGAAAGCCTGACCTGTCGCGAGCTGATCGCCTTTGGTCGTTACCCCTGGAAGGGGCTCTTGGGTCGCTCGCGGCGCGACGATCACGAACACGTGGCCCGAGCCATGGCGCTGACCCACACCGAGGGCTTTGCCGATCGCCTGGTGGACACCCTGTCCGGCGGCGAACGCACCCGGGTGTGGCTGGCCATGCTGCTGGCCCAGGGCAGCCGCCTGCTGCTGCTCGACGAGCCACTGGCGGCGCTGGATATCGCCCATCAGGTGGAAGTGATGACCCTGGTACGCAAGCTGTCGCGGGAGCTCGACCTGGGCGTGGTCATCGTGTTGCACGACATCAACATGGCCTCACGCTTCTGTGATCGCCTGGTCGCCCTGCACAGCGGCCGCGTCATCGCCGAAGGCGACCCGCAGACGCTGATGACCGGCGACCTGCTCGAGGACATCTACGGCGTGCCGATGCAGGTGATGCCCCATCCCTCCGGCGAACACGCGGTGGCGCTGGTGCAATGAGGTTGTCCTTGAATGTCCGCCGTGCTCTGACTGTCCGCCCTTCTCTGGTGTCCCTGGCTTCCCTGCGCTTGCGTTCTGGCCTTTTTCGCTCGGGTCGTTGCCATAGCCTGGCGTGGCTGGCGCTGTCGGCCTGGCTGCTGGCGTCTCCGGCCAGTGCCGCGCCGCGTATCGCCAGCCTGGACTGGACCCTGGCCGAGACGCTGATCGCACTTGACGCGCCACCGGTGGCGCTGGCCCAGGTCGACGACTACGAAAGCTGGGTGGGGCTCGAGGCGCCGCCAGGTGCCACCGACATCGGCCTGCGTACCCAACCGAACCTGGAACTGCTGTCCGAACTCGACCCCGACGCCATCGTGATCTCGCCGATGTTCGCCAACCTGGCGCCGCGCCTTTCATCGATCGCCGAGGTCAAGCAGCTCGCCATGTACAGCGGCGAGGGCACCTTCTGGTCGCAGTCTCTGGCGCTGACCCGACAGCTCGGCCAACTGGTGGATCGCGAAAACGCCGCCGAGGCGCTGATCGAGGAGACCGAGGCCTACATCGCGGACATCGCCGCTCGACTGCCCGAGGACACCCGCCCGCTGTTGCTGCTCCAGTTCATGGATGAACGCCACGTGCGCCTGTTCGGTGAGCACAGCCTCTACCAGGCGGTGCTGAAGCGCATGGGCCTGACCAACGCCTGGCAGGGCACCACCAACGCCTGGGGCTTCAGCCTGATCGGCATCGAACAGCTGGCCAACTATCCCGAGGCCCGCATCGTGGTGGTCGAACCCTATATCGCCGGGGTCCGCGAGGCGCTGGCCGACAGTGGCCTGTGGCGCCATCTGGGCAGCGTCCAGCGCGACGACGTCGTCACCCTGCCACCGGTGTGGAGCTTCGGCGCCCTGCCCTCGGCCAGGCGCTTTGCCACCCTGCTGGGTGACGCCCTCTCCAGCAACATGCCAGATACCAGCGCTCCCGATACTAGCCCCCCCGACACCAGCGCTCCCGGCACCAGCGCTTCCGATACCCACACTCTCGGCACCAGCGCTCGCGACACCAGCGAACAGGCCACCACACCGGATCAGGCACAAGGAAATACCGATGCTCGCCGCTGAATCCCGCGCCCGCCGTACCACCGCGCTGGGCATCACCGGCCTGGTGCTGGCGGTGGCCTGCACGCTGGCCGCCTTCTACTCCCTGGCCGAGCTGGGCGGCCCACAGGCGGCGCTTGCTGCCCTGACCGATTCAGGGGCGCTCGGCGCCACCGCCCCGTCAGACCCGAATACGCTGGTGCTGCACTATAGCTGGTGGCCGCGCCTGGTGATGTCGCTGAGCGCCGGCGGCGCCCTGGGGCTGGCCGGGGTGCTGATGCAGCAGGTGCTGCGCAATCCACTGGCCGCCCCCACTACCCTGGGGGTGGCCAGCGGCGCCAACCTGGCACTGATGGTCGCCACCCTGATGGCGCCTGGCCTGCTGGTGCTGGGCCGCGAGTGGGTGGCGCTGGCCGGCGGTGGCCTGGCCATGGGTCTGGTGTTCGCCCTCGGCTGGCGCCGCGGCCTGTCACCCGGCGTCGTGGTACTCGGCGGCCTGGTGGTCAACCTCTACTTCGGCGCCCTGGCGGTGGTGCTGTTGCTGTTCAACCAGGAGGCGCTCAAGGGGGTGCTGGTGTGGGGCGCCGGCTCGCTGGCCCAGAACGGCTGGGACGGCGCGCTTTACCTGTTGCCGCGTCTGGCGATCGCCGGCGCCCTGGCCATCTGGCTGCTGCGCCCGCTGGCGCTGCTGGAACTGGATGACGCCAGCGCACGCAGCCTCGGCGTCTCGCTCAAGTGGCTGCGCCTGGGCGGGCTGGGGCTCGCGGTCTTCATCACCGGCTGTGTGGTGGCGGTGGTCGGCATCATCGGCTTTATCGGCCTGGCGGCGCCCAATATCGCGCGCATGGCCGGCGCCCGGCGTCTGCCGGCGCGGCTGGGTTGGTCGATCGCGTTCGGCGCGCTGCTGCTGGCGATCACCGACCTGGTGCTCCAGGGCGGCGTCGACGCCCTGCCTACCCTGCTGCCCACCGGGGCGACCACCGCCGCCCTGGGGGCACCGCTGCTGCTGTGGCTGATCCCGCGCCTGCGCCTGACCGCCCGGCGTCCACCGCCCAGCTCGAACCCGCAGGCCCTGCGTGCCGAGGCACCAGGGCGCCTGCTGCTGGTGCTCGCCGTGCTGCTGGCCCTGGCGGCCCTGGCCGGCATTCTGATCGGCCAGTCCAACAGCGGCTGGTCGTCGAGCCTCGACGGTGACGTTCTCGACTGGCGCTGGCCGCGCATCTTCGCCGCCGCCGGTAGCGGCGCCCTGCTGGCCATCGCCGGCACCCTGATCCAGCGAGTCACCGCCAACCCCATGGCGAGCCCGGAACTGCTGGGCATCAGCGGTGGTGCGGCGATTGCGCTGATTCTCACCATCTTCCTGGTGCCAGCGCCGAGCAACCTGACGCTGGTGGGCGCCGGCACCGTCGGCGCGCTGGTCGTGCTCGGCGTGCTGGTGGCGCTCAATCGCGCCAGCGGCTTCCAACCAGAACGCCTGCTGCTCAGCGGCGTGGCGATCACCGCGCTGTTCGACGCGGTGCGCTCCATCGTGCTGGCCGGCGGAGACCCACGTGGCCAGCAGGTCATCGCCTGGCTGTCAGGGTCGACCTACTACGTCGACCCGGTCTCGGCGCTGGTGGTACTAGGTATCGGGGCGCTGGCCGCCGTCGCCGCCCAGGCCCTGACTCGCTGGCTGGATATCCTGCCGCTGGGCGCTGCCACCGCCAAGGCACTCGGGATCCACGTCGAGCGTGCCCGCCTGGGCCTGCTGGCGACGGTGGCGATACTGACTGCGGTGGCCACTCTGATCGTCGGTCCGTTGTCCTTTGTCGGCCTGCTGGCGCCTCATATGGCGCGTCTGATGGGGCTGTCCCGGGCTCGCGCGCACCTGGCCGGGGCGGCGCTGATCGGGGCGCTGCTGATGGTGCTGGCCGACTGGGTCGGCCGCCAGCTGCTGTTTCCCCAAGAGATCCCGGCAGGCCTGGTCGCCTCGCTGATCGGCGGCAGCTACTTCATGTGGGGGTTGCGAAAGTTGTAAGCTAAAGGCGTCTTCGGTGACAAAGCCGCTCCGCCAACGAGAGAATCCCGATGCACGACAGCCTGCCCCTGCTCCGCCCTTCCCTCGCCCGCCTGGCCCTCGGCGGTAGCTGCTACTGGTGCCTGGAGGCGGTCTATCAGTCGCTGCGCGGGGTCGAATCCGTCCACCAGGGCTGGGTCGCCGCCGACGGCGAGCACTCGGACTTTCATGAAGCCGTGGTGGTGGACTATGACCCCTCTCGCCTGCCCCTGGACGTGCTGATCGAGATCCACCTTTACACCCACCGGGCCACCGCAGACCACCAGCGCCGCGACCGCTATCGCTCGGCGGTCTATGTGCTGACCGAGTCTCAGGCAGCTTCTGCTCGAGACACCCTGGCCCAGTTGCAGGATGACTTCGACGCGCCCCTTCTCACCCGAGTACTGCCGCTGGTGGACTTTCGCGCCTCGAAGGAGGACTACCAGGACTACTTCTACAGTGACCCGTCGCGGCCCTTCTGCGAACGCTGGATCACCCCAAAACTCAAGCTGTTGCTCGAGCGCTTTAGCGACGTCGCCGACGACGAGCGCCTGGCCCGGGCCGGGGTAACGACGGAGGGCGGCCGGGGCCTGGGCTAGAGAGATAGAGAGATAGAAAGATAGAAAGATAGAGAGATATGGCTATAGAAAGATAGGAATAGCGATAGCACTCGCCCCGCCTAGGCCCGCAGCCCTTCTACCGGCAGCCTCCATGCCAAGACGCCCGACCAGGAAAACCGGTCGGGCGTCTCGATTCAGAGAGTTGATCAGCGGGGCTGGAAGCCCGCCACTGGATCAGAAGCGGTACTTGATGCTGCCGACCACGCTGCGCTCCTCGCCGTAGTAGCACCAGTATTCGCAGCCTGAAACGTACTCTTCGTCGGTCAGGTTGTTGACGTTGACCTGGGCGGTCCACTGGGGCGTGATGTCATAGCTGACCTTGGCGTCCCACAGGGTGTAGGAGTCCACCGTGGCATCAGAGTAGCGCGGGCTGTCCTTGGTCTCGCCCACATAGCGCACACCGCCCCCCAGGTTCAGACCGTGCAAGGCGCCGGGGACCGCATAGTCCAACCACAACGAGGCCTGGTTACGCGGGATCAGGCCGGCGCGCAGGTCGCGCTCCTCACGACTGATATCGACGCGTACGTCGGTATAGGTGTAGGCGGCGGTGACCTTGAGGTCGTCGGTGACATAGCCCACCCCCTCGATCTCGAAACCCTGAGACTCGCGCTCACCGCCCTGGCGGTTGGCCGACTCACCACTGGTATAGAGGGTATCGCTTTCCTCGAGGTCGAACACGGCAGCAGTGATATAGCCATCCAGCCAGTCCGGGGCATACTTGACGCCGACTTCCCACTGCTCGCCCTCGCTGGGACGATAGGCGCGACCATCCGGATCGGTGCCGATCTGCGGTGAGAAGGACTCGCTGTAGCTCAAGTAGGGCGAGATGCCGTAGTCACCCAGGTACATCACGCCACCGGAGAAGGTGGTCTCGTCCTCGCTGCCGCCACCGTTATCCTCACCATCGATGCGGTTGGTCACGTCCACGCTGTCATGACGCAGGCCGGCCAGGAAGATCCAGCGGTCATCCAGGCGAAGCTGGTTCTGGGCATAGAAGCCGAGCTGTTCCTTGCCTTCCTCGTGATCGGTTCCGTTTCTGGAACTCGGGGTAAAGTTTCCGTACTCCGGATCGAAGATGTCGAAAGGCGAACCGAAGGCGAAGTCGTCGTAGTTGTCGTAGTCGATATCCAGATCCTGGTAGTCGACGCCGACCAGCAGGGTGTTCTCGGTGCGATCGCTGTACCAGCGGCCGATGGCGCGGGTATCCACCGTGACCGCGTCGAAGTCGCCGTCGCGATAGGTCAGGCCGCGCTGGGCGTTGCGGTCGTCCAGCAGGTAGGACACATAGACGTCGCGCTCGAGCAGGTCCAGGTGGCTGTAGCGGAAGTTCTGCTCGATGTCCCAGGTATCGTCGAGACGGTGGGACAGTTCGTAGCCCAGCGCCCACTGCTCGTGTTCCTGGCGCTCGTAGTCCGGCTCTCCCAGGTTGTCCTCGGGGTCGAGCTTGCCGAAGGGGGTGTTATCCACGGTGCCGTAGGGCAGCTTGAAGCCGTTGGTAGGCGTGCCGTGGTCCTTCAGGTAGCTGGCCAGGAAGGTGACGCTGGTATCCTGCGACAGATCGAGCTCCAGGCTCGGCGCCAGATAGACCCGCTGATTGTCGGTGTCCTCGATCTGGCCATCATTCTCGCGGAACAGTCCGACCATGCGATAGCGCACATCATCGCGCCCTGCCACAGGCCCCGAGACGTCGACGCCCACCTGCTCGTGGTCGTCGCTGCCGTATTGCAATTCGATCAGCCCCTGAGGCTCGTCGGTGGGACGCTTGCTGATGGCGTTGATGACACCCCCGGGAGGCGCCTCGCCATAGAGGATCGAGGCCGGCCCCTTGAGCAGTTCGACGCTCTCGAGGCCGAAGGTCTCGGTGCTCCACCAGAAGTAGCCGCCCTCACGAAACTGACGCAGGCCATCCTGGTACAGTGAGTCCTCGCCATTGAAGCCGCGAATATAGAACCACTCGGCCTTGTTGTCCTGGCCGAACGGCTGGGATACCACACCGCTGCGGTAGCGCAGCACCTCGTCGTACTTGTTGACCTGGCGGTTATCGAGTTCCTCGCGGGAGACCTGGGAGGTAGCACGAGGCGTCTCGAGCACCGGGGTCTCGACCTTCAGCGCCGAGGTGCTCACCACCATGGTGTCGCTCGTCACCTCGGTGACCGCCTCCTCCTGGGCAAACGCCATCCCCGCCCCGGCAAGCGGGGCCAGCCCCAGCGCGAGGCGCACGGCGATGGCAAGCGGGCGACGGGAGACAGGACTACCGGGCAGGAAGTCAGTGAACCGTGGGCTGGCGGATGGACGGGGACTGGCGGGTTGCATGCGGTAGGCCTCGGAGCGCATCGAAGACGACAACGAACGACGTTGAACGTTCGTGAAACATGCTCGATATGCTAATTGTTTTCATTTTTACACGCAATCAAGACCAGCTTTCATTTACAGAAATCCCGCCAAAGGCCGATGTCGATCAAGGACTGCGAAACCACCTCGCGCCATCAGCGACACCAGAGCGTCCCGTCAACCGCAGGCAGGCGAAGGCCCGAGCCAGCCATGGACGGGGCCCAAGGATGTCAGGCAGGGGTTGTGAACGAATCGCTGGATGGTGGCGAGAGCGCTCTACCGGCTGAGCGAATCGCCCTACAGCGGATCGAGCCGGGCCACGGCGTCACGACTGGCAGCCTCGCGGCTGGACCCGGTGAGTTCGACAAGCTGCCCCGAGCGCATCTCGAACAACCGGTCGGCGTGCTGAAAGTAGTGGTCGTCGTGGCTGATGGCGAACACCGTCTTGCCCATGTCCTTGAGTCGCGGCAGTAGCTCACGATAGAACACCCGTCGGAACTGCGGGTCCTGGTCGGCGGCCCATTCGTCGAGCAGCAGGATATCTCGCTCCTCGGCCACCGCCATCAACAGTGCCAGCCGCTTGCGCTGCCCCTGGGACAGCTCCGGGTTGGTGACCCGCTGGCCGTCGAAGTGAAGCTTCTCGCGCATCGCCAGGTACTCGAGCCAGTCCTCGACCAGCGCGGGGTCGGCCTTGTCACCGCCAGGGCCTATCAGGGTGTCGAACTGGTGGAAGTCGGTATACACCGCGGAAAAGCGCTGGCGATAGGCGCCCAGCTCATTGGCCCCCACCTCCTGGTCGTCGATCAAGAGACGCCCCTGGTGGGGCCGGTAGAGACCGGTCAGCAGCTTCGCCAGGGTCGACTTGCCGCTGCCGTTGCCGCCGATCAGAAATACCAGCTCGCCACGCCGCAGGGTCAGGTCCAGCGGCCCCACGGCGAAGCCCGGGCCTTTCGACGCTCGCCCTGCCCCGTCTTCTTCGTCGGCCGCTTTAGCGGGCTCGGGGTAGCGAAAGGCCACGCCTTCAAGGTGCAACCGCTGCCAACGCTCGCCATCTGCCTCCTGCACGCCGAAGTCGCCCTTGGCCTCGGCCAGATCGAGTCCACGCAGTTTGTCGAAGGCCACCTGGGCGCTTAGCAGCGTCGGCAGTGCGCCCACCGCCGAGATCAGCGGGGTGCGCAGGAACAACAAGGTCAACGAGAAGGTTGCCGCCACCTCGGTGGTGGCCCAGCCAAGCCCATTGGCCAGATAGAACACCACCCCGATGGCGCCGAGCATCATGATATTGGAGACATTGACCGCGCTCAGGTGATAGGTGTCGGCGCGGATGACGTGGTGACGATAGCGGCGGGCATCACGATCATAGGTCTCCTCGAACAGGGCTCTCGCCCGGGCGCGATTGAGCGCCAGTTCCTTGCGTCCATCGATGACCGCCTGATAGTCGCGATAGAGCGAATCTTCGGTCGCACGAACCTGGGCCAGATGGCGGTAGACCCGCCCTACCAGCCAGGCCCCTCCTGCCATGGTCAGCGTGACCCACAGCGCGGTGACCAACAGCAGTCCGGGGGACAGCCAGCCGAGATACAACGCCGAGCCCAGCGTCAGCACGATGCCCTGAACCAGCTCGGGCAGGCGTACGAAAGCGATGGTGATATTGCGGATATCGCTGGACAGACTGGCCAGTAATTCGGCGCTGCCCAGGCGTTCGAGGCGCTCGATATCGGTATCGAGGATCTGCTTGACCAGACGGCCTCTCAGGCCATAGACAAAATGATGACCCAGAGTGGTCAAGGCCAGCTGAGAGGCCAGAGTCACGGCCAGCAATGCCACGATCACCCCGAGAAACTGCGGCAGCACGCCGAGCGCATCTCCGGACACCTCGATCAAGCGGCGGTTGATAAAGGCGATGGCGCCGATACCCAGTCCGGCACTGGCAAGGCTCAGCAGCATGACGCCGATAAAGGGCCAGCGATAATGACGAAAGACGACGCTCAACAATTCCACGAAACAGGACCTCGAGGGGCGGGCCAGACGGCGCTTTCGCACCGCTTATACGGTGTCGATCGTCGCCCTGGCCATGATAATGCGGACAAGGGGCCGGTATTGTCCCAGAGGCAACACACCATGGAAAGCCGCATGCGCACCTGACTTTTCAAACAGGGACCATCCCTGAAATAGCGCCAGGTCGGCTCTCTCGAGCACGTTTGAAACAAGCTCTGTGGTGGCGTCATCGATAGGCAACAGAGCCTTGCATGTTTCTTTCACAAGACTGGCTTGAAATCTTGTACATAACCTCCACAATGATTCGTGCAACATCGCAAGTCGCAGCACAGGAACCCGCTGCGACCGATGACATCGCTGGAACCATCCGCGAGAAGGAGAAATGGAATGATCCGCAAGAATCTGCTGACTACCGCTATCGCAAGCACCGTCTTCGCCGGCACCATGGCCGTGGGCACCAACGCCTTCGCCGAGCAGAACACCGCTCAGAATAATGGCGCCGGTAACCAGCAGCAGGCTCAGGGCCTCTACTCCGCCGATGAGCTGATGGACGCCGACGTTTTCGCCAAGGGTTCGAGCGAGGATGAAGTGGGCGAAGTCGAGGACATCCTTCTCGACAATGACATGAAGGTCCGCGCCATCGTCGTCGAAGCGGGCGACCTGCTTGACCTCGGCGGCAGCGAGTATGTGGTCGAAACCGGCAACTTCACCGTGCAGACTGCCAACGGCGACAGCCTCGACAACATCGAGTACAGCGTTCATCTGGACATGACTCAGGACGAGGTGTCCCAGCTGCCCGAATACACCGACACCTGGTGGAACCAGACCAAGTCCAGCGTTCAGCAGGCCTGGATGGACACCAAGGAAGGCGCCCAGAGCGCCTGGCAGACCACCAAGTCTGCTACCGCCAACGCTCTGACCAGCGCTGGCAACGCCATCGAAGGCGCGGGCGACAATGCCCAGGACGCCGCTCAGGACGCTACCAACTAAGAGCGATCCGAAGCTGACGGGCAGCGCCCGTCAGCCAGAGAACACACCCGGCCTTCGCGCCGGGTGTGTTGCGTCTGGCTCCCCGAATTCGCTTCCCTCAAGGCCTGCATTTCCGTTCGGCCCCGCCAACCATGACCCGCCGCCGACTATTCCTCGCGCCGACTATGCCTCGCGCCAACCAGGCCCTGCCGACCAAGACCTGGCGACTAGGCCTCGCGCCAACTAGGCGCTGTCCGAAAAGTCGACGAGCGAAGGTTAGACAAGGCAAAAATCGGTGAGACAGCGCAGTTTACGGGGTGTAAATGAGCATGTTGATCCGATTTTTAACGCCGTATTACCGAGCGCAGGCACTTTTCAGACAAGCCCTAGGCCCTCCGACTAAGCCCTGCCAGCAATGGCTTGCCGGTCAGCGGGTCTTCCACCAGCGAGCAGTCCACGTCGTAGAGTTGCCTGACCAGTGCCGGCGTCACCACCTTTTCCGGCTCGCCCTCTGCCACCAGGCGCCCATCGCGCATGGCGACCAGGTGATCGGCGTAGCGGCAGGCGCTGGAAAGATCGTGGACCACCATGATCACCGTACGCCCTCGCTCCACCAGCCGATGCAGCAGTTCGAAGACCTCCAGCTGGTGACCCAGATCCAGCGCCGAGGTGGGCTCGTCGAGCAGAATGATCGGTGTCTGCTGGGCGATGGTCATGGCGATCCAGGCGCGCTGGCGCTGACCGCCGGACAGGGTATCGAGGGCGCGTTCGGCCAGGTCCTCAAGCCCCGCCGCGGCGATGGCGCGCGCCACCACCGCCTGGTCCTCCTCGCTCCACTGGCGATACCAGGCCTGGTGGGGCTGGCGCCCGAAGCGAATCAGGTCGCTGACGCTCAGCCCCTCCGGGGCCGACGCTTCCTGGGGCAACAGGGCGATGCAGCGGGCCAGCTTGCGCGCCGCAAACCGCTTGAGGTCCTGGCCTTCGAGCCAGACGCGCCCGCCACTTGGTGCATGCAGGCGGGACAGCCCGGCCAGCAGCGTCGACTTGCCGCAGCCGTTGGGGCCGACGATGGCGGTGAGCTTGCCCCGCGGGATCGTCAGGTCGAGACCATCGATGACCTTGTGACGGCCGTGGCAGAGCACCAGATCCTCGACCACATAGGGATGCGGCACTGCGGTGTCCCGCTGCTGGCCCGAATCCGGGTGCGAAGCCACCTCGGCCCGGGGAATTCCATCGGATCGTGAAGACAGCGTCAGTGACATCAAGGTCCCCTTGCACAAGCGCCCCCGGCCACCATTGGCCCGGGAGCGGGTCAATATGAATTCAGCGGCGAATCAGTATCCACAGAAGCCAGGGGCCACCGACCACGGCGGTGACGATGCCCACCGGCAGCTCCAGCGGCGCCAGCATCAATCGTCCCGCCAGGTCGGCCAGCACCATCACCGCCGCCCCGGCCAGGGCCGCACCGGTCAGCGGGACCTGACGGTTGCCGCACAGATGGCGCGCGATTTCCGGACCCAAAAGCCCCACCATGCCGACCGGCCCCGCCACCGATACCGCCAGCGCCGTCAACGCCACCGATACCACCAGTACCTGCAGCCTGCGACGCCTGAGCGGCGTTCCCAGGCCGAGTGCCACGGCGTCGCTGAAACGCATCAGGCTAAGCGAGCGCGACAGCCACAGCGCCACCGGGGTGAGCAGCGCAAGACCGATGGCGAGAACGACGACGGCTCCGGCCGGCCGTGAGTTCAGGGTGCCCACGGTCCAGGGGTAGGCGGCGTTGGCCGCATCGATGGCGGCACGCGACAGTATCAGCTGGGTCACCGCGGCGAAGATCGCCCCGACGCCGATGCCGGCGACGATAAAGCGATAGCCCTTGGCACCGCCCCCGGCGGCCAGACCGAAAGTCAGGGCCGCTGCGGTGGCTGCCCCGGTCAACGCCATGGCAGAAGGCGCCAGGCTCAAGCCCATCCCCACCACCGAGGCCACCGCAAAGGCGGTGGCACCGTTGTCGATGCCGATGATGCCGGGCGTGGCCAGACGGTTGCGCGCCAGCGTCTGCATCAGGCAGCCCGACAGCCCGAAGGCGGCGCCGCTGGCAAGCGCCGCCAACAGCCGTGGCAGGCGTAACTGTTCCACCACGAAGGTATCGAGCATCGCGCCCTGTCCATTGATGACCGCCCAGATTTTACCCGGCGACAGCGGTTTCTCGCCGAGGCACAGATAGGCCAGGCTCGCCCCGACCAGCAAGACAGCGAGCAACAGGGCGCCGAAAAGCTGGCGTCGATCGACCAGCAGGCTGAACCGCCCACTGCGCAGCAGCCACATGCCGTCGGGGGTAGCGCTGGCATCGCGGCGGCCGTGACAGTCGCGATATTCATCCGACGAGCGGGTGGCGGCGGCAGACAAGCAACGATCATCCAGCATAGTCACAGGCTCGGCAGACGGCGGGCGCGAACGACGCTGATCAGCACCGGCGCCCCGCATAGCGCGGTCAGCACCCCCAGCGGCATCTCCGAGGGCGCCACCAGGCGGCGCGAGATCACGTCGGCGGTCAGCACCAGCAGAGGCCCCAGCGGCAGGCACAGCCACAGGGTGCGACGCAGCTCCGGGCCGGCGATGGCACGGGCGATAAAGGGCACCACCAGGCCGACGAAGGCGATCGGCCCGGCGATGGCGGTGGCCCCGCCCACCAGCAGGGCGACGATCAGGATGGCCAATAGCCGCAGTCGCCCCGGATGGTGACCGAGACCGGCGCTGGCGCGCTCGCCCAGCGCCAGGCTGGCCAGCGGCCGCACCACCATCACCAGCACCAGCGCCGCCAGCGCCATGCTTGGCAGTACCGCCAGCAGGTCGTCGAGCCGCCGTCCCGACAGGCTACCCACCACCCAGAAACGAATCTCGTCGGCGGCGCGCCGGTCGGTGATCAGGATCAACGAGGTCATCGCGCCAAGCAGCCCCGAAAAGGCCGCCCCCGCCAGCACCAGGCGCACCGGATCGGCGCCGAGCCCACGGATGCGGCTGACCCCGAGCACGCACAGACAGCCGAGCAAGGCCCCCAGCTGGGCCACGCCGATGCGCAGCTCCAGCAGGCTGCCACCCAGCAGCAACATCAGCGCGACGGCAAAGGCGGCGCCGGCGCTGACGCCGAGCAGGCCCGGCTCAGCCAGGGGATTGCGGGTGATCGACTGCAGCAGGGTGCCGGAGACGCCCAGCGCCACCCCGACCACCAGGCCGACCAGGGTCCGCGGCAGCCTCAGGTCCCACACCACGAAGCGTGCCTCCTCGCTGCCCAGGCCCAGCAGCGCCTGAAACGACGGCACCGGGCCGATCTCCCCGGCACCCACGACAAGGCTCGCCATGATGGCGAGCCCAAGCAGAACGACAAGGCCGAACAGGATTCCTGCGGGTAAGCTGCGCTCTGCACTCACGGTGTCACGACGCCCTCCAGGGCCTGCTCGATGTCATCGAGCACCGCCTGGGCAGCGATGGGACCGCTGGCACTGGTCCACAACTGGCCGTCCACCGCCACCACACGGTCGTTGCCGACCACCGCCAGACGCTTGAAGGCGTCGCTCTGCATCGCCTGATCCAGCGCCTCGGCCCCGTTGGCGTCCAGGGTCGCGACAAACAGCCAGTCACCGTCGACCCGGGACAGCGCCTCCAGGCTCAGCGGGTCGCTGTGGGGCCGTCCCTGCGGCACCAGCTGATCGTCCTGGACGTCGAGGCCGGCGGCGGCGAGCAGGCCAGTGGTGAAAAGCTCGGTGGACATCACCAGCGGCCCCTGGGGCATCCAGCGAATCAGGAAGGCGTTGTCCTGGGACGTCTGTGCCTCGAAGGTAGTAGCGAGCTCGGCGGCGCGCGCTTCGGCCGTCTCGATGGCGCGATCGATCTCGCCTTCGTGGCCCAGCGCCCTGCCGAACAGCCGCGCCTCGTCCTTCCAGGCCTCGGGGGCGAAGCCCTCGGTCGCCGGTACCACGGTGGGGGCAAGCTGCGACAGCAGCGCGTAGGTATCCTCGGACAGTCGCGAGGAAGCCAGGATCAGGTCCGGCTCGAGCCCGACAACCGCCTCTACATTGACCTCGCCGGCGGTGCCCACGATCTGGATGTCGGGCACCTCATCCTTCAGGTAGTCGGCTACGTCCTCGGCGGCGCGGGTCGCCACCGCGCCAAGCGGCGTCACCCCGGCGGTCAGGGAGGTGTCCAGTGCCCCTTCGTAGAGCGTGACAACCCGCTCGGGCTGGCCCTGGATCTCGACCTCACCGAAGGCGGTGTCGAGGACGCGAGGTTCCTCCTGGGCGCTGGCCACCCCCAGGGTGACCAGGCTGAGTCCGAGTGCCAGGCCAATCCCCGGGCCTACTTTCTGGCCCAGCGCGACGGCGCCTCGGGCCAGGGGTGACATTCCACGCATGCTCATCTTCCTTGTCGGTTCCCCCGCAATGGGGCGGGGCATCACTATTGACGCTTATAGTAATCAATCTCGTTTGAGAATACCTGCCCTTCTCGTCCAAGCTCGCGCAACGATGCGTTCGATCATGGCGGACAGGCATTCTCTTTCTTTCCCTTGGCCCCTCAGGGATCAGAAATCGACGTTCAGCCCCAGCCACAGCCGGCGGCCATCCTCGACGTAGCCATACTCGTCGTAGTCGATGTCTTCATCGAACAGGTTGTAGATGCCGACGTTGACGCGGGCGGCGTCGGTCAACTGATAGCCGAGGCCGGTGTCGACGAAGGTGTAGTCCGGCGCGACGATTTCACTCTGGGACGGGCCGGTGGTGGGCTGACTCTCGTCGCCACGGTAGGTGACCCGGGTCCACTGGGACAGGCGATCGTTGATCTCCCAGTCGAGACTGGCCGAGAACTCGTGCTCCGGCAGCTGAGTCAGAGGCTCGCCCTCGTACTCGCCACTCTTCTGCTCGGAGTCGGTGTAGGTGTAGCTCGCCGACAGCTCGAGCGAGTCGCCAAGCGGCGTCGACAGCGACAGCTCCACCCCCTGGGTGACCGCTTCGTCGACGTTGACCCGATAGGTGGGGTTGCTGCCGAACTGGTTGGGGCCGTCGGTACAGACGTCGGCCGGGCACTCGATCCGCGTGATCTTGTCGTCGAAGTCGTTATGGAACAGCGTGGCGCTGGCCGACAACCCGCCAGCCCCGTTATAGAGAAGGCCCAGCTCCTTGTTGAGCGAGGTCTCCGGCTCGAGATCCGGGTTGCCGTAAACGTCACCGCCGCGGCTGACCTGGCCCCAGTCCGGGGTGATTTCCCTGAGGTCCGGCGAGCGATAGCCGGTGGACACGCCACCCTTGAGGGTCCAGTCCTGGGTCATGTGCCACACACTGTAAAGCCGTGGGCTGATCTCGGAGCCGTAGTTCTCGTCATGATCCATGCGCACGCCACCGGTCAGCGACCAGTCGTCGAGCAGCATCCATTCGTCCTCGGCGAACAGCGCCCATTGGCTGTTGCGGACATTGGTGAGATCCGAGATCTGGTTCGAGGTACGATCGTCCAGCTCCTCTTCCTCGAAGCTTGCGCCGACGGTGACGATATGGGCACCGAGCGGCACCACCAGGCTCGACTTGGCGTTGGTGTTGGTGATCTCCATCTCGCGGCTCTCGTTCTCGGACACCTCGCGCTGGACATAGGTCTCGCTGGTGCCGAAGGAGAAACGCCCGGTATGGGTCAGGGCGACGTACTCCTGGGTGTAGTCGTCGAAGCTGTCCTCACAGCCGCCACGACAACCGTCCGGATCGACGCTGTTGCCCACCAGCGCCTCGCGCTGCTGCTCGGTACGACTGGCCTCCAGCGCCAGGTCGTGGTTGACGCTGGGTGTCAGCGACAACCTCGCGGTCAGGCTCTGGACCTGCTTGTCCTCGTAGCCATAGAGGATATTGTCTTCATCGCGCTGGGTCGCACGGCCGTAGAGGGTCAGCCCGGCCAGCCCCTCGACCAGCGGACCAGAGGTATAGAAGTTGGCCTGACGGCTGTCGCCGGACGCGCTGTCTTCCTGCAGCATGGTGTCGAGCTGCAGGTTGCCGTGCCACTCATCGGCCACCTTGCGGGTGATGACGTTGATCACCCCACCGATGGCATCGGAGCCGTAAAGAGTGGCCATGGGGCCACGCACCACCTCGATGCGCTCGATGGCCTGCAGTGGCGGCAGCCAGTCCTGCTCGAAGCCGGCGCTGCCGTTGGGGCGGGTCTCACGAGTACTGACACGGCGCCCGTCGATCAGCAGCAGGGTGTACTCCGCGGGCATGCCGCGCATGCTGATGTCGTAACCGTTGTCGCCACCGCCGCCGCCGGTGACGATCACCCCGGGCACGTCACGTAGGGCGTCGGTGACGTCCTGGTAGTAGCGCTTTTCCAGATCCTCCCGGGTCACCACGCTGATCGAGGCCGGCGCATCGGCCACGCTCTGATCGAAGCCTGAGGCGGTGACCACCACGTCATCAAGCGCCATGTCTTCGGCGCCGAACGCCGGCACTGCGCCACACAGGGCGATCCCCGACAGCCCCGCCGCCAGGCGGCGAATGTGAAGCGATAGAGGGTGCAGCGACAGAGGGTGAAGCGACAGGCAACGAGCAGACAGGCTGCGAGATGACAGAGGTTGAGCTGACAAGCGCTGAGGCAACATCTTCTTCATGACTCCGAAAAGGGGTGGCAAGCCACCCGGTGGCACGCGCAATGGCTGGCGTTTCAGGACCGCCGCCCTGGGTCGAGGCGACCTGCGCATAACAATGAATGTGAATATTTATCATTTAGATTCTTCCATCAAAGTTGCACAATTGCTCGTGAACGTGACGTTGCAACTCTCGCAACCCCCTCCCGAAGCTGGCTTGCCTGTCTGGCCTACCTGCCTTGCCTGCCTTGCCTGCCTTGCCTGCCTTGCCTGTCTTGCCTGTCTTGCCTGTCTTGCCTGTCTTGCCTGTCTTGCCTGTCTTGCCTGCCTGATTCGCTCGCCCCCCGGCTTGCGTCGCTCCACGCGCAGGAAGTGCACGGCTGGGCATGCGGTAGAGGCCGCCAGCACAAGGGAGAATGATTTTCATCCGCACGATCCCGTGGCATACTGGCGGTTCGTGTTGCCCCTCTTCCCGCTTGCGTGATGCCATGCCAGATCTCGACGAACTGCTTGCCTTCAACCGCGTCATGGAGACCGGAAGCCTGACCCAGAGCGCCATCCAACTGGGTCTGGCGAAGTCGACCTTGAGCCGGCGAATCAGCCAGCTCGAGTCGCGGCTGGGCCAACCGCTGCTCAAGCGTCAGGCCAACCAGCTCCTGCCCACCGAGGCCGGACAGCGCTACTACGTGATCAGTCGGGAAATCCTGGAACTCGCCGAACAGGGTCAGCGCACCCTGGACAGCCTGCGCGAGGACGTCAGCGGCGAGCTTCATGTCGAAGCCCATCGCACCCTGACGCGAAGCTGGCTGGGCGGCGTGATGGAGACCTTTCTGGAACGTCATCCGGCGATACGCCTGACGCTGAGTACCGGCGAAACGGCACCACGGGATCCCGACTTCCAGGGCATCTGCGTATGGCTTGGCGAGACCGACGAGGGCAACCTGCGCCAGGAGCGCCTCGGCGCGCTGGAGCGCGGCATCTACGCTCATCCGGACTATCTGGCGAAGCACGGTACCCCGGAGGCTCCCGACGCCCTTGGCCATCACGCCTGGATCGACCTGATGGGCGACAGTCAGGGCGGCATCACCCTGTCCCACCGTCACGGCGGCACGGTGCACTTCCAGCCACCGGCGTCACGCTTTCGCGTCGACCAGTCGATGCTGCATATCGACGCCATCGCCCGGGGACGCGGGCTCGGCATCCTGCCGGTGTGGACCACCGAAGCCCGCGAACGCCATCACCCCGGCGAACTGGTGCGCTGCCTGGAAGACTGGTCGCTGGCACCGCTGCCGGTGACCCTGCTTTACGGTTTCGGCCATCAGCCGCGCAAGGTCAGCGCCCTGCTCGACCATCTGCGCGACGCCGTGCCGGACGCCTGGCGAGCCCTGGAGACCACCGCCCTGCACCGCCGTCAGGCGGGGTGAGCCCCTCCCGCCTTGCTTGCATGTTTGCTACGCTTGGTCTCGGTTACACGATTCACAACCGCACGGTTGAATTCCGGGGAGGCCCAGCATGGCGCTCAAGGAAGTCGCGCTTGGCGGTATCTATTTCAGCCCACTGCTGGTCTACGCCCTGATCGGACTGCTGCTCGCCGCAGTACTACGCTTCGCCCTGCACCGCCTGTGCGGCACCTCTCGGCTGTGGTACGAGGCGTGGCTGGACACCTCTCTTTTCGTTCTGTGCACCGCCGGGGTCGCCTGGTGGGGCGCGCTTGCCAGCGGAGGCGTCTGAATGCGCAAGACCCTGCGCGTGCTGATCACCCTGGCGGTGGTCGCCGCCGCCGTGGCGGCCGGACTGTGGCTATGGCGCTACTATCTGTACAGCCCCTGGACCCGTGACGCCCGGGTCGGCGCCGACATCATCACCGTGGCACCCGACGTCTCGGGCCGGGTGATCGCCCTTGCGGTCGACGACAACGACCACGTTGAAAAAGGCCAGGTGCTGTTTCGTATCGACGATGCTCGCTACCAGGCCGCCCTGGCCAAGGCCTCTGCCATCGTCGCCCAGCGTGAGGCCGAGCTTGCACTGAAGGAACACGAGGCGTCGCGGCGAGAGCAACTCAGCCGCCAGGCGATCAGCGCCGAGAATCGCGAAAGCGCCAATCGTGACCGCGATGTCGCCGCCGCCGCCCTCAACCAGGCCCGCAGTGACCTGACCAGCGCCCGCCTGGACCTGGAGCGCACCGAGGTCACCGCCCCGGCCCCGGGGCACCTGATCAACCTCAAGCTCACTCAGGGCAACTACGTCAATCGGGGCACCTCGGTCATGGCGCTGGTGGTGGAGGATTCCTACTACGTCACCGCCTACTTCGAGGAGACCAAGCGCCCTGCCCTGGCCGTGGGCGATCCGGCCAAGGTCATTCTGATGAGCGGCAACCTCGAGCTGGATGGCCACGTCGACAGCATTGGACGAGCCATCGCCAATGACAACGCCACCCCCAACGACCAGCTGCTGCCCCAGGTCGAGCCCACCTTCAGCTGGGTGCGCCTGGCCCAGCGCATCCCGGTACGCATCGCCCTCGACGAGGTGCCGACGAACCTCGACCTGAGCGCCGGCATGACCGCCACGGTGCGGGTCCGGCCCGAGCCTCGCTGATGCCTTTTTCGGTATGGTGGCAGGCCTACCTGACGCCGCCGGCCAGTGCGGTCAAGTTCGCCATCAAGGCCACCCTGGCCATGGCCCTGGCGCTGTACATTGCCCTATGGTGCGACCTCGATCGTCCCTATTGGGCGCTGATTTCCGCCGCCTTTCTGCAGATCCGCCCGATGAGCGGCATGGTGCTGGAGAAAGGCATCAGCCAGATCACCGGCACCGTCGTCGGCTGCCTCGCCGGCATCGCCATCATGTCGCTGTTCGTGCAGTCGCCGACACCGGCACTGGTCTGTCTGACCGCCTGGATCATCCTGTGCGCCTACGCCGCCTCGGTGACCCGCAACAACGCTTCCTTCGGCTGCATCATGGCGGCCGTCACCGCCATGCTGATCGTGGTCATCACCGCCAGCGCCCCCACGGGTCTGTTCGCGGTGGCCGTGGCCCGCCTGTCAGAGCTGGCGCTGGGGGCCATCTGCGCCACCCTGGTCAGCGCCTTGCTGTGGCCGATTCAGGTCCGTGATCATCTCGCCGACCTGGCCGATCAGGTGGTCAATCAGGCCTTCCTGCACGGCGCCCTGCGCCTGGACAACAGCGCCGATATCGCTGCCCTGCAAGCCACCCTGACCGCCAGTCTGCAACCCCTGACCCAGCTGGAAACCGACAGTCAGGCGGCACGCTACGAAGGCCCGGAAGGCATCGGCCGGCTACGCGCCAGCCATGTGCTGACGGTGCGCACCGCCCGCCTGCTGGCGATCCTCCACGCGCTGCAGCAACTGCTGCGCTCCCACGGCGCCGAGCTGCCATCGTCCACCCGACGCCTGATCGAGGACATGGCCAGTGACCTGCGCCACAGCGCCGAGGGCAGCGGTGTGGCCCAGGCCCGCCAGCGGCTGCAGGCGCTCAGGCATCGCGCCCTTCAGTGCATGGCCGCAGACTCGGACGAGGGCATAGCCCCGGCCCCAGCCCCGGCCCCAGACCAGGCCCCAGACCTGGCCTCGGACCAGACCCCAGGCCAAACCACAGCCCGGTGCGGGCGCAGCGCCAGTGGGCCCATCACCAGCGACCCCGCGCCGACACGCACTACCGAGTCACCAGAGGCGCTGCTGCAACGGCGCATCCATCTCGGCCTGCGCGAGGCCCTCGGCCACGCTCTGGTCATCCTCGATGCGCGGGAGGCGATCCACACCCCCGGCAAACGCCGCCTCAAGGCGCCGGCGCTGGCCTTTCACCGGGATCATCTGGAAGCCGCCCTCAACGGACTGCGAGCCGGACTGGTGTTCGCCCTGCTGGCCATCGTCTGGCGCTACACCGCCTGGGACAATGGTCAGATCGCGATGCTCGTCGGCACCCTGTTCTCGGCCTTCTTCGCGACCCGCGACAATCCGGCAGCGGTCGCCACCACCTTCCTCAAGGGCATGCTGGCGGCGGTGCCCAGCGCCTTGCTGTTCGGCCATGTACTGCTGGCCCAGGCCAATGACTTCGTCACCCTCGCGCTGGTGTTCATGCCACCCTTGTTCCTGGGACTGCTGGGCGCCGCCAACCCCCGCTTGATGGGCTATTGCCTGGCCTTCACCATCGGCAACATCCTGCTGACCATGCCCGGCAATGGCATGGACTTTTCCATCGATGGCTTCCTCGGCCGCGCTATCGCCCTGCTGCTCGGGCTCTCCACCGTGGTGATGGCCTTTCGCCTGGCGCCAGGACTCCCCACCACCATTCGCAAGCACCGGCTGGTCAGCGCCACGGTGAACGACCTCCACGGGCTTCACCGGCGTAGCCTGCATGAAGCCGAGTCACGCTTCGGTGGTACCATGGCGGACCGCCTACTCAGGCTCGCCCAGCACGACGACAGCCTCCCGGAAGAACGCCGCTATCTATTTTCGCTGGGCCTGGTGGGGCTGGACCTCGGCTACGCCAGCCTCAATCTGCGGCGACGGCTGGGCGGGCGCAGTGACGCGCTCGACCTCGCCCTTGACGACCTTGCCGCCGCCCTCGCCGACGACTACGGCGCCAGCGCCAGAGGCCACGCACCAGATAGAGCTCGTGAATACGGCAACCGGCTGCTGCAGACGCTTGAACGACAGGCGGATGACAGCGCCGAGTACCGGCTGATGGCGGGTCTGATCGAGCGCTTGACGATGTCGCTGGAGCGCCAGGCCGCTCGCTCTCGACAGGCCCGGCAAGCCGCGCCTGCCGTCGGCGTCGCTGGCCTGCAGCGTACTCCAGACCGACAGGGTGCCAAGGCCCCGGGTGTCGACCGATAAGGAGATAGATCCTCGCATGTTTGCCCAACTCTTTGCCGTGATGGCGCCGGTGATCACCGGCGCCGGTCTCGGATTCTTCTGGATCCGCCGCGGTTTCGACTATCCGGTGGCCTTCGTCACCAAACTGGTGTTCAACATCGGTACGCCTGCGTTGGTGATCGCCTCGCTGGCGGGTGCCGAGATCGACGCCTCGAGCTTCGGTCGCACCATGCTGGCGGCCGCCCTGGTGCTGTGCGCCATGGCCGCGCTGGCCTTCGTGCTGGCGCTGGTACTGCGCAAGGACTGGCGGGTACTGCTGGCTCCCACCATGTACCCCAACACCGGCAACATGGGGCTACCGGTGATCCTCTACGCCTTCGGCGAGGCTGGCTTCGCCTTCGGCATCACGGTGATGGTGACGGTGTCACTGTTCCAGTTCACCCTGGGCACCATGCTGGCCAGTCGTGGCAATCCGCTGAAGTCGCTGGTCAAGACGCCCACGGTCTACGCCATCCTGATCTCCATCGCGCTGTTGTTCACCGACACCGAACTGCCGCTGTGGCTGCAGAACAGCGTCGATCTGATTTCAGGCTTCACCGTGCCGCTGATGCTGATCACCCTGGGGGTGTCGCTGGCCAGCATCCAGGTCAGAAGCCTGCGCTCGGGTGTCTGGTTCAGCCTCTTGCGCATCCCGCTGGCGGCGGGCGTGGCCTGGGGCATAGGCATCTGGCTTGACCTGCCCCCCATGGCACTGGCGATCCTGGTGCTGCAGATGAGCATGCCGGTGGCGGTGTTCAACTATCTGTTTGCCCAGAAGTCCCAGCGCGAGCCCGCCTATGTGGCGAGCCTGGTGTTCTGTTCCACACTGCTATCCTTGATCTATCTACCGGTGCTGCTGGCGCTGCTGCTGTAACGCTTGTTGCCGTTGGCAGGAAAAGCGTCTCCGCCGACCTGGCACGCCATCGCCGCTCGGCGTGCCCGGGACTGGGAAGCGGTCCGCCACCGGAAACCCATACTTGCCGTGCGGAGTCTCCATGTTGCGAAGCCTTTCCCTCGCCCTGCTGACGTTGTCATTGCCTGCAGGCGCCCAGGCGGCGTCGTTGCCCGAGCAGGTGCCGGGGCTTCATCACCCGGTCGCGCTCGAGCTGATCACCGATGAGCTGGACACCCCCTGGTCGCTGGCCTTTCTGCCCGATGGGCGCATGCTGGTCGCCGAGCAGCCCGGGACCCTGGCGCTGGTGGATGACGGTGATGTCCAGAGGCTCGACGGCCTGCCCCAGGTCTCACATCGCGGCCAGGGTGGGCTTTTTGACCTGGCGCTGCATCCACAATTCGGCGATGGCACCCACGACTGGCTCTACTTCAGCTGGGCGCAGCCCGGCAAGGACGGCGACTCGGACGACGCCACGGCGGTATCACGGGTCAGGTTCGAGGACGACGCCCTGGGCGCGATAACGCCAATTTTTGTGCAGAATCGCTTTTCCACGCCAGGCCGCCACTATGGTGGCCGCCTGCTGTTCGACGACCAGGGCCTGCTGTGGCTGACCATCGGCGATCGCGGCGTCAGCAAAGGCCGCGCCCAGGACCCGGCAGACCACGCCGGCAGCCTGCTCAGGCTGACCGCAGACGGCGATCCCGCGCCGGACAATCCGGGCTTCGACGATGACGCGGCCCCCGAGGTCTACTCGATCGGCCACCGCAACCCTCAAGGCCTTGCCCAGGCTGCCGACGGCACCCTGTGGTCGACCGAGCACGGCCCGCGCACCGGCGACGAACTCAATCGTATTCTGCCCGGCGAGAACTACGGCTGGCCCGAGGTGACCCGCGGACGCGACTACGCCACCAACCTGCCGCTGGGCGTCGACAGTGCCCCGGGCATGCGCGATCCGGTGCATGTGTTCGAAGGACGCTTTGCGCCGTCCGGGCTCGCCGTGGTCAGCGGTGAAGAATTTCCCGCCTGGCAGGGCGATCTGCTGGCGGGCGGGCTTCGCGGCGAGCGACTGCTGCGCCTGCGCCTCGAGGGCGACAGCATCATCGAGCGCGAGGTGGTGCTGGATGGCGAGGTCGGCCGCATCCGCGACGTGCGGCTCGGCCCCGACGGCGCCATCTACCTGCTGACCGACAGCGATCCCGGTCGTCTGATCCGGCTGACGCGGGTACGCTGAGCGGCGCCGATACTGACCGCGACAGGAAGCGCGACAGGGAAATAGCTCCCCTTGCCCATGCCGTTCCGGCATGGGCTTCTCCCCCACTTCTACCCAATACCGCACCCATCGGGGCTTTCTCGATTCAGTCAACGTGCGCCCATGCTGAATTTGAATGATCTTTCAAAGACCTTTAGGGTATTGCACCTTTCTGCGCCTCAACGGTGAAAGCTGGCATGCTGTTCAGCCGTGGGGATGCGGCAAGGAGTGCCGCCCCTGACGCAGCCGCGCCAGCGCTGGACGATGAACGCCGACGCCAGGATGCACGTGACGTCGACCTTCATCGTTCGACCGGCTGGACGTGTTTACGCAACCCAACAAGGCACCCCTACCCATGAGCGAGAACCGATCCGTCAAGATCAAGGTTCGCGGGCTGAGCAAGGTCTTCGGCGACCAGCCGAAGAAGGCACTCAAGCTACGCGATGAAGGGCTCAAGCGTCCTGAAATCCTGGACAAGACCGGCCAGACCCTGGGCCTGTCGAACATCGACTTCGATGTCCATGAAGGCGAACTGCTGGTGATCATGGGCCTCTCAGGCTCGGGCAAGTCGACCCTGATCCGCTGCCTCAACCGGCTGATCGAGCCCACCGAAGGCGAGATCATCATCGACGGCGAGGACATTCCGCAGCTCTCCGACAAGGCACTGCTGGAGTGCCGCCGCCGTCACTTCTCGATGGTCTTCCAGAACTTTGCCCTGTTCCCCCACCGTACCGTGCAGCAGAACGCGGAATTCGGGCTGGAGATTCGCGGCATCGACGCCGACACCCGCGCCAAGACCGCCCGTGACGCCCTGACCCAGGTCGGGCTTAACGGATGGGAAGACGCCTACCCCAATCAGCTGTCCGGCGGCATGCAGCAGCGTGTCGGCCTGGCCCGGGCGCTGGCCAATGACTCCACCGTGCTGCTGATGGACGAGGCCTTCTCGGCGCTCGACCCGCTGATCCGCAAGGATATGCAGCAGGAGTTGCTGGAACTCCAGCACCGCATGAAGAAGACCACGGTGTTCATCACCCACGACCTGGACGAAGCGCTGAACATCGGTGACCGCATCGTCCTGCTCAAGGACGGTGAGGTGGTGCAGATCGGCACGCCGGAGGAGATCCTGACCAAGCCGGCCGACGACTACGTCGAGCGCTTCATCGAGGGCGTCGACATGTCCCGGGTGCTGACCGCCGAGAGCGCCATGCGCCCGGTGCGCGCGACCGCCCGCGAGGACGACGGCCCGCGTACCGCACTGCGCAAGATGAAAGAAAACGCCATGGACTCGATCTATGTCACCAGCCGCGATCGCAAGCTCAAGGGACTGGTCGAAGCCGACGCCGCCAACAGCGCCATCCAGAGCGGACAGGATCGACTGGATAGCGTGATGACCCAGGACTTCCGCACCGTGGGGCCCGACGAGCCGCTGCACAATCTGTTCGCGCTGTTCAACGAAAAGAGCTTCCCCATCGCCGTCATCGACGACGAGCGACGCCTGCTGGGCGTGGTGGTCAAGGGCGCGGTACTGGATGAACTGGCACAGGCAGGAGACCACTAATGGCGATCGAGATTCCTCGCATTCCCCTCGGTGACTGGATCGAAACCGGCCTGAGCTGGCTGACCACCGAATACTCTGCCGTCACCCGCGGCATCTCGCGGATTACCCAGACCGGTATCGACGGTCTCAATGACGCCCTGATGTGGCTGCCCGACTGGGCCCTGCTGCTGATCATCGCCGGCCTGTGCTGGAAGATGGCAAGCCCCAGGCTCGCCATCGGCGCGGTCTTGGGCCTTGGCCTGATCTGGAACCTCGATCTGTGGGACCCGATGATCGAGACCCTGACCCTGGTCGTCATCGCTACTCTGGTGGCGGTGGTCATCGCCTTGCCGGTGGGCATCGCCGCGGCGCTGTCAGATCGACTCTATCGCCTGATCATGCCGGTGCTGGACTTCATGCAGACCATGCCGGCCTTCGTCTACCTGATCCCGGCCATCCCGTTCTTCGGTATCGGCTCGGTGTCGGCGATCTTTGCCACCGTGATCTTTTCCATGCCGCCGGCCATCCGCTTCACCACCCTGGGCATCCGCCAGGTACCGGTGGAGCTGATCGAAGCCGCCGACGCCTACGGCGCCACCCGCGGCCAGAAGCTGGTCAAGGTGCAGCTGCCGCTGTCGCTGCCCACGGTAATGGCCGGCATCAACCAGACCATCATGCTGGCCCTGTCGATGGTGGTGATCGCCGCCATGATCGGCGCCGATGGCCTGGGCAGTGAGGTCTGGCGAGCCATCCAGCGACTGCGTCCGGGCGATGGTTTCGAGGCCGGCATCGCGGTGGTCATCCTGGCGATGCTGCTGGATCGCCTGACCCAGTCCCTGCGCAAGGAGCGCAAGCAGTAAACGCTCGACGCGGGCTCCCTCGGCCGGGGGAGCCCGCGGGGCGGCATTTGCAAGACACTGTCGCCTGCTTCACGCTAATACCTCTTATCGCAAGGAGAGTCGCACCATGTCACCCAAGGCAACTCGTTCTCTCGGTCTGGCCCTGGCCATCAGCGCCGCCGCCACCAGTGTTCACGCCCAGGACAAGGGCTCCGTGCACCTGGCCTACGTCGAGTGGTCGTCCACCGTGGCGTCGACCAACGTGGTTCGTGCTGTGCTCGAACAGGCCGGCTACGAGGTCGAGACCTCCGCACTGTCTGCCGCGGCCATGTGGCAGTCCGTCGCCAGCGGCGACGCCGACGCTCTGCTCGCGGGCTGGCTGCCGACCACCCACGAGGACTACTACGCGCGCCTCCAGGACCAGCTGGTCGATGCCGGCGTCAACCTCGACGGCACCAAGCTGGGCCTTGCGGTCCCGGCAGATTCCGAGGTCGACTCGATTGATGAGCTCAATGAACACGCCGACCAGTTCAACGGCGAGATCATCGGCATCGATCCCGGTGCCGGCCTGATGCGTCTGACCGAGGAAGTGGTCGACGCCTACGAGCTCGACCTGGACCTGCGCACCGGCAGCGGCGCCACCATGACCGCCGCACTGGGAAGCGCCATCGACCGTGGCGAGCCGATCGTGGTCACCACCTGGACCCCGCACTGGATGTTCGCCCGCTGGGACCTCAAGTACCTCGAGGACCCCCAGGGCGTCTACGGTGGTGCCGAACAGATCCACACCATCGTCCGTCAGGGCCTCGAAGAGGACATGCCGGAGGCCTACGCCATCCTCGAGAACTTCGAGTGGACCACGGAAATGATGGGTGAAGTCATGCTGATGAATCAGGAAGACGACACCGATCCCTACGAAAACGCCCAGAAGTGGGTCGAGGACAACCAGGACGTGGTCAAGGAGTGGCTCGGCGAGGCCTGAGCCCGATAGATGCCACGCCACCGTCATGATGCTGTGGCAATGGTCAGGGGTGCCACGGGGCGCCCCTGCTGTCGTTGCGGCCAGCACCTGCGTCGCCCACGCGGTGCAAGCGGTCGCCGGCAGAACCTCGAGTCTCGGACGATCGTGGCAAGCTGACCCAGGCGTGCCCGGGCGGCCTTGGAATAGATGCCGTTGACGGCACAACTGGCAAGCTGGCTCAGGCAGGCCACACTTCAGGCAGGCTGGACCGTACGGTATCGATGACAGACGAGCCAGCCGCGACCCCACTCCGAGTCGATGGCGTGACGCCACAGTTACCATTTTTAAACGCAAGGGAGATCGCACGTGGAAAAAGACCCCAACCACAAGCCTTCATCTGCCGACACCGGCAGCGAGGGTATTCCGGCCCCGGATGGGCCAGCCAACCTGATCGATACCGATTACGTCATCGGTCAGGACAATATCGTCACCAAGTCCTTCGGCGTGGACGTGGACCTGCACGGCAAGGTGTTCACCGTCTCGTCGCTGCTGATCCTGGTCTTCGTGATCCTGACCCTGGCCTTTCAGAGCGGCGCCGAGCCGTTCTTCAACGGCGTCCGCGGCTGGCTGACCAGCAACCTGTCCTGGGTCTTTCTGCTCGGCGGCAATATCTTCGTGCTGCTGTCGCTGGTACTGATCTTCACCCCGCTGGGCAAGGTCCGCATCGGTGGCGCCGAGGCCACACCCGACTATAGTTACATGGGCTGGTTTGCCATGCTGTTCGCCGCCGGCATGGGCATCGGTCTGATGTTCTATGGCGTGTCCGAGCCGATGACCCACTTCTCCACCGCGCTGGGTGGCACCTCGGTCGGCGAAAACGGCATACGTACCGACTGGGCACCGCTGGGCGCCGCCGCCGGTGACGAGCAAGCCGCGGTCAATCTCGGCATGGCGGCGACCATCTTCCACTGGGGTCTGCACCCCTGGGCAGCCTACGCCATCGTCGGCCTGTCACTGGCCATCTTCGCCTTCAACAAGGGTCTGCCGCTGACCATGCGCTCGGTGTTCTACCCGATCCTGGGCGAGCGCGTATGGGGCTGGCCGGGCCACCTGATCGACATCCTGGCGGTATTTGCCACCCTGTTCGGTCTGGCCACCTCGCTGGGGCTCGGTGCCTCCCAGGCCGCCGCCGGCCTGAACGAGCTGTTCGGTACGCCGAATACCGACACCACCATGGTGCTGCTGATCGCCGGCATCACCGCCGTTGCGCTGTGTTCCATCATGCTTGGCGTCGACAAGGGTGTGCAGCGCCTGTCCCAGGTGAACATGGTGCTGGCCTTCCTGCTGCTGGCGTTCGTGATCCTGGTGGGCCCGACTCTGGCCATCGCCACCGGCTTCTTCACCAACCTGGGTCACTACCTGGCCGAGCTGCCGGCGCTGTCCAACCCCTTCGGTCGCGAGGACGCCAACTTCGTTCAGGGCTGGACCGCCTTCTACTGGGCCTGGTGGATCTCCTGGTCTCCGTTCGTCGGCATGTTCATCGCTCGGGTCAGCCGTGGCCGCACCGTGCGTGAGTTCCTCACCGCCGTGCTGCTGGTCCCGACCCTGGTATCGGTGCTGTGGATGACCTCCTTCGGCGGTACCGCCATCGAGCAGTACATCACCGATGGTTTCCAGGGCGTCCAGGACGCCGCCCTCGAGCTCAAGCTGTTCGCCATGCTCGGCGAGCTGCCGCTGGCCTCGATCACTTCCTTCATCGGCATCGTGCTGGTCATCGTGTTCTTCGTGACCTCCTCGGACTCCGGTTCGCTGGTCATCGACTCGATCACCGCCGGCGGCAAGGTCGACGCACCCAAGCCGCAGCGCGTGTTCTGGGCCATCATCGAAGGCGCCATCGCCATCGCTCTGCTGCTGGGCGGCGGTCTTACCGCACTGCAGGCGGCGGCGGTCTCGACCGGGCTGCCGTTCACCCTGGTGCTGCTGGTGGCCTGCTACGCCATCATCAAGGGCCTGATGAGCGAGCCCAAGGCGGTCTAGGCCAGCCTTGTGCAGACAGCAAGTGCATGAAAAAAGCGGCAGCCCTCGGGCTGCCGCTTTTCTTTTGGCGAGATGGCTGACGTATCGACGGGCAGCTCAACTCCCTTATTCAGCTCCACAGCATGCCGATGGGCGTCTCCGGGCCGTAGTTGCCGGCTACTTGCGCCTGCAGCAATTCCGCCGTGGCGATGGCGTCGGTCAGGGCGTGGTGCCCATGATAATGCGGTAACCCGTAGCGCAGCCGACTGTCGTGCAGGCGGATCGACCTGGGTGGTCGGCCCATCCAGCGACGAAAGCGCGCCATGGTCGACTGACGGTGGATGCGCGCCTCCAGCGACATGGTGTCGATCACCGGGAAGCTCAGTGACTCCTTCCAGGCCGCGCGTACCGCGGCGTCCAGAAAGGACCTCTCGATATGGCGAAAGTGCACCACCAGCAGGTGGCCGGCCATGGCGCGGAAGACATCGGCGAGCACCTCCTCGATCCGCGGAGCCCCCTGGATATCGGCGTGGGTGATGTGATGAAAGGTCACCGACTCGGCGTTCAGGGTGCGATGGGGACGCACCACCCAGTAGCGCCGCTCGGCGAGCCGAATACGCGACAGCGAAAAGGGCACCAGGCCAATCGAGACGATCTCGTCACGCCTGGGATCGAGCCCGGTGGTCTCCAGGTCCAGTGCCATCAGCGGCGCCTCCTGAATCGGCAGGATCGGCGACAAGTCGGCCCCGGCGAAGAAGTCCACCAGCGCCTGCTGGCGGCTCTTCTGACGTCGGGCGACCAGGTAGTCGTGCCAATCCGGTGCCGAGCGAGTCTTGGGGCGAAGCAACGGCATGGCGGCTACCTGCTGGTCATGGGATAACGGAACTTGAGGAACTTCTGGGCGTTGCTGAGCGCCTGGAAGGCATCCTTGAGATTGTGTCGCTCCTCGCTGGAGACGTTTTCCGGCTCGATATTGTTGTCGGGCTCGTGCTCGTGCTCCAGATCGATGACCTGGTGACGAATCCGCGACATGGACAGAAACTCGAGCGCGTAGCGCAGCTTGTCGCTGACCCCGGGCGCCAGCAACTGGGTACGATCGATATCGTCCAGGCGGTCAAAGCTGTTCTGGGCGCGGGAACCGCAGGCCAGCGCATGGATACGGATCAGGTCCACCATCGGCGCCGTGCCGCGACGCTTCAGATTGATCGAGTTGTTGTGCTTGCCGTCCTTCTCCATCACGAAGGTGCGGAAGATGCCCAGCGGCGGCGTCCGATTCAGCGCATTACGCGCCATGGCGGAAAGAAAGCGCTTGTGCTTCGACGCCTTGGTGGCGACCAGGTCCTGCAACTCCTCCACCAGCGGATTGTCACCGTGGACCGTGTCCAGATCGAAGAAGATCGAGCTGTGCAGCAGCCCTTCCGGTGATGGGCGCTCGATCCATTCGGTGAAGTAGCCCTTCCACACCGACAGCGGCTGTCGCCACTTCGGATTGGTGGCCATCACGTCCCCCTTGCAGTAGGTATAACCGCAGGCGGCCAGGCCATCGCTGACCCGCTTGGCCATGGTCGCGAAGTACTCGTCGTGCAACGCCGGATCGAAGTCATCGGACAACACCAGGGCATTGTCCTGGTCGGTGACGATGCTCTGCTCGTTACGCGCCATCGAGCCCAGCGCCATGAAGCAGTACGACACCGGTGGCGGTCCTAGCTCCTCTTCCGCCATCTCCAGAAGACGCCGGGTGAAGCTGCGTCCAATGGTCGACAGCGCCTTGCCTACCATCTGTGAGTCGGCTCCGTCATGAACCATGCGCACAAAGGCGGCCTGGACGTCCGGCGCCAGCTTGGCCAGACACTCCACCGACGGCTGATGGAAGATGTTGCTGACCAGATAAAGGCTGCTCTGGGTCTCGTAGCGGATGATGTCGGAAAGATGCACGATGCCCACCGGTGAACGACGGTGCATCACCGGCAGGTGGTGGATATTGTTGCGCAGCATGCACAGCATCGCCTCCTGCACCGACTCGTCGGACTGCACCGCGATCAGGCGGCGGCCGGCGACCTCGCCCACCGGAGTATCCGGCGACAGTCCCTCGGCCACGACCTTGGTGCGAAAGTCGCTGTCGGTCAGGATCCCGGTGACCTGCCAGTAGCCACCTTCACTATCCTTGAAGGTGTAGCGCGGGTTGTTCTCGGGCTTGTCCAGCACCAGCACCGCCGAGGCCTGGGACTCGCTGATCTGGCGCGCCGCCTCCTGCACCGTGGCCCGCGCCTCGACCATGACGGGATAGCGAGTCAGCAGCTTGCGGATCCGCGTCACCATCATGTCGTTGTTCTTGCGCTGACTTTCCACCGCCGTCTCGAGCCGGGGGCGATCCACCTCGACGAACTCGGCGAACTGCTCATCCGCTTCGCACAGCTGGTGAAACATCGCCTCGGGGATGAAGTAGATCAGGCTGTCTTCCAGCGCCTTGGCCGGGAAGCGCACGCGACTGTGGCGCAGCAGGCTGAAGTGGCCAAAGATGTCGCCCTCCCCCAGCAGGTTGTAGAGCTCTCCGTTGCGCCGGGTGACCTCCACCGCTCCGCTGCGGATGTAGCAGAACTCCTGATGCACGGCATCAAGCTCGAGAATGGTCGAGCCGGCCTTGAAGTAGCTGACCTGCACCTGTCCGGCGACCTCGTCCAGCAACTCCTCCGACAGCCCGTCAAAGGGCGCAAAGCGCCCCATATGCTGGCTGATTTCCAACAGTTCCGCTTCCATGGTGTCCTCCGCGCGGTCGCCGTGGCTGGCAGCAGGACGCTCCCTGGTCCCCCACCCTCTGACTATCGGAAGCATGGAGCCGAGGCCAGCGGCTGTAAAGCATTAGCAGTATCTTGATCGGCCTCTCGCCAAACGCCGCAGAAGCCATCGAGCGTGGCCCGGAGAGCCAGGCATTGCTGACACTGCGACCTGATGACCGATCCATCCTTCGTTGATCACGACTTCACACCCGACCGGCCGCTCGAATCCTCGCCCTGTGCAAACATCTTCAGCACTGCAAACAACAACGCCCGCCGACCTCGAGGGCGGCGGGCGTCGATCTAGGCGGCCAGTCTCTTTGACTGGCGAGAGTGGCGGTCAGCTCACGACTGCGCCATCTCCTGTACGCGCTTCATCATGTCCGGGTTCTGCTGGATGGCCTGACCGATGGCGTTGAAGGTCTCGACCTCGAGCCCGCTCTGCTGGACGGCTTCGACCATCTTCTGGTTGGCCTCGGTGCGCACATCCTGCTGGGCCTGCTGGCCTTCGGCTTCCTGCAGCTGCTGGGTGTAGTCCTGAGAAATCGCGGCGATCTCCTTGGAAGCGTCGGCGAATTTCTCGAGCTGGGCATCAGAGAAATTCTGCGCCTGAGCGGCAGCCTCGACGTCAGCGTTGCCTGACGCCTGCGCGTTTGCTTCCTGGGCATGGGCGGTGGCGCTCATCAGACCAGCAGAAAGCAGGGCGGCGGTGATCAGGGCGGTGAATCGTTGCATGAAGTCCTCCAGGAGGTGGTTGAGAATTCGTCAATCGCTCGTACAGTGTGACGACGCAGTTGCATGAGGGTTCCCCACAATCGTGTTACGAAATGCAAGCCATTTTCGCCTCTGCGTCGCCGGTCGGCGACAACCGCCAGAGGCCACGGCAGGCCATGGAGATAAGCGTCATGATACGCCACGCAATTCTTCGGCGAAGCACCGAAAAAGGCGTGTTGCCTGCCACTGCTGAACATCTTGCAAAAACGCCTCCGGCCAAGTCGGCCGGAGGCGTTGTCATGACACCGCCCGACTAGCCGTAGGCCAGGTTGGGCAGCCAGGTGACCAGCGCCGGGAACATGATCACCAGCAGCAGGCCCACCGCTTGCAGCGCAAGGAAGGGAAAGGACGAACGGAAGATCTGGCCCATGGTGATATGCGGCGGACACACCCCCTTGATGTAGAACAGCGCATAGCCGAACGGCGGGCTGAGGAAGGACATCTGCATATTGACCAGGTAGATCACCCCGAACCACAGCGAGACGTCGGCGGGGTCCACCCCGGGCAGGCCAAATACCCCGGTGAAGTCCAGCCCCTTGATCAGCGGTACGAAGATCGGCACCGCCAGCAGCAGGATACCGACCCAGTCCAGGAACATCCCCAGCGCCACCAGCAGCACCATCATCAGCGCCAGCACCGCGTAGGGGCCAAGCCCTGCCCCGGCGATCAGCTCCTGCACGAAGGTCTGGCCGCCCTGCAGGATGTAGAAGCCGACGAAGATGCTGGCACCGAAGATGATCCACATGACCATGGCGGTCGCCACCAGGGTGGTCATGCAGGCGGCGTGCAGGTTGGGCCAGGTCAGCCGCTTGTGCATCGCCGCCACCACCAGCGCACCGAAGGTGCCGATACCCGCCGCTTCCACCGGGGTCGCCACCCCGGTGAAGATGATGCCGAGCACCAGCAACACCAGGGCGATAGGCGCCAGCATATTGCGCAGCAGGCGCAGCTTCTCGGCGGTGGAGACCCGGTCTTCCTCCGGCATCGGCGGCGCCACCTTGACGTTCAGGGTGCCCCTTAGCCAGCAGTAGAAGGCGTACATGCCGGCCAGCAACAGGCCAGGAATCAGCGAGCCCAGGTAGAGCTCGCCCACCGACTGCTGGGCGATGACGCCGTAGATGATGGCCAGGATGGACGGCGGGATGAGGATGCCCAGGGTGCCCCCGGCCATGATCGACCCCAGCGCGATCTCCGGCTGGTAGTTGCGCTTGAGCATGGCCGGCAGCGCGATCAGGCCCATGGTCACCACCGCCGCGCCGATCACCCCGACCATGGCGGCCAGCAGCGTCGAGGCGATGATGGTGGCGATCGCCAGGCCCGCCTTGAGACCGCCCATCCACTTGTAGACCACATCGAACAGCTCTTCGATGATGCCGGCCTTCTCCAGTACCGAGGCCATGAAGATGAACAGCGGAATGGCCGAGAGCTGGTAGTTGGTCATCATCGGGAAGATGCGCGAAGGCATCAGGTTCAGCATGTGCTGATCGCCCACCAGGTAGAGGAACACCACCCCCAGACCGCCGGTAACGAAGGCCAGCGGTAGCCCCGCTACCAGCACCACCATCAGGGTGCCGAACATCAACAGGGTCAGCGCGCCGATACCCACCGTGGACAGCGAGCTCTCAAGGCTGAGCGCCAGGCTCTCGTAGTCGGTCAGGGCGATATTGACGATTTCGTGGATGGTGTAGGCGCCGAGGATCACCGCCAGCACCACCAGAATGCTGGCAAACACCGTCGAGCCTTCGTGGTGCTCGCGGTGGTGACGATAGGCCTGGAGGTCCTTGATCAACTGCGCGATCCCCTGCAACAGCAGCAGCAAGGCACCGAAGAACAGCATGAACTTGACCGGGAAGTACTGCACCGCCCATTCGGTGAAGGACACCTCGTTGGCGTAGCTGTCACCGAACCACCAGACGTCGCTGACCGACTGCGAGAAGAAACGCCAGCCGGTGGTCAACAGCGCCAGGGTGAAGATGAAGAAGAAGATCGAGGTGACCAGGTCCAGCGCGGCCTTGTTGAGCGGCGCCGCCCGCTGGTAGAGGATATCGACGCGCACATGCCCGCCCTCGCGCAGCGCGAAGGCACCCGCCAGCAGGTACTGCATGCCGAACATCAGGGTCATCGACTCGTGAGCCCAGTTGGTCGGCGAGTTGAAGGCGTAGCGCAGCACCACCTCGTAGGTGAACACGAAGGGCGCGATCAGCGACCAGTAGGCCACGTAGCGCCCGGCAAAGCCGGAAATGCGGTCGATGCCGCGGGTCACCACATTGCCAGGCGCTGCGTAGGCCTGTTCGCTCGTCGCGACGGGGGTCTCGGCGGTATCGCCACCGCTCACCTCGCCACCCCGGCGGAAGCTTCGATCCACCAGCAGCATCACGATCAGCGGCAGTCCTGCCAGCACCGCCCAGTAGAGCCAGTGCGGCAGAACGAAATCAATCTGTAGATTCATTGACGCTCCTCCGCTGGTCGCCTGGCGTTTCGCCAGGCGACCACGGAATATTCATCGACGTCGACCGGGTCGCCCCGGTCGACACGTGCAGGCCTAGGCGTTGAGCTCGAAGTCCTTGATGTCCTCTTCGGTGATCAGTGCCACCGACGGATCGAGCATAGTGTTGAGGTGGGCACGGAACAGCTTGGCCGCGTCCGGATCCTTGTTGGCCCATTCGAACCACAGCGGGATCGCGGCGTCGCGGAAGCGGTCGGCGTCGTCCTCGGACAGGTGGATGATCTCGACGCCCTTCTCGCGGTACTTGGGCCAGGCCTCGGCGTTGGCCTTCTGGATGGCGGCGTAGTGCTCGCGGGAGTAGGCCGCGACCAGGTCATGCATCAGGTCCTTGGTCTGGTCGGACATGCGCTCGTAGACCCGGCGATTGACCGCGATATCCATCAGGTCGACCGCCTGGTGCAGACAGGGAGTCGAGGGCGGGCCCATGATGATGTAGTCGGTCACCTGCCAGAAGCCCAGCTCAAAGTTGACCGCCGCACCGGTGTAGTCGGCGGCGTCGATGGTGCCCTTCTCCAGCGCCGGATAGACCTCGGAGCCCGGCAGCAGCGTGGTACGCGCACCGATCTTGGCGAAGGTCTCGGCGACGATACCGCCGGGCATGCGGATCTTCACCCCTTCGAAGTCATCGAAGCTTCTCAGCGGTACCTTGGAGTGGATCAGGTTGAGGTCGTGGTGGACGTAGCCCAGAAGCTCCTGACCCTGCTTGCGGTAGAGGTCCTTGGCGATGCCGAAACCGCCGTAGGCACCGAACATCATGTCCCACTGGTGGGGTACCGACAGGCCCATCGGATAGGCGGTGAGAAAGACCCCGGCGGGCATCTTGCCCGGCCAGTAGACGGTGAACCAGTTCTGGCCGTCGAGCACGCCGTTGCGCACCGCGTCGGCTACCTCGAAGGCACCGGCCACGGCTCCGGCCGGGAACGGCTCGATGGTGACCTCGCCGCTGGTGGCCTCGGCGACGCCGGCGGCCCACTCCTCGAAGATGCGGTAGCCGGTGGTGCCGGGCTGCCAGGATGACTGCATGCGGATGCGGATGCCCTGCTGAGCCTGAACGTTGCCGACCCAGGGTGCCGCCACCGCGGCGGCGGAACCAACCGCAGCAGCCTTCAGAAAGCGGCGGCGGTCCGGGGTCGCGATGCGTTCGGACAGGGAGGCCGTTGGCGAGGCCGTATCAAGGTCTTGCTGGGGCTTGTCTAGCCGGGACATGGCATAACTCCTGGTGGATCGGTGCGGTCTCGATCTGCCGCACCCGATGTGTTGTTGTTGTCGATCCATGGCATCGTCATGAGCGCTCGAGGCACTTTCGCCGCAAGCGAGGCCCGCCTGTTGCAAGCGATGTGCGCCGCTGCGCTCTTGAGCCGGGCGTTGCCCGTGCGCGTCCTTGCGAGGACCTCCTCGGGGCATGAACGGGACATCGCTTCGATGCAAGCGAGGCGTCCCCCTCCCGGGGCGTCATCGAAAAGAAAGCTAGCGAAAAGGCCACAGGCGGCCAACGGCCCCATTCAACGCAACCTGTCTGCATTATTGGTCTGACCAGCGGCCATTTCGCCTATAAACTGCGCAAAAACAAGCATCGGCGTGGTCAGACCAATCTCACTCTCCCTCCACGACCTACGACCAAAGCACGAGAGCAACGCTTGGCAATCCCCTCCTTGAGGGAGGCGGGATAGGGCATCATGATTGGGCGCTCGCCCTGCCGATGACATGAACCACAAGGAAGTCCCCGCGATGCCACCCTCAGTGATCACCGCCCAGCCCCCGCTTGCCGCATCGTGTGTCGGGTGGCCGCTTACCGCAGCTTTTGTCGGGTGCCCGCTTACCGCACCTTGTGCGAGGTGCCCGTGAGCCGCCCCGCCCTGCCGTCCTGGCTATTGCCGGCCATGCCGCTGGTGTTCGTGGTGCTGTGGAGCACCGGCTTCATCGGTGCCAAGTTCGGCCTGCCCTACGCCGAGCCCTTCACCTTCCTGAGCATTCGCTTCGCCGCCACCCTGGCGCTGCTGGTCCCCATCGTCTGGCTGACCCGCTCGGCCTGGCCGTCGAGTCCCCGTCTGTGGGGGCATGTGGCGGTGTCCGGCTGTCTGGTTCACGGCGGCTATCTGGGCGGCGTGTTCTACGCCATCAGCCTGGGCATGCCGGCGGGACTGGCGTCCCTGCTGGTGGGGTTGCAACCCTTGCTGACCGCTGCGCTGGCGGGCCCCCTGCTGGGCGAGCGGCTGTCTGCGCTGCAGTGGATGGGACTGGCCCTGGGGCTGGCCGGGGTCAGCCTGGTGCTGGGAGGCAAGATGGACCTGTCGGCGCTGTCCTTCGAAGGGTTTGGCTGGCCGGCGCTGGCCTGCACCCTGGTGGCGCTGGTGGGGATTTCGCTGGGGACGCTGTACCAGAAGCGCTATTGCAGCGGCATGCCGCTGCTCGGCGGCACCGTGGTGCAGTACCTCGGGGCGCTGGCCTTGCTTGGCGCCGGCAGCCTGCTGCTGGAAACCCGCGAGGTGGAGTGGTCGCTGACCTTTGTGCTGACGCTGGGCTGGCTGGTGCTGGTGCTGTCCATCGCCGCCATCATGCTGCTGATGATGCTGATCAAGCGTGGCGAGGCGTCCCGCGTCGCCAGCCTGTTCTACCTGGTGCCGCCGGTCACCGCGGTGGAGGCCTGGTGGCTGTTCGATGAAGGGCTGCCGCCGGTATCCCTGATCGGCATGGCGCTGGCCATTGCCGGCGTCGCCCTGACCGTGCGGGCCAAGAAGCCCCGGGCGTCCTGAACGGCCGCTTAAGGCGCTACACTTTCACCTTGCGAAAGCGGGCATTGATGACGCAGTAGGTACCGTAGTTCATCAGTCCACCGGCCACGGCGGCGAGCAGCCACGGGCCGAAGGGCTGGGCGGCCAGGGTATCCAGGGTGCCGCCGAACCCTTCCGCCTTGGCGGGATCGACCTGCCAGGCGGCCACCAGCAGGAAACTGCCGATCAGCGCGAACACCAGCCCCCTGGCGGCCAGCCCCCAGCGGCTGAGGCCCGAGGCCAGATCACGCTGGCGTTGGCTCATGTCCTGCTGACGCCAGCGATTGAGATAGCTGCGCGCCAGCGCGCGCCACGACTGACGCAGCCCCACGCCGATAAAGATCGCCCCCAGGATCGCCACCAGCCAGACGCCGCCGGGGTGCGACATCAGCATGGCGGTGCGCTCCTCTGCGCCGCCGGTGGTCTCCTGGGGATCGTCCAGCAGCTCGACACCATACCAGCCGAGACTTGCGTAGATACCACCGCTGATGACCAGCGCCAGGCGGGTACCCAGGGCCTTCCAGCTACGCCCGCGGTGCTCGACATCGAACAGCCCCTGCAAGCCCCGCCAGGCGGCGTAGGCATAGAGCCCCAGCACCAGGGCCCCCAGCATCAGGGTGCCGAAGGGCTGGCGAGCCAGGTGCGCCAGCGCCTCCTTGGTGCCGACGTTGTCGCCGCCAAGGCCCGCAGCGCCGAGTGCCGCCAGCACGCCGATCAGCAGGTACACCAGCCCCTTGGCGGTATAGCCCAGGCGGGCGATGATGACGATCAGTCGGCGCCGGTGGCGCAGCAGGCACTGCAGCGAGGGCATGGGGGCTCCTGTCGGGATTAGGGTCCCCCATCCTCCCCAAAAATGCCTGATTCGGCAAAGCCTATCGTGCCGAATCCTCAGCCGACAGACGCGTCAGGGCGAACCCGGCGATGGCCGTATCCTGGACACCGGTACCGGTCAGGTCGCATACCGTGATGGTGGCGTCCGATAGCCGCAGACGCTCGCCCCGGGCAATGACCGCGCCCAGTTCGTGGACCTTGAAGGGTACCTCTCGACCGGCAAGGGCCTTGAGCTCGCCGTTGGACTCGCTCTGGGGCCGGGTATCGCAGACGAAGGCGTCCGCGCGGGTCAGCACGCTCTCGGCCAGTTCGCGCTTGTCGGGACTGTCGGAGCCCATGGCGGTGACGTGGACGCCCTCCGGCAGGTCCGCCGCCTCGAGGATCGGTGTCTGCGACGGCGTCGTGGTGACGATGATGTCGGCCGCTCGGCAGGCCTCGCGCACGCTGTCGTGGACGGTGACCTCGAGACCCGCAGCGCGCATGCGGGTAGCGTATTGCTCGGCGGCCTGGGGCCTTCGCGCCCAGACGTCGATGGCGGTGATGTCGCGCACCAGCCGCAGCGCCTCGACCTGCTTGACCGCCTGCTCGCCGGCCCCCAGCACCGCGATCCGGCGGCTGTTCTCCCGCGACAGGTGCTTGGCGGCGATGGCGCCGGCCAGGGCGGTGCGCACCAAGGTCAGGTAGCCCTCGTCGAACAGCACCGCATCGACCAGCCCGGTGCGCGCGGAGAACACCATCATCAGCCCGTTGAGGCTTGGCAGCCCCAGCTTGGGGTTGTCGAAGAAGCCGGGGCTGACCTTGATCGCGAAGCGCTCGTTGCCACGAATATGGGCGGTCTTGACGTCGACCTCGCCGTTGGCCTCCTCGATGGCCATGGACAGGATCGGCGGTTGCACCACCTCGCCACGGCCCAGGGCGGCGAAACCGGCTTCCACCGCCGCCAGCGCGTCCTGGTCGATGGCGACCGCCTGGCTGATCTGCTCACGCTTGTAGAGTTGCATCCTTGGCTCCTGATCGGGTTGTTGCTGGGCTTGTCTGTCGGTTGGTGGCCTTGACGGTCTATCGCTGGCCTTGACTGGCGCAATCCGCCGCCAGGCGGCGCGCCTGATCGAGGGTATCCAGTGACACCCCGTTGCCGGAAAGCACCAGCACGACCCGCTCCCCCTTGACCTCGAGGTGGCCCTCGGCCAGTGCCGCCAGTCCCACGGCGGCGGCACCTTCGACCAGCAATTTCTCGCTTTCGAGCATGTCCACCATGGCCTGGGCGATGGCGCCTTCCGACACCTGACAGTGGTCGTCCATCACCGCTTCGACCAGCGCCAGGGTGCAGCGGTTGTCGAGGCCGATGCCGCCGCCCAGCGAGTCGCCCAGGCTCTCGACCTCTTCCACCGCCACCGGCTTGCCGGCCTTGAGGCTCTCGCACATGGCCGCCCCCGCCGACAGACTGACCCCGCTGATCCTGGTCTGGGGTCGAACGCCCTTCAGCGCGGCGCCGATGCCGCCGAGCAGACCACCGCCGGACAGCCCGACGATGACCCGATCGACCCGCGGCAGGTCCTCGAGGATCTCGATGCCGATGGTGCCCTGCCCCGCCGCGATCAGCGGATCATCGAAGGGGGGAATCAGCGTCATGCCCTCTTCCTGCACCAGCCTCGCCACCTCTTCGAAGGCCTCGTCCTGGCTGGCGCCGACGCGACGCACCTCGGCACCGAGCGCCTCGATGGCAGCGACCTTGTTGGCCGGCACCAGCCGCGACAGGCAGATCACCGCCGGCACCCCGAGCCGGGAGGCGGCGTAGGCCACGGCACGGCCATGATTGCCGGTGGACGCGGTGGTGACGCCCTGGGCCAGGGCCTCGCGTCCATGGCGCTCGATCAGTGCGGCGATCATGTTGGTGGCACCGCGCAGCTTGAAGGCGCCGGTGGGCTGCAGCGTCTCGAGCTTGAGATAGACCTCGGCGTCGAAGCGTTCGGACAGGGCCCGCGACAGCACCAGTGGCGTGCGCGTTACCTGACCGGCGATGCGTCCCCGGGCCTTGAATATCTCGTCCAGGGTCACGCCGTGACTCGGGCAAGGGGGTGAAACCACCTTCATGACCTTCTCCTTGAACTCATATCGTGAAGACCGGTTGCCAATGCCGGGAGGGCAGGCGTTGTCGGCGCTTCGGCGCTCGCCTACCTGTTCCGCGCTCGCCTACCTGAATGAAAACCGACAGGGGCCGCCTCCTTCAAGGAAGCGGCCCCTTTTGCACCTGCCAAGGTGCGGGCGTCAGGCCAGACACCGGCCTGGGCTTGGACCAGGCATCAGGCCAGGTATCGGACCAGGCATCAGGCCGTCTGCAGTACGCCTTCCTTGACCAGCTCGTCGGTGACCTTGTTGACCGCACGCTCGGCGCGGGCAACGATCTCGTCGACCTCGTCACGGGTGGTGACCAGCGGCGGAGCGAAGCCGAGGATGTCCCCCTGGGGCATCGCTCGGGCGATCAGGTTCTGCTCCAGCGCAGCGGCGGCGATGCGTGCACCGACCTTGTGGCTGGGATCGAAGGGACGGCGAGTCTCCGGGTCCACGGCGAATTCCAGCGCCGCCAGCATGCCGACGCCGCGGGTCTCGCCGACGATCGGGTGATCGCCGAAGGCGGCCTGCATGCGGCTCTGCAGATAGGCGCCAGTATCACGGGCGTTGCCGGTCAGGTCCTCGCGCTCGATGATCGCCAGGTTGGCAAGGGCGGCGGCGCAGCCCAGGGCGTGACCGGAGTAGGTCCAGCCGTGGCCGATCGGGCCCAGCTCGCTGGTACCCTGCTCCAGCACCTGCCACACGCGATCGCCGACGATCACCCCGGACAGCGGCTGGTAGGCGCTGGTCAGGCCCTTGGCGATGGTGATCAGGTCGGGCTTGATGCCGTAGGCATGGCTACCGAAGTCGGCGCCGATACGGCCGAAACCACACACCACCTCGTCGGCGATCAGCAGGATGTCGTACTTGTTCAGTACCGCCTGGATCGCCTCCCAGTAGCCTTCCGGCGGCGGCACGATACCACCGGTGCCGAGCACCGGCTCACCGATGAAGGCCGCCACGGTGTCCGGGCCCTCGGCCAGGATCATCTCTTCGAGCTTGGCCGCGCAGTGGGCGGAGAACTCGCGCTCGCTCATGTTTTCCTGCTCGGCGCTGCGCTGGTAGTAGTGCGGCGCTTCGGTGTGCAGGATGCCGGCCATGGGCAGATCAAACTGGTCATGGAAGGCCTTGAGACCAGTCAGCGAGCCGGTGGCGAGACCAGAACCGTGATAGCCGCGCTGACGCGAGATGACCTTCTTCTTCTGCGGACGGCCAAGCACGTTGTTGTAGTAGCGCACCAGCTTGAGCTGGGTCTCGTTGGCATCGCTGCCGCCGAGGCCGTAGTAGACCTTGGACATGCCGGGGCCGGCGAGCTTGAGGATCTGCTCGGACAGGGCGATCTGCGGCTCGTTGGAGTGACCCACGTAGGTGTGGTAGTAGGACATCTCCAGCGCCTGCTGGTAGATGGCCTCGGCCACCTCGGTACGGCCGTAGCCGATGTTGACGCAGTACAGCCCGGCAAAACCGTCGATGAACTCGCGACCGTCCTTGTCGACGATGTTGATGCCCTTGCCGCCGGTGATCACGCGACCCGGTGCGTCGCCATGGGCGAAGTCACGCAGGTGGGTGGAGGCGTGGAAGGTTACCTTGCGGTCGCGGTCGATCAGGTCCTGATGGGTGCTCATCTCGTTTCCTTTTTTCCTTGGACCGCCCTCGCCGGGAGGGCGGCGTCATCTGTTCATCGAAAGGTGGCCGGCCCGCTGTCGGGCCGGCGATCACTGCCGCTCAGGGCATCAGCTGCCGGAGACGGAGCCCAGGGCGCCGAGGCAGTAGTACTTGGTTTCCAGATACTCGTCGATGCCGGTCGCGCCGCCTTCGCGGCCAAGGCCCGACTGCTTGACGCCGCCGAAGGGCACCGGCGGGCCGGTCATCTTCACCGAGTTGACCGATACCATGCCGAACTCCAGCGCCCGCAACAGCTTCCAGATGCGGCGGATATCGTGGGTGTAGACGTAGGCGGCAAGACCATACTCGGTATCGTTGGCCAGGGCGATCACCTCGTCGTCATCGCGATAGGCGGTGACACCGGCCACCGGCGCGAAGCACTCCTGACGCCACACCTGCATGTCCTGGGTCACCCCGGTCAGCAGTACCGGCATGAAGAAGTTCTCGCCCGGCGCCTGGGACTGGTCCCCGGCCACCAGGGTGGCACCCTTCGACAGGGCGTCATCCACCGTGGCGCGGGCATTTTCCACCGCCCGGCGGTGAATCAGCGGGCCGAGATCGACTTCACTTTCCATGCCGTTGCCCACGGTCAGCGCGGCCATGCGCTCGGTGAAATGCTCGATAAAGGCGTCGTGGATCGACTCGTGGACCAGGATGCGGTTGGCCGCCAGGCAGTCCTGACCGGCGGTCTGGAACTTGGCCGCCACCGCGGCCAGGGCCGCTTCCTTGGGGTCCATGTCGGGGCCGATGATAAAGGGCGCATTGCCGCCAAGCTCCATGGACACACGCTTGACCGTGGGCGCCGACTGTTCGAGCAGCAGGCGGCCGACCCGGGTCGAGCCGGTAAAGGATACCGCCTTGACGCGATCCTCGGCACACAAAAGCGAGGACACCTGGGCGGCGTCGCCCAGCACCACATTGAAGATGCCCGCCGGAATACCGGCACGCTCGGCCAGCTCCGCCAGCGCCAGCGCCGAGAACGGGGTCTCGTTGGCCGGCTTGACGATCACCGGACAGCCAGCGGCCATGGCGGCGGCGGCCTTGCGGGTGATCATCGCCAGCGGGAAGTTCCACGGCGTGATCAGAAGCGCAATGCCCACCGGCTCCTTGATGGTGCCCAGCGCCGCATTGGGGATGTGGCTGGGGATGGTCTCGCCATAGGTACGCTTGCCTTCCTCGGCGAACCAGCGCACGAAGCTGGCGCCGTACTCGACCTCGCCACGGGCGTCGGGCATCGGCTTGCCCTGCTCCAGCGTCATGATGGTGGCCAGATCCTCGCGATGGGCCTGCAGCAGGTCGTACCAGGCCAGCAGCCGCTCGCAACGCTCGTCGGCGCGCAGCGCCCGCCACTGGGCAAAGGCCTCGTCGGCGACGTCGACACTGGCGCGGATCTGCTCGGGCTCGAGCAGCGGGATATGGCCGATCACCTCGCCATTGGCGGGGTTGACCACCGCTTCCTCGCGGCCTTCGTCACCGTGGGTCCACTTGCCGCCGATGTAAGCGTACTGACGGAACAGGCGCGGATCGCTGAGTTTCATGACACTACCTCCCCAAGTGTGTCCCGCCGCAAGGTCAGGGGTGCGGAACACGAAAACGATGTCATGGCCTGCGCCATGTACTGCCGTCATGGTAAGGGAGAAGCCAGGGTCGGACTTTTTGAAGCGCCCGTCTGTCGATGGCGTTTTTTTTGTCCAGGCCCGTGAAAACGCGGTTTTTTCTGCAACGCCTGTTTTAGCAAAAACCTGCAAGCCGACAGGAACTTCCAGGCCAGTGCCAGAGACACTCAGAGCGCCCCGTTGGCCAGCTCGTCGATATCGACTCCCTCGCGAGGAGCCTTGACCGTCTTGGTGACGATATAGGTGAAGTAACGCTCGATGCCGACATCCGAGGTCAGCCAGTCGTCGATCAAGCGCTGGTAGGCGTCGATGGTCTCGGACTCGACCTTGATCAGATAGTCGACTCCCCCGCCCACCGCCACGCACTCGGTGACCGCGTCGGTGGCATGCACCAGCGACTCGAAACGCTGGAAGCTTTCGGCATTGTGGGCCTTGAGTTCGATCTGAACCCACACCGGGGTACGCCGGACCAGGGCGCTTGCGTTGATCCGGGCGCAGTAGCCTTCGATGATGCCGGCCTTCTCGAGGCGGCGGACGCGCTCCCAGCAGGGGCTCACCGACAGGTTGATGGCCTCGGCCAGGCGGGACTTGGTGATGCGGCCGTCGCGGGACAGGATGGAAAGGATCTTGAGGTCGTAGCGGTCGAGTTTCATGGCCGGGCTTGTGTGGTTGAACGGGACCGCCCCGCGAGAGGCGCTCGGCGGGGCGCTGATGACGAGAAACGGCGGGCGGGCTCGGGCAAGACGGTATCCCGAGCCCTGGCCCGTTCAGTCGCCCAGGGTCTCGACCACCTCGGCGATGACGGCGATGGTGTCGCCCATGTTCACCTGGGCGGGGAAGCGTCGAGCCGCCAGGATACCATCACGCTCGGCACGGTACTCGATCGGCTCGGCGCCGCTGCGGGTCATGTCGTAGACCCGGGCGATCACGTCGCCCTTGGCAATGCTGTCGCCGAGGGCGTAGGTCAACTCCAGAAGCCCGGTGTGCTCGCTTTGCACATAGCAGCTGGCATCCGGCATATCGAGATAGACCTGGGTCTCGGGCATGGCCACCTCGCCGTCCTTGAGCCCGAAATGGATCAGCACATTGTCGATGCCGCGCTCGGTGATGGCCAGGCTCTCCGGCGTGGAGGTGCCGCCGCCCCCGAGTTCGGTGGCAATGAAGATCTTGCCCTGGTTCTCGACCACGGTGTCGAATAGCGCCGAGGCGTCCAGCTCGAACATCATCATCGCATAGGGCGCGCCGAAGGCCTTGGCCCCTTCCAGCGCCTGGCGCTGCTGTTCGGGGTTGTCGAGCACGTGGGAGGCGCCGAAGGGAATGATGTCCAGGGTGCGGCCGCCGGAGTGCAGGTCCAGCACCACGTCGGCCATGGGCACCATCTCCCGGGTGAAGTAGTCGGCGATCTTCTCGGTCACGCTGCCGTCCGGGTCACCGGGGAAGTTGCGGTTCAGGTTGCCACCGTCCATCGGCGAGGTGCGACGGCCGACCTGGGCCGCCGGGGTGTTCATCATCGGTACGATGATCACCCGCCCCTTGACGTCTTCGGCCTTGAGCGAGGTCGAGAGCTTCTGCAGCGCGGTGATCCCCTCGTACTCGTCGCCGTGATTGCCACCGGTCAGCAGGGCGGTGGGGCCTTCACCGTTGGCGATCACGGTCACCGGGATCATCACCGCGCCCCAGGCGGACTCGTCGTTGGAAATGGGCAGTTTCAGAAAGCCGTGCTGCACACCCTGGGCGTCGAAGTCGACGGTGGCGGAGATGGGGCTCTTGCGCTTGCTCATGGTGACTCCAGAAACAGGGACAACGGTCAGATTGGATTGTAGTGGTGTTGGGCAACGTCGGTCACCGAGGGCCGATCACACCGGGCAGTTCACACCGCGCCGATCACATGGGGCTAATCAACAGGGCTAGTCAACAGGGCCTGATCGACAAGCCCTGCTCAGCTAACCCCGGCCTACTTGACGAACAGCTGTCGCGGAAACTGCGCCAGCGGCTCGGCGCCATTTTCGGTGATCAGGATGCTCTCGGTGATCTCGAGCCCCCAGTCGTCCATCCACATCCCGGGCATGAAGTGGAAGGTCATACCCGGTTGCAGGATGGTCTCGTCAGACGGACGCAGACTCATGGTGCGCTCGCCCCAGTCCGGCGGGTAGCTGATGCCGATGGGATAACCACAGCGCGCACCGCCTCGGTCGAAGCCGTACTTGTCCATGGCCGCGCCGAGCGCCAGGGCGATGTCCGCGGTCCGGTTGCCCGGCTTGGCCACGGCCAGGCCTTTCTCGATGCCTTCAAGCAGTGCCGACTCGCCACGCACGAAGTCCCGCGGCGGCTTGCCGAGAAACACCGTGCGCGACAACGGGCAGTGGTAGCGCTTGTAGCAGCCGGCGATCTCGAAGAAGGTGCCCTCGCCTTCGCGAAACGGCGTGTCGTCCCAGGTCAGGTGGGGGGCAGCCGCGTCGCTGCCGGTGGGCAGCAGCGGCACGATGGCGGGATAGTCGCCACCGTAGACGCGCCCTTCGCTGTCGGTCCAGCCCTCGATGCCGACCCGATAGATCTCGGAGACCAGCTTGGACTTGGCCAGGCCCGGCTCGATCATCTCGAGGATGCGCGAGTGCATGCCCTCGACGATACGCGCAGCGATGCGCATGTACTCGATTTCACGCGGTGACTTGATCGCCCGACACCAGTTGACCAGCGCGTTGGCATCCTGGAAGCGCGCGTGGGGCATCTCCTTGATCAGGCTCTGGTAGGCCTTGGCGGAGAAGTAGTAGTTGTCCATCTCCATGCCCACGACCCCTTCGCACCAGCCGCGATCCGGCATGATCGACTGTGCCAGATACTCCATCGGATGCATCTCGGGATTCTGGACATAGTAGTCGGGGTAGTAGGTGATATTGTCAGGGTCCATCCAGCAGGTACGCAGGGCACCATTGCTGTCCTGACGTCGTCCGTACCACACGGGCTCGCCTTCGAGCCCCACCAGTACGCACTGATGGACATAGAATGACCAGCCGTCATAGCCGGTCAGCCAGGCCATATTGGAGGGATCGCTGACAATCAGCACATCGATGCCTCGCATGGCCATCTCGGCACGCACCTTTTGCAGGCGCTGAGCATATTCCTCACGAGTGAACGGCAGGGATACCTGAATCATGAAACCACTCGCCACACAGTGTCATCACCGAAAAACCGGACTCACTGGAGTCCGGCGCGCCCTTGAAGCGACATTGCATCCCCTGTAGCGTGCTGACAGGTCACAATTGTCATGAGAAGCTCTTAACAAAGTCATGACAATGACTGATCAATGCCGTCTTGCTGATACTAGCACTACGAATAAGCTACCGGTCAAAGGCTTTATTGGATCATGACAATTGACCTGCTGCCATATCTGGATGATAGCCAACCCAAGTATCTTGCGATTGCGCGGGCACTTTCTCGCGCGATCCGTTCCGGTGAGCTTACGCCAGGCACCCGACTGCCGCCCCATCGACAGTTGGCGGAGCACATAGGCGTCAGCGTCCAGACGGTGTCACGAGCCTATTCACAGGCAGAAAAGATGGGCCTGGTGCAGGCCAGGGTCGGCAGCGGCACCTGGATCAACGCCCTCGATGACAACCGCGAATCCGCCTACCTGAGGGCCGGCGAGCCGCGAACCGAACAGGCGGTGATCGATCTGTCGATCGCCCATCCGGTCTGTCCCCCAAGCCATGACCAGCACTTTCGCGATGCCCTGAGAACGCTGGCCGACAGCGCACATCCCGACGTCTTCACCGCCTGCCGGCCGATCGCCGGCCTGCCCCATCAGCGCGAACGCGCCAGCTGGTGGCTGAACGAGCGCCTGGGCATGCCCGGTGAAGCGGACGACCGCATCCTGACCAACGGTGGCGCCCACGGCATCATGCTGGCGATTTCCAGCGTGGTACAGCACGGCGATCTGGTCCTGACCGAGGCACTGACCGACCATGGCCTGATCGCCCTGTCTCGTACCTTGGGCTTCCAGCTGCGTGGCGTCACCATCGATAGCCAGGGCATCGTACCCGACGCCCTCGACGCCGCCTGTCATCGCTTCAAACCGCGCGCCGTGTGCCTGACCTCGTGCCAGCTCAATCCCACCGGGGCCACCCTGGACGAGAGGCGCCGCGACGAGATCGCCGCCATTCTGGAGCGCCACGGGGTGTGGCTGATCGAGGATGACGTCCACACCCTGCTCGAGCCCGAGCCGCTGATGCCGATCAGCGCGCGCATCCCTTCCCATGCGTTCCACGTCACCAGTCTGACCAAGGCCACCCTGCCCGGGCTTCGCGCCGGCTATCTGACGGTGCCACGCAGTCAGCTGCACCACACCCTGCCCCGCCTGCGGGCGACCTCCTGGATGGCCACACCGCTATGCTTCGAGGTCGCCAATCTATGGCTGGAGGACGGCACCATCGAGCGCATGGCTCAGCAGCAACGCGAACTGCTGGCAGAGCGCCAGCAGCTCGCCGCACGCATCCTGCACAGCCATGGCAGGGCCTCCCGCCCCACCAGCCTGCACGTCTGGCTGTCGCTGCCGGGTAGCTGGCGGGCCGAGGAACTCCAGCAGCTGGCCGAACAGGAAGGGGTGGCCATCACCACCGCGACCCCCTTCATGGTCGAACAGAGTCCGGCGCCACGCCGAGTGCGCCTGAGCCTCGGCGCGGAGCCCGAGATCGAACGTCTCGAGGACGGCCTCAAGCGCCTTGCCAGCCTGCTGGATGACGCTCCGCCGCCCATGATGCAGATTGTCTACTGAACCCCATTCATTCGACCGGAGCGGAATTGTCATGAAGGTGATCGTACACACCGACCAGGCCGACCAGTGGCAGCAGGCGCTAAGCGAGCGGCTGCCCCAGGCCACCATCTGGAAGAGTCAGGAGGCCGACCGCGAACAGCGCGCCCAGGCGGACTTTCTGGCGGCCTGGAAGCCAGACGAGACGCTGCTGCGGGAGTGCACCGGACTCAAGGGCATCGTCAACCTGGGGGCCGGCGTCGACGCCCTGCTCGGCAACCCGGCCCTGCCTCGCGACGTTCCCATCGTCAAGTTGCGTGACGCCGGCATGGCCGAGCTGATCGCCGATTACGTGCGTTACGGTCTTTTCCATTTCCAGCGCGACTTCGACCGCTACGCTCGCCAGCAGCAGCAGTGCGAGTGGCGTGAGCACGAGGTGATCGACAAGCCGGACTGGCCGGTGGGCGTGCTCGGCCTCGGCGCCATCGGCGCCAAGGTGGCCCGCGCCATCGCCGCCGATGGCTTCCCGGTGCTCGGCTGGAGCCGTTCGCACAAGGACATCGATGACATCGAATGCCTGAGCGGTGACGAGGGGCTCGACCGGCTCCTGTCCCGGGTGAAGACCCTGGTGCTGCTGCTGCCCGATACCTCCTCGACCCGCCACATCATCAACGCCGAGACACTCGGCAAGATGCGCGAGGGAGCCAGCCTGATCAACCCCGGGCGCGGCACCCTGATCGACGAGGATGCCCTGCTCGCAGCGCTGGGCGACAAGGACCAGCGCCAGGAAGGCCGCCTCCGGGGCGCGCTGCTCGATGCCTTCCCGACAGAGCCGCTGCCGGAATCCAGCCCCCTGTGGCGCCACCCGCGGGTCATCGTCACCCCTCACATGGCGGGACCGACACCCTTGAGCGAAGCGCTCGATCAGGTCGCCGCAAGCCTCGACGCCCTGGACAAGGGCGAGGACATCGAGACCGTCGACCCCGACGCGGGCTACTGACCCAGGAGCTGGCAAGTGCCAGCGAGGGCCGGTAAGGAACGAGGCGGCGATCGTCTCGCGCTCCTGGCCCGCCCCCGGATCAAGCCCCAGATTGATTCAAAGAAAAGGGCGCCTCCTCGGAGGCGCCCTTGTCGGTGCTGAAAGCGACGTTTGAATTTCAGTGGATCAAGCGTCGTCGCCGATCTTGTCTTGGGTACGCAGTTCGAAATCGCTGGCGTCGTGACGCTCGTGGAGCTGCTCTTCGGGCTCACCGAAGGTGCGGTTGACCATGCGTCCACGCTGTACCGCCGGGCGCGCATCGATGGCCTTGGCCCAGCGCTGGACGTGCTCGTACTCGTGCACGGACAGGAACTCCGCCGCGTCGTATAGACGCCCCAGGGCGAGCTGGCCGTACCAGGCGAAGGTCGCCATGTCGGCGATGCTGTACTCGTCACCGGCCAGGTACTCGTGCTCGGCCAAATGACGGTCGAGCACGTCGAGCTGGCGCTTGGTCTCCATGGTGAAGCGGTTGATCGGATACTCGTACTTTTCCGGCGCGTAGGCGTAGAAGTGGCCAAAACCACCGCCCAGGTAGGGAGCCGAGCCCATTTGCCAGAACAGCCAGCTCATCGCTTCGGTACGCGCCTTGTGCTCGGTCGGCAGGAAGGCGCCGAACTTCTCGGCCAGGTAGAGCAGGATCGAACCCGACTCGAAGACCCGGGTCGGCGGCGTGGTGGTGTGGTCCACCAGGGCCGGAATCTTGGAGTTGGGGTTGATCTCGACGAAGCCGCTGGAGAACTGGTCGCCCTCGCCGATACGGATCAGCCAGGCGTCATACTCGGCCTGATCGTGGCCCTGCGCCAGCAGTTCCTCGAGCAGGATATTGACCTTGACCCCGTTGGGCGTGGCCAGGGAGTAGAGCTGTAGCGGATGCTTGCCCACCGGCAGCGCCTTGTCGTGGGTCGCACCGGCGATGGGACGGTTGATGCTGGCGAAATGGCCGCCACTCTCACCTTCCCACTTCCAGACCTTCGGCGGCTGATACTCGGCATCGTTGCTCATGATGTTCCTTCTCGTTGAGTGGGGCACCACCCGGCACCGCCGGGTTCATTGATGCAGTAAAGATACACAAGCCTAGCGAAAAATAGCGTCAGACGAAGCACCTTGGAGCGACCTGGCGTATTGCGCCGCGGCCGGACTGGCGTCTCCCGGGACGGCGACGCCAGTCGAACGCCAGCCCTTACAGCTCCTGGCGAGTGGGGCGCAGGATCAGTTCGTTGACGTCGACGTCCCCCGGCTGCTCTACCGCAAAGGCGATCGCCCGCGCCACGGCATCGGCATCGATGGCCAGGGTGTAGAGCTCGTTGACCCCCTCGGCGGTCTCATCATCGCTGATCGTCCGGGTCAATTCGGTGTCGATCGCGCCAGGAGAGATATTGGTCGCGCGAATCTCGCCATTGGATTCCTGACGCAGGCCCTCGGTCAGCGCCTTGACCGCAAACTTGGTCGCGCAATAGACCGACGCGGCGGGGAACACCACATGCCCGGCGACCGAAGACAGGTTGATCACGTGGCCTTCGTGCTGTTCGCGCATGGTCGGCAGCACCGCGGCGATACCGTAGAGCACGCCCTTGATGTTGACGTCGACCATCTGCTCCCACTCGTCGACCTTGAGCTTGTCCAACGGCGAAAGCGGCATCAGCCCGGCATTGTTGACCAGCACGTTGATGCGCCCGAATTCGTCGCGGGCGAGCTTGGCCAGGGCCTCGACCTGCTCACGGCTGGTCACGTCGGTGACACGGTAGACGGCCTGCCCACCGTCTGCCTTGATGTCGTCGCACAGTGCCTTGAGGCGGTCCTCGCGACGCGCGCCCAGCACCAGGCGGGCACCGCCCTTGGCCAGGCGCTTGGCGGTGGCCTCACCCAGCCCACTGCTGGCACCGGTGATGATCACGACCTTGTCCTTGATACCGTCGGTATTCAGGTTGTTCACGTCCATGCTGTCCTCCTGTCGGGCCGCCAAGGCCCCTTGAAATGTTCCAGATCGATGACGTTGGCAAGACGGCGAACCGCTTGGCGGTCATCGAGAAAAAGACGTCATCGCGCCAGCGATCTTCAAGCGCTAGCGATCTTCGAGAAACGGGTAGTCGGTATAGCCTTTTTCATCGCCGCCGTAGAAGGTGTCGTAGTCCGGCTCATTGAGCTCTGCTCCGCGACGAAAGCGCTCCGGCAGGTCCGGATTGGCGATGAAGGGACGACCGAAGGTCACCAGATCGGTCTTGCCGGCGGCGATGCGCTCACGCGCTTCCTCCGCGCTGTAAGCGCCATTGGCGATATAGACACCGCTGAAGCGCTCACGGATAGCGCTGATGATCGACTCGGGGCGACCGTTCTCGTGGTTACCCTGGAAGGAATCTTCCACGACCTCGAGGTAGGCGATGCCGATCTCGTCGAGCGCGGCGGCGAAGGCCGGGAAGGTCTCCTCGGGCTTCTGGTCGTGGACATCGTTGAAGCTGCCGGTCGGGCTGATGCGCACCCCGACACGGCCCTTGCCCCAGACGTCGACCACCGCACGCACCACTTCGAGAGGCAGTCGCAGGCGGTTTTCCAGGCTGCCACCGTAGGCATCGGTGCGCGCGTTGCTGTCGGACTTGATGAACTGATCGAGCAGGTAGCCGTTGGCGGCGTGCACCTCGACGCCGTCGAAGCCGGCTTCGCGAGCGTTGATCGCCGCCTGGCGGTACTGCTCGACGATGCCTGGAAGCTCGTCGGTGTCGAGCGCACGCGGGGTCGGCACCTCGACCATGCCGGACTCGGCGCTGATAAAGGTCTTGGCGCCTTCAGGCTTGATCGCCGAGGGCGCCACCGGGTCGGCGCCACCGGGCTGCAGCTCCGGATGCGAGATTCTTCCCACGTGCCATAGCTGGGCGTGCATACGACCGCCGGCGTCATGCACGGCGTCGGTGACACGGCGCCAGCCAGCGATCTGCTCCTGGCTATGGATGCCCGGGGTAAAGGCGTAACCCTTGCCCTGGGGCGAGATCTGGGTGGCCTCGCTCAGGATCAGGCCCGCGCCGGCCCGCTGACGGTAGTACTCGACATTCATCGCCTGGGGCACGTCCCCCGGTTGGGCCGCGCGAGAACGGGTCAGCGGCGACATCAGCACTCGATTAGGCAGGGTGATGTCACCGAGGACCTGCGGGGTAAAGAGGGGATCTTGCTCGCTCATGGAAATCTCCTGTCGTGAAGCTGATACCACGAGGCGCTGCGGCCTCAGCGAGGATGCACGGCTGAACGGTGGCTGGCGCTTCGTTGGCTCGTCGCCAACGGCTGCCCAAGATGTTCGACTAACGTTTTAGCGAATGTTCAGCCCTTACCGTACAATTCATGCATCACATATCAAGCACTTTTGTACAAAAATAGAGGGTTTTATAGACCAGTCTATTATTACTTAGGGCCAAGAAAACGGCAGGGGAATCGAGGACCCACCCTGCCACGCCTTCACCTCGACATACTTCGCTCGAAGGAGTATGCGAGCGATGGTCAGACAAGGCAAAAATCGGAGAGAAAGCGCAGTTTACGAGCTGTAAATGAGTACTTCGGGCCGATTTTTAACGCCGTATCACCGAGCGCAGTCACTCCTCGCCCAACAGCTAGCGTTTGATGCAGGCCAGTAACGTATTCTCGAATTCGGTCAGAGGCTCACAGGTTCTGGCCATCTTGGAGCGCAGCAGCGCCCCCTGCCAGCCGGCCAGAATAAAGGCCGCCATGGCCTGGGGCGTGATGTCGTCACGCACGCTGCCGTCGGCCTGTCCTTCCTTGAGGCAGCTGGCGAAGTAGCCTTCCCAGCGCTTGAAGATGGCGTCCAGGGCATCGCGCAGGCAATCGCTCTGGGATGACATCTCCTGGCCCAGGGTACCGATCAGACAACCCCGGGTATGACCACATTCGGCCATCGCCTGGCGCACGTCTTCGAAATAGTGGCGCAGGCGCGCAACGGGGGCGTCGTGGGAGTGCACCAGCAGCGCCTGGAAGCGTTCGTCGTAGTCTTCGGCGAACACCTCGACCACGGCAAGGCCGAAGGCCTCCTTGCTGGAGAAATAGTGGTAGAAGGAACCCTTGGGCACACCGGCAGCCTTGAGCACCGTATTGATGCCCGTCGCCGTATAGCCGTGCTCGGCAAAGGTGTTCATGCCGACCTGTATCAACAGGTCACGTGTGGGAGCCTTGGTTGTCATGCCCAAGACACTAGACCAGTCGTCTAGTCGTCGTCAAGTGGCTTTCTGCCAAGAGCCCAACGGTTGGGTTTCCAAGGGATCTGGCCTCACTCCTGGCCTGGGCCTGTACCCAGGCCAGAAGGGGCCGGACTGGCGGGCCTACAGCAATTCGTTGAGCTGGCGCAGCCACTCCGGGTGCGCGGGCCAGGCTGGCGCGGTCACGAACTTGCCGCAGGTGATGGCGTCGGTGACTTCGATGTCGACGAATTCGCCACCCGCCAGGCGTACCTCGGGGGCGCAGGCGGGATAGGCCGAGATACGATGTCCTGACAGTGACACCGCCGCCGCCAGAAGCTGGGCGCCGTGGCAGACAGCGGCCACCGGCTTCTCGCTGTCGACGAAGTGGCGCACCACTTCCAGCACGCGCTCGTCCAGGCGCAGGTACTCCGGCGCTCGCCCACCGGGGATGACCAGGGCGTCGTAGTCGGCCAGAGTGATGTCGGCGAAGGTCTCGTTGAGCGCGAACAGATGCCCGGCCTTTTCGGTGTAGGTCTGGTCGCCCTCGAAGTCATGGATGGCGGTCTTGACCTTGTCGCCTTCCTTCTTGTCGGGGCACACCGCATCGACACGATGCCCCATGGCCTGCAGCGCCTGGAAGGGCACCATGATTTCGTAGTCCTCGACAAAATCTCCCGCGAGCAGCAGCAAACGTGCCATGTGGCAAACTCCTTGGTCATTGAGGGGCGGTGCAGGGTCATGATGGCGACCATGCTGTAATGCAGCGTAACCACTGGACCGTGCTTCTGCCAGCCCGCCGGGGAACCTTCAGGGCGCACCGGCCTCCCAAGGTGACAGCTCGTTTCCATATGCCACTCAAGCAGCGGACGCTACTATGCCCAGCAACTCCATCGTCTACCGCTCGCCGTCTCTTCGCCCGCGCCTCGCGGCGGGGCTGCTATGGCTACTGTTCTTGCTGCCGTTTGCGGCACAAGCCGCATCGATGGCCAGCTTCGATGCCCGCTACCACCTGTCGGTGGATGGCTGGCCCGATGCCACCGTGCATCATCGGGTGTACCGCGAAGGCGATCACTGGCGCAGCGACATGCGCGCCCGGGTGGCCATCGCCGAAGGTCAGGAAACCGCACGCTTCGCCGAGAACGGCGACGGCTTGCGTGCGCTGGGCTATTCCAGTGGCTATCGTCTGCTGGGCATCGGCAAGAGCTACCGACTGGACAACCGTCAGCTACGGCGTCACCCCGACCGTCAGACCGCCCTGGTGGATCTGTCACGTAGCGTCCAGCGAGAGCGCTGCGCCAGCGGCTGCGAGATTCACTATCTCGATCACAAGGGCGACATCGAGACCCTGGTCGCAAGCCCTCTGCCCACCGCCGCCATCGACGTGAACGGGCGCATGGTGGACGCCCTGCGGGTCCGCCTGGTCGAGCCCGGCAAGGACGACCGCCACATGGTCGTGGCCTTCCACCCGGACCTGCCCGGCCTGCTGTTGGGGGTGGACTACATCAAACGCGGCGAGCGGGTCAGTCGGCTGAGCCTGACCTCCTTGGCCACTTCCAATAACTGAAGCTGCTCCGTTTCTCCCTTCCTCAGCCGCCTTTTTGGACGCTTGGTGAGGCGCTTGGTCAGCAGCCCTGCCTCACCACCATCCGGCCTTCCGCCCGCCGAGGCCGACGGCTCGTTGCCAGGATGCCTTGTCGACGTCCGGGGTGTGGCGCCGATCTTGCCGACCACTGACGCTTTGGTCGTCTTTTCTCCCTTGTGAAACTTGCATAGAGTATTGCGCTTTTGGTCGCGCCGTTGACCACCGATTTGTCCTGCTCATCCTCGACGGACGGGCTCACGAGCGCAGCAATTCATCGATGCGGTGCCTGACCGACACGCACCGCCTCCATCGAGCAAGGAAGTTCGTTCATGTTCACCGGTCTGTTGATCGTGCTGCTGCCGCTGGTGCTGGGCTATCTGGTACCGGTACGCCGCGCAAGCGTCATGGCCTGGATCAATCGCGGCGTCAGCGCATCGATCTACCTGATCCTGCTGTTGATGGGGGTGAGCCTGGCCGGCCTGCCCGACCTGGGCACTCAGCTGTCGCACATGGGCGGCCAGGCGCTGTTGTTGTTCGTGGTCATCTCGGCCTTCAACCTGGCCGCCCTGTGGTGGCTGTCGCGTCGACTGCGCCTGGACCTTGGCGAAAAACGCGTGATCGACGGCGCCCCGACCAGCAAGCTGGCGGCCATGGCGGGTTCGTTGTCACTGGTCGGGGTGGTGATCGCCGGACTGGTCATCGGGCTGATGCTGGTGGGACGCTGGGGGACGACGCCCTTCGAGCTGGCGGAACACCTGGCAGAATGGGTGCTCTACGTACTGCTGGCGCTGATCGGCTGTCAGCTGCGCAACTCCGGCATGCCGCTCAAACAGATCCTGCTCAATCGTCATGGCCTGTTCATCGCCATGACCCTGGCGGCAAGCTCGCTGATCGGTGGACTCGCCGCGGCACCGATGCTCGGGCTCGCCTGGAACGAGGGCCTGGCCATGGCCTCGGGCTTCGGCTGGTACTCGCTGTCCGGCATTCTGATCGGCGAACACCTGGGGCCGGCCCTGGGCGGCGTCGCCTTCTTCAACGACCTGACCCGGGAACTGCTGGCCTTCGTGCTGATTCCGCTGGTCATGCGACGCTACGCACCCCTGGCGATCGGTTATGGCGGTGCCACCTCGATGGACTTCACCCTGCCGGTGATCCAGCAGCACGGTGGCGTGCGCTGCGTGCCCATCGCCGTGGTCAGCGGCTTTATCCTGTCGCTGCTGTCACCACCACTCATTTTGTTTCTGGTCGCACTATAACAACCACTCATTCAGCGCTTTATGGAAGCACTCTGATGCCCGCTGGTGCTGCCAAGCCGTGACGCCCGATGGCCCAGCGCTTTATGCTGTCGAGAGCACGCAGCAAGGAACACAAGCCCGTGGTGAATCCTGAGGACCGCCCCATCACCCTGAAGAATCTGGCCCAGCGACTTGGGGTCTCTACGGCCACCGTCTCCAACGCCTTCAATCGCCCCGACCAGTTGTCTCGCGCCCTGCGCGAGCACATCCTCGAGGAGGCCCGACGCCTGGGCTACCGCGGCCCCGACGCCAGGGCCCGCAGCCTGCGCACCGGGCAGTCCCGCATCGTCGCGGTGGTGCTGGCAGAGACCCTGACCTACAGCCTCAACGACGCGGTTTCAAGCGAGCTTCTGACCGGCATCACCGAGGTGCTCGACGCCCACGGGCACACCCTGCTGCTGCTGTCGGGACGTCAGCCCGAATCTCCCCGCCACGCCGATGTACTCTGCCATCCGGGCTCCGCCAGCATGGCCGACGGCTTCGTCGTCTATGGCCTGATGCCCGGGGACCGGCTGATCAATGAACTGCCGGCCCAGCGGCCGCTGGTCGGGGTGGATTTCCATATCGATGCCCGCCCCACCGTGCATATCGACAACGAACCGGCCTGCCACGCCATCGCCTGCCACGCACTGAAAAAACGTCCACGGCGGGTCGGTATCCTCAGCCTGCGCTTGATCGATGAATCCTATAATGGCCCGGTGAGCGACGAGCATCGCTGCCTCGATGCCCATCGCACCATCACCCGCTCGCGCCTGGACGGTTTCCACCGCGCCCTGGACGAACACGACATCGACCCCACCGGCGTCCCGGTGTGGAACATCGACGAGAACACCCACGCGGTCTGCGCCCCGGTGATCGAGGAGATCCTCGACCTGCCGGCAGAACAGCGCCCGGATCTGCTTTTGTGCATGTCCGACCGCATCGCCCTGACCGTCCTGACCCTGGCCGAACAGCGTGGCATCCGCGTCCCCGAGGACCTGCGCCTGACCGGCTTCGACGGTATCGAAGAGGGCCAATACCGAGCCCCACGACTGACCACCGTGCGCCAGGACAGCATCGAGAAGGGGCGCGTCGCCGCGCGCATGGTGCTGGGTCTGGAACCCGCCGAGAACCGCCTATTGGGAACGCGACTGCTGATCGGGGAAAGCTGTCCCTGACGGTATGACCGCTACGGACTGAGGTGAACGCTCGACTCATCCGTCGGCGAAGGCTGCACAAAGGTTTCACCGTTATTGGCGCCTTTTTGGCGCCGACGATGGCATGCTGTGTTCATCTTTTTCGCCATTTCGGTCAAGGAATCGTCGCATGTCCGCGAAACGCCTGTTTCGCCCGGCTTTCTCACGCCTGGGTCTGAAGCTCTTCGTCATCATCCTGGTGGTCAATGTGGCCATCGCCGGGCTGGTGTTCGTGGCGATTTCGCGCAGCCTCGACCAGGGCTTCATCGAGTACCTCGACCGCTCCCAGACCCAGCGCGCCGAGACCCTGGCGGAAGGCCTCGGCGAGGCCTGGGCGCGACGCCAGAACTGGCAGTGGCTGCGCCAGTCGCCGCGCGCCTGGCACCACCTGGTACGCCGCCAGCTTTGGCCCGGCGACAACCTGCCGCCGATGAGCATCGAAGGCGACCTGGGCGACCCCAGGGACTTCGTGCTCCATGACGAAAGCGGCCTGCCGGTGATCGGCCTGCCCCCGGACAAGGACGACATGGCCGCCGAACTGCGCTGGCTGCCGGTGATGAGCGCGGGCCGCCAGGTCGGCACCCTGGGCTATCGCCCGCCGGAGCAGTTGATGGCACGCATGGACCGACTGTTTCTGGCCCAGCAGCAACGCAACCTGACCATCATCGTCATCGCCCTGGCGCTGACCTCGCTGCTGCTGGCCGCCGCCCTGTCCTGGTGGATGGGCCGACGCGCCCGCGGCATGGCGCTGGCCACCCGCCGGCTGACCGAGGGCGACTACAGCATCCGCCTGCCGGAGCGCGGTCGCGACGAGCTGTCCAGCCTGTCCCACGACTTCAATGTGCTGGCGGAAACCCTGGAAGCCAGCCGCGAGGCGCGTACTCGCTGGGTTTCCGACATCGCCCATGAGCTGCGTACCCCACTGGCGGTGCTGCGCGGCGAGATAGAAGCGATGCAGGACGGCATTCGCGCCCTCGACCAGGACAACCTGCGTTCGCTGTCCCAGGAGGTCGGCCAGCTAGAGCGCCTGGTCGCCGACCTGCGCCTGCTGTCCCAGAGCGACGCCGGCGCACTGGAAGTCCAGCTCGCACCGCTGGACCTGGGCGAGCAACTGGCCACCCGGCTGGACGAAGCCGAGGGCTGGCTTGCCGATCATGGCCTGACCCTTGAGCACGATATTCAGGGCCCGGCGTGGATTCGCGGCGACCTGCAGCGCCTGCGCCAGCTATGGAACAACCTGATCGACAATACCTGCGCCTACACCCAGGCGCCGGGGCGCCTCAAGGTATCACTGCGGCGTGAGGCCGACGACTGGGTGCTGCGCTGGGAAGATAGCGCCCCCGGGGTGCCGGTCAACGAACTGCCGCGGCTGACCGAACGCCTCTACCGGGTGGAAGGCTCGCGCAACCGCTCAAGCGGCGGCAGCGGCCTGGGGCTGTCCATCGCCACCGCCCTGGCCCGCGCCCACGACACCGACATGCGCCCCTCCCCTTCCGAGCTTGGCGGGTTATGCTGGACCCTGCGTTTTCCGGCCCTGCCGGACCATCAGCAGCACGAGGACGATGAATGAACGACACCGACGCCAGTCTCGACGACATCCTGATCGTCGAAGACGAACCCAAGATCGCCCGTCTGGTGGCGGACTACCTGGAGGGCAGTGGCTACGCCACCCACCATATCGACCACGGCGACCAGGTGGTCGGCTACCTCAGCGAGGCCGAGTCGCGCCCCAGCCTGGTGCTGCTGGACCTGATGCTGCCTGGCACCGACGGCCTGACCCTGTGCCGCGAGATCCGTCAGCGCTGGCCCGATATCGCGGTGGTGATGCTGACTGCCCGAGTCGAGGAGGTCGACCGCCTGCTGGGCCTCGAACTGGGTGCCGACGACTACATCTGCAAGCCGTTCAGCCCGCGCGAGGTGGTCGCCCGGGTCAAGGCCGTGCTGCGCCGCAGCCAGGCACACCAGCAGGACAGCGAAGCCAATCACGACCTGGTGCTGGACGAAAGCGGCTGGCGCGCCCTGGCCGACGGTCAGGACCTGGGCCTCACCGCGGTGGAATTCCAGTTGCTCAAGGTGATGATGCACTCGCCGGGGCGAATCTTCGCCCGCGAGCAGTTGATGGACCACATGTACCGCGACCACCGCATCGTCTCCGAGCGCACCGTGGACAGCCATATCAAGAAGCTGCGCAAGAAGATCGCCGATATCTGGCCCGAGCGGGAGATCATCCGCTCCGTCTACGGCGTGGGTTACAAGTACCAGCCGGAAGAGTGATCCTCGGGGCTGCCTGTCATGGCAGCCGTCCCCCGGCAACCGTCCCCCGGCGGCTGGACATCGTCCGGCCGCTCTGCCTTTCTCTTTTTCTGCTTGATGCCCCGCGTCTTATGCATCGAAAAGGAGACACTGCCCTGCAACGCCCTGCTGCAGGCAGGACAGTTGCTGCGGGCCGCATGATGTCACACTATGTAGTACACTACGAATGGCAAGGACACGGCCGGTGAGGATCTTCAAGAACGCCTGGTTTGAACGCTTCGCCAGAAAACAGAAACTTGACGCCGCCGCGCTGCGCGACGCTATCCAGCGAGCGGAACGGGACTTGATCGATGCTGACCTGGGCGGAGGCGTGATCAAGCCGCGGGTGGCTCGTCCCGGGCAAGGCAAGTCAGGCGGCTACCGCACGATCATCCTCTACCGCCAGGCACACCGAGCCTTCTTCGTTTACGGCTTCGCCAAGAGCCAACAGAGCAATATCAGCGACGAGGAAAAGGTTGCGTTCAAACGGGCCGCCCAACACATCCTCGAGCTGTCAGAAGAGCACCTGGTCGAGTTGATTCATAAGGGGCATTTTTTGGAGGTGGAAGACGATGGCGAAGAAATACCGTAGCGAAGCGATGGCGGCGATCCATGAAACCATGGAAGCTCTGCACGAGGTAGGCGCCGTCGACAAGCAAACGATGCGCGACTTCGATGAGAGCTGCCTCACCACGGTAGAAATGATTTCCCCCGACGCCATCAGAGCGCTGCGCGAGCGCGAAAATCTTTCTCAGTCTGTCTTCGCTCGCTACCTCAACGTCAGCAAGAACCTGGTCTCAGACTGGGAGCGCGGCGTGAAGCGTCCTGGAGGGCCCGCGCTGAGGCTACTGGCAGTCATCCAGAAAAAAGGCATTCAGGCCATCGCTTGCTGAGCGCGCCTCTCCATTCCTGCCGGTGGAAGGGCCACTTGCGTGGAGAGGCGAATCGAGCACCGTACTCAGGGGGCCGCCATATATCACGTTGTGCCCTCTGTCACGCTGCCATGGCCGTAATCGAGAGCCCCTTCTATCTGTTTCGCCTCGACTGACGGTAGGCCCGAAGATTCAGTCGCCAGCACCAAGCAAGCCGGTCGGCTAAGTGTCTCGACCGACTCACCGATAACGCAAGAGGCCGCCCAAGGGCGGCCTCTTGCGTATGGCACTTGCGCTCGATCTAGAACAGCGCGGGAATCCCGTACTGTCCCTCGAACATGCCCACCGCCAGCATGGCGAACAGACACACCGCCAGCACCGAGGCGGGGATGATCAGACGGTCGGCCAGCGACAGCCGGGTGGCGCGTTCGCGATCACCGATCCAGCCGTTGTTGTCGAGCAGCATGGTCACCGCCCAGGCCAATACCGGGTTGGTGACCGCCGCGGCGAACAGACAAACGCCGGCGGCCTGGGCGTCGCGGCTTTCCTTGATCATCTGCACGCCGGCCTCGAGCATCGGCAGGAAGACTCCGACCAAAAGCGCCACACACATCACCGGCGGCCACACCGCCACGTCCATGGGGAAGCCGAGGATGGCGATGGCGATGGTCATCAGGCCCAGCAGAATGGCGCCGGCGGGGATCGGACGCTTGGCGATGGCCGCCGGGATCATGTAGGTGCCCCAGGACGAGGTGATATTGCCACCGCCGAGGGCGGTACCGACCACCTGACGCAGCGAACACATCGTCATGGTGTCGTCGACGTCCATCAGTACCCGGTCGGCCCCCTTGGGATAGTTCATCTCCTGGAAGATGCGATGACCGAGAAAGTCCGGGGACCACATGGCAACCGCCAGGATCGCAAACGGCAGCGAGGCGATGAAGTGCTGCATGTTCGGCAGCCCCAGCATCCAGCCCTGGTCGGTGCTGCCCCACCAGTAGCTCGGGCTGAGCGGTGGCAGGCCGGTCTCGGTGGTGAACTCGAGATCAAAACCCGCACCCAGCGCCAGCGCCACCACCAGGCCGGTGACCGCACAGGCGGGAATCGCCAGCCAGCGCTTGCCCAGCCGCGCCAGCACGGCGTACAGCAGGATATTGACCGCCAGCACCACCAGGGCGACGTAGCCCATCTGGCCCTCGAGCCCCATGCCCCACGCCTTGAGGCTACCGATCTGGCTCATGGCGCCGGAAAAGCCGAGGAAGATCAGCAGACCACCGGCGGTGCCCTGGGAGGTCAGGTTGACCAGGCGCGAGCCGCCCTTGACCCAGGAAAGGCCGAGGCCAAAGGCGCCGATCCACAGCGCCAGGGCCAGCGGGTGGGCACCAGCCAGGGCCATGCTGGCGATCAGCGGAATCATCGGGCCGTGATTGCCGGCCAGGTTGGCACGCGGATTGAAGATACCCGAGCCCAGCACGCAGAACAGCAGGACCGGCAGCAGCATCTCCAGACGCGAGACGGCGATGGCGAACTCGCGCCCCAGGGTGACATCGGGCCAGGCGGCGGACAGGCCATTGGCCCAGGACATCATCACCGCCGAGTACATGGCGATGATGCCGATGGTGCCGGCAATCGCCGGAACCAGGTCCTCGAGTTCGAAGTGGAAGTCCCGGCCGATCAGATTAAGACCATAGCGCCGGGGACGCATGATCTTGAGTTCATGCTCGAGGTAGTCGGAACGGCTGGCAAATTCGCTGGCATCGCGGTGCATCTCGCGATAGCTGGGGGCCTCGCCGGCCTCCCGGGTGGACGTCACGGTGTCTGTCATGTGGATCTCGATGTCTGAGGTGACGCTGCTGTCCGACGCCGAGCCAAGTCCCCCTGACCGTTCGTCGAATTGACAGCGCGCCTTGAAAAAAGATGACAGACCTTAACAATGCCCCCCGCGGGCCTCGTTGACGGCTATCAGGCTTTGGCCTCGCCAAGGGTTGCGACGCCAAAAATGCCTGACAAACTCCCCTCTCCCTTGATCCAGCGCAGGCGTCTCTTGCCTGGCATCCCAGGATCGACGAGAGTGAAGACCTCGACGCAGCCACGGCGTCTTGCCAGGAAGACCGTCATGCCCCCCAGGATCGCTGCCACCTTTTCCCGCTACCTGCGCGACCCGCGGATGCCCCAGGTCGAGGCGCGCCGAGTCAGGGGCGGGCACCGGCTCAGCCACGCACCCCACAGCCACGACACCCACTCGCTGGGCGCGATCGTCCAGGGCCACTCGAGCTTCCTCAACCGCCACCGTACCCTAGAGGTGCGCCAGGGAGACGTGGTGCTGATCAACCCCGGCGACGTCCACGCCTGCAACGCCTTGAGCGAGCGAGACTGGGGCTACGACATGCTCTACCTGGACAGCGCCTGGCTGACCGAGCGCTGCGGCCTCGACGGCAATGACGGTGCGGTGTTCTCGGCACTGACGACGCAAGACGCCGCCCTTCACCAAGTCATTCGCGTCGCCACCGACGCCCTTGCCGATGACGATGCCAGCCTGCTTGAGCGCGAGACCGTGCTTGAGCGGCTCGCCGAGCGCCTGACAGGCCTGCTCGACCTGCCGGCGCAAGGCGAGGCAGAACACGGCGCGCCTCCCGAGCGACTGGTGCGCGCCTGGGAGCGTCTTCACGACGACTGGCAGCAAGAGCTGCGCCTGGACGACCTCTGCGCCGCCGCCGAGTGCCGCGCCACCAGCCTGATTTCGGGCTTTCGACGTCACTATGCCACCACGCCCCATGCGGCGCTGATCGACCTGCGCGTGCGTCACGCCAGGCAACGACTGCGACGGGGCGATCCCATCGCTGCGGTCGCCAACGACTGCGGCTTCGCCGACCAGGCGCACCTGCAACGCACCTTCAAGAAGCTGCTGGCCACCACTCCGGGGCACTATATCCAGAGTCATATGCAGGATCAGATGCAGGGTCAGATGCCAGGCCCGTTGAAGGGTCAGATTCAGCACCTTAAGCAGCGCGCCTGACCGTCGGACCGGTGCCCGCAAGCTGCCTCACAGCAGCATCAGCGCGCCACTAAAAATCAGCAAGGCCGCCAGCAGGCGCTGGAGGACCCGCCGTCTTGCCTCGCACGACAGCCAGCCCCGGGCGTGTCCACCAAGCCACGCCCAGCCGATGGCGCTCGCCAGACAGACGCTGCCCCAGACCAGGGTGAAAAGCGCGATATCGACGCTTTCCCGTCCCGCCGTGAACAGTCCCAGCCCTGCCAACGAGGCGATCCAGGCCTTGGGGTTGAGCCACTGCATCAGCGCGCCGGTGGCGGGCCCCGGCGGTTCGCGCCGCTGGTCCGTGCCCCAGTCGCCTGCGTCCGTCAACAGGCGCCAGGCCAGCCAGGCCACAAAGCTCAGGCCCGCCAGCCGCACCAGCCACTGAAGCCCGGGCAGCGCCAGCCAGACACTCCCGAGCCCCGCGGCGAGCAGGCCCAGCAGCAGGGTAAAACCGCCGCTGGCACCCACCACCAGGGGCATCGCTCGGCGCCAGCCGTGACCCACGCCGGTGGACAGGATCAGCAGGTTGACCGGGCCCGGCGATATCGAGGCCACCAGCGAGAAGGCAAAGATCGCCAGCAGTTCTTCCAGAGAAAACGTCATCACACATGCCTCACAGGATGGCGTTTCAGGCTGACGCGATGACGCCCTTCGGTATTGAAGAAAATTTCACCGGCGCCGACTCCTCGGCCTCGGCTCCACTGCCCCGCCGAAAATTCGAACCCTGCGTTGCACAAACTCGTCTGCGCTTGCCGCTTCTCTGCACATTGGCTGCATCAGCCTTGCACGAGCCAGGGTCAAGATGGATCACGTCAACAAGGGCATCGCCCGCCATAACGCCACGTCCTGTGACGAGGCATCAACGCTGAAGGAAGTCGACCCATGAAAATGACATTTGCCCGCAAGGCCCTGCTGTCCGCCGCTGTCTCTGCCGCCCTGCTGCCGGTCGCCATGACCGCGACGGCCTCGCCCGACCGCCCCGAAGGCCCGCGCCACGAAGGGGGCGAGATGCGCGCCGAGCTGTTTGACCGCGCCGGCATCGACGCCGAGACCCGCGAAGCCCTGAAGCAGGCCGCCATGGAGCACCGTCAGGAGATCAAGGAACTCAACGACGATTTCCGCGAGCAGCGCATGGAAATCCTCGGTGAAGACGGTGTCGCCGCCCTCGAACGTGCCCGCCACGAGCTGCGCGAGGAGCGCATCAACGCCCTGGTCGACAAGTGGGAGCTGTCCGACGACGAGCGCGAAGCGTTCAACGCCGCTCGCGAATCTTTCAAGGAAGGCGCCGAAGCGCTGAAGGCCCAGGAGTTCGAGAACCGCGAAGCCCGTCATGACGCCTGGCGCGAACTGATGTCCTCCACCCGTGACCAGCTGGCCGAGATCCTCGACGAGCGCCAGCTGCGTGAACTGAAGCACACCATGATGCCGGGCCACGGCGACCACCCGCGCGGTGGTCCGGGTGAGCACCGCGCTCATGGTCCCGACAAGCATCACGCCCCCGAGGCCTGATATTGACGCCCTCGGTTCGGCCATAGGCGCCGACCCGGGAGACCAGAAAGCCCCGTACCAACGCGCCATGTCCGAGCCTCGGGCATGGCGTTTTCGTGCGCCCCCTGCCCGCCGTTTCTCCCCCTCGGGTTGAAAGATGCTCCTCATCTCTGTATTTTATTGAACGTTCAATCAATAAAATAACCGCGCGCCCCTGGCCGCGGTGGGTCGCCCAGACCCTTCGCAAGAGCCGCCAACAGGTACCGAGCCACGACTCGGCCACTCCGCCATCATCATTTTGTTAATTGGTCGGTCAATTAACAAAATGGCGTAACGCTCACGGAAGCAGCATCAGGATGCCAGGATGGCATCGTGGAGAACGGCGATAGCCTCGCCGGGCAGGCTCTGTCTCACTTCATCCTCGAGGGAGCACGTGCATGTCACATCACGAGAGCGCCTCCCGCGATCGCCTCAACCCCGTCGTCTTTCACGGCGCGGTAGCCGGCATCGTGGTCTTTCTGTTCTTCACCATGACCTTCACCGAACGGGCCGGTGCCCTGTTCGACAGCGGTCTTGCCTGGGTCAACGACACCTTCGGCTGGTACTACATGCTGGCCGCCGTGGCCTATCTGGTGTTCGTGCTGGTCATCAGCCTGTCCCGGGTCGGCAACATTCGCCTCGGCCCGGACCACTCGCGCCCGGAGTTCTCGCTGCTGTCATGGGCCTCGATGCTGTTCGCCGCAGGCATCGGCATCGACCTTCTGTTCTTCTGCGTGGCCGAGCCGCTGTCGCACTATCTGACGCCCCCGGACATGGCCCCGGAAAGCGCCGCCGCCCTTAGGCAGGCGGTGCCCCAGACCTTCCTCCACTGGGGCCTGACCGGCTGGGGCATGTACGTGCTGATGGGCATGGCCCTGGCCTACTTCAGCTATCGCCATCGCCTGCCGCTGGCCATCCGCAGCGCCCTCTATCCGCTGTTGGGCAAGCGCATCTACGGCCCCATCGGCAATGCCGTCGATATCACCGCGGTGATCTCCACCGTGTTCGGCATCGCCACCAGCCTCGGTATCGGCGTCATCCAGCTCAACTACGGCCTGAGCTTCATGTTCGGCGTACCCGAAAGCCTGTCGACCCAGGTGGTGTTGATCGTGCTGGTGGTGATCCTGGCGACCATCTCGGTGGTCACCGGCGTCGAGAAGGGCATTCGCCGGCTGTCCGAGTTCAATATGCTGCTGGCCGCCGCCCTGCTGCTGTTCGTGCTGTTCCAGGGTGACACCCTGGCGCTGCTCAACGCCCTGGTGCTCAACGTCGGCGACTACTTCAGTGGCTTCGTCGGCAAGAGCTTCGACACCTACGCCTTCGCCGGCAGCGACGCCCAGCAGTGGAAAGGCTGGTGGACCATCTTCTTCTGGGGCTGGTGGATCGCCTGGACACCCTTCGTCGGGCTGTTTCTGGCGCGCATCTCGCGCGGGCGCACCATTCGTCAGTTCGCCCTTGGCGCCCTGCTGATTCCGCTGGGCTTCATGATGGCGTGGATGTCGATCTTCGGTAACGCCGGTATCGACATGGTCGCCAATGACGGCCTGGCGGTGCTCGGCGAGCAGGCGCTGGCCACTCCCCAGACCACCATCTACACCTTCCTCGAGCAGTACCCCTACATCGGCGTCACCGCCTCGGTGGTCACCCTGCTCGGAGTGGTATTCTTCGTCACCTCGGCGGACTCCGGCGCCCTGGTGCTGGCCAACTTCACCTCGATTCTGCGTGACGTCAACCACGACGCGCCGATCCGCCTGCGCATCTTCTGGGCGGCGGTGATCGGCCTGATTACCATCGCCCTGCTGATGGCCGGCGGCCTCGACGCCCTGCAAAGCGCGGTGGTGATCACCGCCCTGCCGTTCTCGCTGGTGATGTTCGCGATCATGGTGGGACTGGCCCGGGCCCTGCGCACCGAGAAGGAAAAGGCCGACGCGCGCAAGCTGGTCGCGGCCAGCGGCGAAGGCGGCAACTGGAAGGAACGCCTGGATCGGGCGCTGGACACCTCCAACCGCGCCGGTGCCGAGTCGACCATGGAGCACGCCCTGCGTCCGGGCCTGAAACAGTTCGTCGAGGAGCTCGAGCGTCGCGGCCAGTCGGCCACCCTGAGCGAAGAGCAGATCGAGGGCGAACCGCTGCCGCGGCTGACCCTGCAGGTAGACTTCGAGGAGATGCAGAGCTTCGTCTACCAGGTCCGCCCCCATCGCATGCGCACGCCGAGCTTCCTGCCGGCGGACGATGACTACTACCTGCGCCTGGACGTGCATCTGGCCGAAGGCGGCGTGGGTCAGAACCTCAATGGCTACACCCGGGGTCAGGTCATCGATGACGTGCTCGGCGAGTACGAACGCCACCTGCAGTTCCTGGCGATCGCCCGCCAGGGCACGCCGACGCCGGCCATGCCGGGCTTTATCGGCGAGCCACCCCAGGGCACGACCCAGGAACCCTGAGCGTGAACCGGCAAGGTCGTCACCGACGACGCCGGAGCAAGTGACAGCGGCGGCCCCAGGGCCGCCGCTTCAGTATGTAACGCTGGTGGGCAGGCGGGCGTGACACCGCGATTGCCATGCATCGCCAGGGACGCGATCCTTGTCGACGTCATCAGCAGAGCGCCCAGGAGAGTCCCATGCCCGACGTCGAGCAGATTCGCTACTACCACGCCCACCTCTACTACGACGATGCCGAAGGGCTTGCCCAGGCCAGGACCCTGGCCGAGCAATGCCAGTCGCGCTTTGCCGTTCAGGTGGGGCGTTTTCATCAACAACCGGTGGGGCCGCATCCGCGCTGGAGCTGCCAGCTATCCTTCGCGGCCGAGGCCTTCGGCGAAATCGTGCCCTGGCTCGCCATCCATCGGGGCGAGCTGGACATCTTCGTGCATCTGGGCACCGACGACGACCTCTTCGACCATACCCAGGGCGTCATCTGGCTGGGACGCAGCCACGCACTCGACCTGTCCGTTTTTTCCCCGAGCTGACCTTCACGAGGCCTGGGGTCGCTCGCCCCGGGCGAGCCGAGCCGCGATCTGATCCAGCACACCGTCAAGCTCGGCGACGCTTGCGATCAGGTAGTGGGGGCGACAGGCGCTCAGTCGCTCGGCTACGTGGCGCCGGCGCCGCTCGAGCGCGTCCGGCGGGGTCGCTTGGTAACCCTCGAGATCCAGCCCCATGGCGTTGCCGGTATCGGTCACCGCCACCGTCCACATGCCGGCGGCGCGCCCCTCCTCGATGCCGGGAGCGGTATCATCGACCTTGACGCAAGCCGCCACATCGCCGATACCGAGCGCCACCACATTGGCCAGCGCCTGAGCCGGCCCGGGTCGCCCGCGCACCACCTCGTCACCGGCGACGGCGTGGTCCACCTCGAGCCCCGCCTGGCGCGCCGCACGGCGCACCGGCGCCAGCACCTCGGCGGGATAGCCGGAGCAGGAACCGATCTTGAGTCCTCTGCCCCGCAGCCCCGCGAGACATTCCCGGGCGCCAGGAATCGGCGCGGAATGCTCGGCCACCTTGGCCACCTGCAACGGCATGAACCGCCGATAGAGCACGTCGACGTCCTCGTCGCTCGGCGAGTGGCCACAGGCCTGGCGAAAACGCTCGGCGATGTCGGGCAGATCGCACAGGGCGCGGATATGATCCCACTTGCTCATGCCCATGGGGCCACGGGCTTCGTCGAGGCTGACGGCCACACCGATCTCGGCGAACACCTCGACAAACACCTGGGTCGGGGCGAAGGAGCCAAAGTCGACCAGGGTCCCGGCCCAGTCGAAGATGACGGCCTCCAGGGCCAGGGGGGCGTGACGTTCGGTACTCATGCGGTCGGCTCCTTGCGGGTTCGAGATGCCATGGATGGTGCCGCGACACCAGCGTAGGCAAGGATGACAAGGACATCACATCAAGATGACAGGGCGGCGACACCCGGTGTCGCCGCCCTGCTGTATCGACCGCTGCTGCTCAGTCAACTTAGCCCTGCATATCGAGCACCACCCGGCCCTCGATCTTGCCATCGATCATGCGGCCGAAGATGTCGTTGATATTGGCCAGACGGTCGGTGGACACGGTGGCCTTGACCTTGCCTTCACCGGCAAAGTCCAGCGCCTCCTGAAGGTCCTGGCGGGTACCGACGATGGAGCCTCGCACGGTGATGCCGTTGAGCACGGTATCGAAGATCGGCAACGGGAAGTCTCCCGGCGGCAGGCCGTTCAAGGCGATGGTGCCACCACGCCGGACCATGCCCTGGGCCTGTTCGAAGGCCTTCGGCGAGACCGCCGTGACCAGGGCCCCGTGGGCGCCGCCGATGTCCCGCTTGATCGCCGCCACCGGGTCCTCCTTCAAGGCGTTGACGGTGACCGTGGCGCCGAGCCGTCGTGCCAGCTCCAGCTTGTCGTCGGCCACGTCCACCGCCGCCACGTTCAGGCCCATGGCCACGGCGTACTGCACCGCCATATGGCCAAGACCACCGATGCCAGAGATCACCACCCACTGCCCCGGGCGGGTATCGGTCATCTTCAGGCCCTTGTAGACGGTGACACCGGCGCAAAGTACCGGGGCAATCTCGACGAAGCCGACGTTGCTCGGCAGATGGCCGACGAAGCCGGCGTCGGCGATGGCGTACTCGGCGAAGCCACCGTTGACCGAGTAGCCGGTGTTCTGCTGGGACTCGCACAGGGTCTCCCAACCGCCCAGGCAGTGCTCGCAGTGGCCACAGGCGCTGTACAGCCAGGGAATCCCCACCCGATCGCCTTCCTTGACGTGGTTGACGCCCTCACCCACCGCGGCGACTTCGCCGACGCCTTCATGGCCGGGAATAAATGGCGGATTGGGCTTGACCGGCCAGTCGCCGTGGGCGGCGTGCAGGTCGGTGTGGCAGACCCCGGAGGCGGCGATCTTGACCAGAACCTCGCCCCTGGCGGGGCGCGGCACCTCGACCTCCTCGAGGGTCAAGGGCTGACCGAACTGACGAACGACGGCGGCTTCCATGGTGCTTTGCATTGTTGTGCTCCTTGCCCTGATCCGGGCAAAAAGGGTCTCGGTCCGCCCGCTATCAAGGAAGGACGGTACAGAGGAGAAAGGTGTCCGGGGACACCCGGTGAACGGGCGTGGCGCTGAGCAGCAAACGGCGTCAGGCCACTGGGGTGAAGCTTCCCGGGCCCGGTGGTACCGGGCCCGGATCGACTCCCTTTAGAAAAAACCGAGGGGGTTGGTGTCGTAGCTCACCAGCAGGTTCTTGGTCTGCTGGTAATGCTCGAGTGCCATCTTGTGGGTCTCGCGACCGACGCCGGACTTCTTGTAGCCGCCGAAGGCGGCGTGGGCGGGATACTGGTGGTAGCAGTTGGTCCATACGCGACCGGCCTGGATGCCACGCCCCATGCGGAAGGCCACGTTGATGTCACGACTCCAGACGCCGGCGCCAAGACCGAATTCGGTGTCGTTGGCAATCGCCAGGGCTTCTTCCTCATCCTTGAAGGTCGTCACCGCCACCACCGGGCCGAAGATCTCTTCCTGGAAGACGCGCATCTTGTTGTTGCCCTTGAGCAGCGTCGGCTCGATGTAGTAGCCGGTGTCCAGATCGGCATTGAGCTTGGCCTGGTTGCCACCGGTCAGGAACTCGGCGCCTTCCTCCCGGGCCACGTCCATGTAGGACATGATCTTGTCGAACTGCTCCTTGGAGGCCTGGGCGCCGACCTGAACCTCGGTGTCCAGCGGGTTGCCACGCTTGATGGTGGTGACCCGCTCCATCACCTTGGCCATGAACGGCTCGTAGATGCTCTCCTGGATCAGCGCCCGCGACGGGCAGGTGCACACCTCACCCTGGTTGAAGAAGGCCAGCACCAGCCCCTCGGCGGCCTTGTCGATGAACTCCGGCTCGGCGTTCATGATGTCGGCGAAGTAGATGTTGGGCGACTTGCCGCCAAGCTCCACGGTAGAAGGAATGATGTTGTCGGCAGCGCACTTGAGGATGTGCGAGCCCACCGGGGTGGAACCGGTAAAGGCGATCTTGGCGATGCGCTTGCTGGTGGCCAGGGCCTCCCCCGCCTCGGCGCCGAAGCCGTTGACCACGTTGACCACGCCGGGAGGCAGCAGGTCACCGATCACCTCCATCAGCTTGAGGATCGAAGCCGGGGTCTGCTCGGCGGGCTTGAGCACCACGCAGTTGCCGGCGGCCAGCGCAGGCGCGAGTTTCCAGGTGGCCATCAGCAGCGGAAAGTTCCAGGGGATGATCTGGCCGACGACGCCGAGTGGCTCGTGGAAGTGATAGGCCACGGTATTGGCGTCGATATCGGCGGCGGTGCCTTCCTGGGCACGAATGCAGCCGGCGAAGTAGCGGAAGTGGTCCACCGCCAGCGGAATATCGGCGTTCAGGGTCTCGCGCACCGCCTTGCCGTTGTCCCAGCACTCGGCCACCGCCAACGCCTCCAGGTTGGCCTCGATGCGCTCGGCAATCTTCAACAGGATGTTGCTGCGCTCGCCGGCGGAGGTGCGCCCCCAGGCCGGCGCTGCCCCATGGGCGGCGTCCAGCGCCTTGTCGATATCCTCGGCACCGGAGCGGGGGATCTGGCAGAACACCTGGCCGTTGACCGGGCTTACGTTGTCGAAGTACTGACCCTTGACCGGGGCGACGAACTCGCCGCCGATATAGTTGCCGTAGCGCTCGTCGAAGCTGACCACGGCGTCGGGTTGTCCGGGGTTGGCGTAGATCATGGCGTGTCTCCTTGGAAAGGATGTTGTAGTTGTCTGCCACTCCAGTCTTGGTCAGGAACCTGGCTTGCGACATACTGCCCTGGCAGGAGAGCGCCTCCTCCTTCGGTAGGAGACCGACCAAGGACACAGACAACCGGGACGCCAGACATGTACAGCCTGATGGTGGCTGACGATCACCCGCTCTTTCGCGACGCCATTGCCGCGGTCATTCAATCGGGCCTGCCCGGCACCGAGCTGCGCGAGGCGGACTGTTTCGCCGCGTTGACCAGCGCCCTCGACGCCGACGACGACGTCGACCTGGTACTGCTGGACTTGAATCTGCCCGACGCCTCGGCCCTGGACGGACTGCGCGAACTGCGCCGGGCCTTTCCGGCGGTGCCGGTGGCGGTGCTGTCGGCCGAAAGCGAGCGCGCCACGGTGCTCGGCGCCCTGGATCTGGGCGCCATCGGCTACCTGCCGAAGTCCACGCCACGCCCGGACCTGCTGGCGGCGATCAAGCAGATCCTCGACGGCCAGATCTATCTGCCCGCCGAGATCATGCGCCGCCCGGCCGAGGCCTCGAGTGCCCCGCCTGTGACGCAGGGGGCGACACAGGGGATGACGGGTCCAGCCGATGCAGGCGCACTCGAGCAACTGACGGTCAAGCAGCTCGAGGTGCTGTCCCTGCTGATTCGCGGCGCCTCCAACAAGGTCATCGCCCGCGAGCTCGATATCGCAGAGACCACGGTCAAGACCCACGTCTCGGCGATCCTCAAGAAGCTTGGCGTCGGCAGCCGCGTCCAGGCGATCCTGGCAGCCGACGAGCCCACCCTGCTGGCCTGCCTGGCCAGGCGGCGGGCGCGCTAGAAGGCAGAACGTCTCGCTGACCAAGGCAAGACGGCTCAACCGGCGTCGAGCAGGTGTATCAGTGCCTGACGCAGGCGCAGGGGCTTCAGCGGCTTCAGTAGACAGGGGAAGCCAAGCTCACGACAACGCCGCTTGATCTCGGCGTCGTGGTTGGCAGTGATCAGTATCGGGGCCAGGTCTACATGAGAGCCGGCCAGGCGCTGCGCCAGCGCCAGGCCATCTTCTTCGTCGCTGGACAGGTGGTAGTCGATCATCACCACCGTTGGCGACGGCCTATCCATGCCCTGTGTCTCGTGGCGCTCGGCCAGGCTCTGTTCCAGTTCAACCACTCGCGACGCGAGGCGCGCCCGACATCCCCAGCCACCCAGCAGCGCGCTCATGCCCTCGAGGATGGCGGGATCGTTGTCCAGCACCCATACCTCGGTACTCTGCAGCTGCCGCGTGCCGGCCTGCTGCAGGGTCGAGGCCGACGGGGCCACCGCACGCGCCGGGCGAGCGCAGGGCACGCTTACCGAGAACTGGGCGCCCTGGCCGGGTCGGCTATTGAGGGTAATGGGATGATCGAGCAGCCGGGCGATGCGATCGACGATGGCAAGCCCCAGTCCCAGCCCGCGCTCCTGCCCCGGGGCTGCGGCGTTGCCCCGGCGAAACTCCAGAAAGATCTCGTCGCGCCGAGCCTCGTCGATGCCCGGGCCGGTATCCCCCACCAGGATCTCGAGCCAGTACTGCTGGCCTACCCGACGTCTGCGACAGCCGAGCAGCACCCGCCCCGACTCGGTGTAGCGCACGGCGTTGGACATCAGGTTGCGAATCACTCGGGCCAGCAGCGCCAGGTCGGACTCGACCCAGGCGGAACTCGGCACATAGCGAAACGCCAGCCCGCGGGCGCCGGCCATCTGACGAAATTCCTCGGCGAGCGCATCCAGCAACTGCGAGACGGCGAAGGGGGCCACGTCCGGGGTCAACACCCCGGCATCCAGTCGCGAGATGTCGACCAGGGTCCCCAGCAGCAATTCCACGTCGCTGAGCGAGCGATCGATACGCTGCACCAGGCGACCGGATTCTTCAGGCAACTTTCGCTCTTCCAGGGCGCTGGCAAACAGCCGCGCGGCGTTGAGCGGCTGCAGCAGGTCGTGGCTGACCGCCGCCAGGAAGCGGGTCTTGGAGGCATTGGCGGCCTCGGCGTCGCGCCGGGCCTCCTCCAGACGGGCATTGGTTTCGGCCAGTTCATCCAGGGTACGGTGCAGGGTCTCGGTGCGCTCGCGCACCTGCTCGGCGAGCAGCACCGCGTGCTCGAAGGCACCATAGGGTGCCCCGCCCGCCCCGGCGGACTCGACCCGCTCGATCAGCGCCTGGCAGATCCGGCGTAACCGATGGTTTTCCTCCAGCAGTTCCTGTTCCAGTGCACTGCTGGCGCGATCCTGCCTTGGCTCACCGACCAGATCCAATCGCCACCCCCGTGAAAGTCTGGTTGATATGCATGCCGTGGTGCTGCTCACCGTAGGTGTTGAAGCCCACCACCGAGGCCCTGGAAAGTCGTTCGGAGGCGTCGCCGATCTGCGCGAGCGCCTCGAACTCCAGACGCCTGAGAAAGCAGTCACAGCCGATGATCAACTGCGGTTTCCCCAGCCGGCGCTGAAGGCCCCCCAGGGTATCGTCGAGGGCCTCGAGAATCGGCGTGCCGGCCATGGCGGTCAGCACGATGCCGGTCTCCACCGCGCAGTAGAAGCTGAGGCTACCGTCGGCGTTGGCACGCTGGATCGAGCGGACGTAGTAGGCATCGCCCAGCTTGACCGCCAACGGGTGGCGGGCAAACACGCCCTCATCGAGTTCGCTTGGCAAGACACCGACCAGCCGGGCGTACTCGTCCACCGCGGGCAGGGCATTGAGCTCCAGCACACGCCGGCCCGCAGGATCGGCGCGGGTGACCACCAGCTTGTCACGGCGTGCCGCCAGGTGATGGGTCGAGAACACCTCGAAGGGATGGTGGGTGGTGATCAGCACCACCACCGCCGCCGCGCTGTGAAAGCGCCCACCGGCAAACACATGGGTATGCGCCAGTCGGTTGTCGTCCCCGGCCGAGCCACCGAAGCTCGGGATACCACCCAGGGCGGCGTCCAGAGTGGTCAGCACCTGCTCTTCGCTGGCCGACAGCCCATCGAGCAGGGTCAGCGCGAAGGCCTCGCCATCCAGATGCCCCCTGGCGGTAGCAAGAAGCGACTCCACCCGACGCTGGGCGTCGATCAGGGAGACGCTCTCGAGGTCCTCGAGCAGGGTGGTGGCCACGCCAAAATGACGGCGATCGAACCCGATGGCGACGATGGTCCCGCGCTCGTACCCCAGCGGGGTGATCTCGCCAGCCGTGGTGCAACCCGCCAGCGGCAGCCCACCGAAGGTCGACTCCAGGGCCTGGGCCAGGGGGTCCAGCGCGTATTCGGCGCTGACGAAGAACAGCACGAAACCCAGGTCGGGATGATAGAGCTCGTGATGCAGCTCACACGCCGCCTGTTCAGCCTTGGGGTGGCGGCTGGCCGCCACCTTGAGTCCCAGCGACGCAAGCTCTTGTTGTTCTGGTGTAGGGCGCTCCCGCGCGGTGATGTCGCCTTCCACGCGGGGCGCCGTGCTCGCACTGCCCATGGGCTGTCCTCAAGATCCGCGGCAACGCCGCATGACCTGAGTGTAGGCGCGAGCAGTGGCCAGACTCAATGCGAGCCGGGAGGGCCGCCTGTCAGCCTCAGCTGCGGCGCAGACGCAGGCTCAGGCGAGCGCCACGTCCGGGCGGCGCCTGAAGCCAGGGCGCCAGCAGGCGGGTAGACAGGGGGATGAAAAGGAACACCATCACCGGGGTCAGCATCAGGGTGCTGGCGAGTACCCGAGGAACCAGCGGCAAGGTCGCCAGGGTATCGCCCAGCAGCCACTGGAACATCAGCGACACCGGGAAGAACGCCAGCCAGATGGCGATCGCCTGCTTCCAGCGCGGCGGCACCCTGGGGCCGGGGCTGGTGAACCAGCTGTCGAGTCCCAGGGCACGCCGCTCCTGGGGGGCCTCGAACAGGCCGGCACCACGCTCGAGCCAGGCACGGCGCGAGGCGGAATGCTCCCAGCGTGCGAGGGTATCGGTGTCCTGAAAGCGAAAGATGATCTGATACTCGTCGTCGCCGGGGGGCGGCGCCAGGATGCCGGAGCCGAGATAGCCGGGAAAGTCCGCCGCCAGCTCGCGGCCTTCATCGAGCCACAGGGTGAAGTCGCGGTAGCGTCCACGCGCCACGCGGCGGGCCACCATGAGAGTCACGGGTTCGCTTGACATGGGATCTCCTCATCAATCGGACGTACCGCCTCGTGCCTGCTCGCGCCGACTTTCGCCGGCCTTCACAAGAAAACGGTCGTCCTTGTCAGGCCCCGGGTGGGGGCCGCCTGGGCCCGGTAAGGCCCTGTCCCGGCTGAGGTGGGGTCGCCACCTGCTCCGGGTCCTGCCTAGCATGAGGCAAGAAGCGCGCCATTATGCCATGCGCTCGGAATTTTTCCGTCTTTTTACTGAGAATCCAGCAAAATACCAGTCGATCATTTCGTTAAAGGGTCAAGAACAAAAAAAATGGCCCGACCTGTCAGGCCGGGCCATTGAGCAATACCCTTCATCGTGCACCAGTGAGAGGCGCCCAGGACGCCATCTGCACCTTGCTGGCCGTCAACCGCCGGTGAGTGCCGAGCCCCCCTTATCAGGCCCCCTCGCCCACCGGCATGGAGGCCGTCTCGCCGCGCTTGATGGCGGCGTAACCGAGCCCGGTCACCAGCGAGCCCGCGACGATCGCCAGCAGGTACCACAACACTGGAGTAATCGCATTTGGAATCAACAGCACGAATACGCCGCCGTGGGGGGCCATCAGCTTGGCGCCCACCAGCATCGAGATGGCTCCGGTGATGGCGCCGCCCAGCATGCTGATGGGAATCACCCGCAGCGGGTCCTTGGCGGCGAAGGGAATCGCGCCCTCGCTGATGAAGCACAGCCCCAGCACGAAGGAGGCCTTGCCGGCCTCGCGCTCGGGGTCGGCAAACTTGCGCCCGGCGACGAAGGTGGCGATGCCCATGCCGATCGCCGGCACCATGCCGGCGGCCATGATCGCCGCCATGGGGGCGTAGGTCTCGGAGGCGAGCAGGCCCACCCCAAAAGTGTAGGCCGCCTTGTTGACCGGCCCCCCCAGGTCGAAGCACATCATCGCGCCGAGCAGAATCCCCAGCAGCACCGCATTGGTGGAGCCCATGCTCTCGAGGAAGGCGGTCAGTGCCTCGAGCACCCCGGCCACCGGCTCACCGACCACATAGATCATCACCAGACCGGTGACCAGACTCGCGACCAGCGGGATGATCAGGATCGGCTTGAGTGACTCGACGCTGGAAGGCAGCTTGACGTAGCGGGTCACCGCCTTGGCCACGTAGCCGGCCAGAAAGCCCGCCAGGATACCGCCGATGAAGCCGGCACCGATGTTCGACGCCAGCATGCCGCCGATCATGCCCGGGGCGATGCCGGGCCGATCGGCGATGGAATAGGCGATGTAGCCAGCCAGCACCGGCACCATCAGGGCGAAGGCGGTGCCCCCACCGATCTCCATCAAGGCGGCAGGCAGGGTGCCCTCCTCCTTGAAGGCCTCGATGCCGAAGACGAAGGACAGCGCGATCAAGAGGCCCCCGGCTACCACCATGGGCAGCATGAAGGACACCCCGGTCAGCAGGTGCTTGTAGACGCCCTTCTCCTTGAAGCTCTTGGCAGACTCGGCCCTGGCGCCACCATCCGCGCTTTCCACCTGGGCCTCGATCAGCGCCGCCTCGATGGTCTGGCGCGACTTCTTCAGGGCGTTGCCGGTGGACGTGCGGTAGATCCGCTTGCCGGCAAATCGGGTGGGATCGACCTCGATATCGCAGGCCAGGATGACCAGGTCCGCCTGGGCGATCTCGTCGTCGGTCAACTGATCCTGAGCGCCCACCGAGCCCTGGGTCTCGACGCGTACCTGATGGCCGAGCCCACGCCCTGCCTCGGCCAGTGCCTCGGCGGCCATGAAGGTGTGGGCGACCCCGGTGGGACAGGCGGTCACCGCGACGATGCGCGCCTCGTCGCTGACGTCTGCAGCCACGGGGCCATTCCCTGAAGCGCTGGCCGCCTCATCATTGAGGGGGGTAAACACCTGGGCGTCACGGGCCGCCCGCTCGAGAAAGTCCGACGGGTCGCTCAGGGCATCTTCCAGGCTGCCACGATACAGGCGCTTGCCGCTGAAGCGGTGGGCCCCGGCGATGGGTTCGCCCACCGCGATCACCAGCTCGGCCGCGGCCAGGGTCTGGTGGGACAGGGTCTCGACCGGCGCCAGGCTCGAGTGCACCTCGGTGGAGAGCTGCCAGTCCTTGGCCTCGGCGGCAGGGGTCAGGCGCTGGGCGGCCAGGTAGCTCGTGACGCTGCCGCCGGGGCAGGTCGTCAACAGGATCACGTTCATGCAAGTACTCCCCGGGCTTCGACGTCATTGAGGCGCCGCACCCTGGTGTCGGAAAGAAGGTCGGTGAAATCGGAGGCGTCGGCCCGGCCCACGCCGGTGTGGCGCACCGCCTCGGCGGACAGCGCCGTGGCAAACCTCAGCGCCTGTTCCACAGGCGCCTCGCACAGCACGCCGTGCAGCATGGCGGCAAACAGGGTATCGCCGGCACATACGGTATTGGCCACCCTGACCGCAGGAGGCAGCGACTGCCACAGGCCATGCGGACCCAGCCAGGTCACACCGTCGGCACCGGCGGAAATCAGCACGTCGCCGACGCCGGCGGCGTAAAGCTCAAGGGCTGCACGCTGAACGTCGACGTCTGTTGCAATGTCACGATCCGCCCAGTCGGCCAGCTCCTCCAGGTTGGGCTTCACCGCGTCGGCCCCCGCCTTGACCGCTGCCTTGAGCGCCTCGCCGCTGGTGTCCACCCACACGGGTACGCCGGTGGCCTTGATCCGAGTGATCAGTTCGGCCAGCGCCGAAGCGCCGACTCCCGGTGGCTGGCTGCCGCCGATCATTACCGCGGCGGGGCGCAGCGCAGGCGTCGTCAGGCGCGCCTCGATGGTGGCGATCAGGCGCTGCCAGGCGTCGGCATCGACGCTGAGTCCCGGCGCATTGATATCGCTGACGCGACCGTCGGCCTCGCTCAGCTTGGTGTTGATGCGGGTGGCGCCGGGCAATCGCACAAAGGCGTCCTCGACCCCCATCTCGGCGAAGGCATCGATGAAGGGCGAGTCGTTGTCACTGCCCAGAAATCCGGTGACACAGACCGGGTGGCCCAGGGCGGCGAGCACCCGCGCCATGTTGACGCCCTTGCCGGCGGCGGTCAGCTCGACTGACTCGGCGCGGTGCAGCGCACCTGGCGTCAGCCGGTCCACAGCGACAGACAGGTCCAGCGCCGGGTTGGCCGAAATGGTCAGCACCGGTGGCTTGACGGCATTGCCGGATATCTCGCTCATTGGTTCGCCTCCAGCTCTCTGCGCACGTCCCGGGCGGTGGGAGCGGCCAATGCCAGGGCGGCGAGTTCCCGGGCCCGGGTGGTGGAGACCGACGCCAGGCGTGCCTTGACCATGGGTACCTGGCGGGCGCTCACCGACAGCTCGTCGATGCCGAGGCCAACCAGCACCGGAATCGCCTGGCGGTCGCTGGCCAGCTCACCGCACACGCCGACCCACTTGCCATGGGCATGGGCCGCCTGGACGGTCATCTGGATCAGCCGCAGCACGGCCGGGTGCAGGCCGTCGGACTCCCCGGAAAGCTCAGGATGACCACGGTCGATGGCCAGGGTGTACTGGGTCAGGTCGTTGGTGCCGATGGAGAAGAAGTCGACCTCGGGCGCCAGGCTCGGCGCCAGCAGCGCGCAGGACGGCACCTCGATCATCACGCCCAGCTGCAGGCGGTCGCCGTCTCGGCTGACGCCGAGTTCGCGCAGCACCTCATCGAAGATCGCACGGGCGGCGCGGAACTCATCCAGGTCCTTGACCATGGGCAGCATGATGCGCAGCGGCCGGCCGTCGGCGGCCTTCACCAGGGCGCTGAACTGATCGCGCAGCACCTGGGGACGCCTGAGGGCCAGACGAATGCCACGCAGGCCGAGGAAGGGGTTGTCCTCCTGGGGCAGTGGCCAGTAAGCCAGCGGCTTGTCGCCACCCACGTCCAGGGTCCGCGCCACCAGCGGGCGGCCGTCCAGAGCATCCAGGGCTTCGCGATATTCGCGCTCCTGGGTCTCCACGTCCGGCAGCGAGGCGTGGGCCATGAACAAAAACTCGGTACGCAGCAGCCCCACCCCCTCGGCGCCGCGCGATACGGCGTCGCGGGCGTGGGCGGTATTGCCCAGGTTGGCGACCACCTCCACGCGGGTACCATCCTCGGTCCGGGCGTCCTCGAAGCGAGCGTCCCAGGCACGTGCCTTGAGCGCCTCCAGCGCTTCCATGCGCGCCTCGAAGCGCTCGCGACGCGCTTGCGAGGGTGCCGGCACGACCCAGCCTTCATCGCCGTCGAGCAGCATCTCAGTGCCATTTTCGAGCGCCAGCACGCCGGCACCGGCACCGACTACCGCCGGTATCCCTAGTGCCCGGGCGAGTATCGCGCTGTGGGCGGTGGCGCCGCCCCGGGCGGTGAGGATGCCGCGAACCCGCTCGGTGTCCAGGCGGGCGACATCGGACGGACCGATATCGTCGGTCACCAGCAGGTAAGGCACGGCCGGCGGCTCGGGCAGCTCGACGTCGCACAGGATACCCAGCACACGACGGCCGACGTCACGCAGATCCGCGGCTCGTTCGGCCAGCAGGCGATCGGCCAGCTGTTCCTGGGCGCGGGCGGCGACGTCGATGGCCTGCCACCAGGCGGCCTCGGCGGAAAGCCCCTCGTCGATGCCCTCGCGCGCGGCCTGGGCCAGTTCCGGGTCTTCGAGCATTTCCTCATGCATCGACAGAATGGCGGCGACCTCGCCTCCGGCGGTCCGGGCGATCAGGGCCTTGAGCTGCTCGCCGCCCTGGGCGATGGCCCGCTCGAGGCGCTGTCGCTCTAACGCGGAGTCCGCCGCCTCGCGGGGATAGTCGAAGTCCGGGGTCTTGATCACGAAAAGCGGCGCCACCGCGAGTCCCGGCGATGCGGCCACCGCTTCCAGCGGCTGGTCGGCGGGCGGCATGCTTGCCGCCACCGGCTCCGCGACCGCCTGCTCGGCTTCGCCTTGCGACACAGCCGAAGACGCCAGTGGCGTCACCTGCTCCCCCAGACCATCGTTGATCGCCTCGACCAGCGATGTCAGCGCCTGTTCGGCACCCTCGCCTCGCGCCGACAGGATCAGCTCCTGTCCTCGTCTGGCACCAAGACCGATCACCTTGGTCAGCGACGCCGCCGACACCGGGCGTCCGCTGCCCTCGGCCAGGCGCACCTGCACGGCGACCCCGCTTTCGCGTGCCTTCTGGACCAGCACCTTGGCCGGACGCGCGTGAAGCCCATGGGCGTTGAGCAGGCGTACGCGACGACTCTGGGCCGAGCCACCTTCGCCAGCCAGCAGCGCCAGCCAGTCGTCGGCGTCCCGCTCGCGCAGATGGGCGGCGTCGGACTCATCCAGTGACGCCACCAGCGACACGATGGCGTCGGCCAGCGGGCGTCCAGCCTCGCCATGGGAGGCCAGGCACAACACCGCCTCGACGTCGCTGCCCTGATGCTGGACGGGCTTGGCCGGCGTCACCGCAGCGAGTGCCGGCGTGGACACGCCGGCTTCGCTGGACGCAAGCCACAGCCCCCGTCCCAGGTGCGTCGGCATGGAGGTGACCATCTCGGCAAGATAGGCGGTATCGACCAATGCCAGCTGGCGCAGCCGCTGAGCCCCGGCCAGCGCCAGATCGAGCAGGTCGTCGGCGCGATGGCCCAGCACCAGGGTGTCCTGGTCCAGTCGCGGGCGAACCACCGGCCGAGCCAGCAGCTCGGTGATCTCCTCGGCGCTGCTCGCCTGGGCCAGGCGTTCGGAGACACCGTCCCGGTCGAGCACGTGGGTCAGGCTTCTGAGGATATCCAGGTGCTCATCACTCTGGGCGGCGATGGTCACCAATACATGAACGAGGTTGCCGTCGTGCCAGCGCACGCCCTCGGGGAACTGCAGCACCCGCACCCCGGTGCGACGCACCGCGCCTCGACTCTCGGGGGTGCCGTGGGGGATGGCGATGCCATTGCCAAGCCAGGTGGAAGACTGGGACTCCCGATCGACCAGGCCCTGGCGGTAGCCGTCATCGACCAGGCTGGCCGCCTTCAGGGCGTCAAAGGCGGCGTCGAGGGCGTGGCGCCAGCTCTCGGCACGACAATCCAGCAGGATGTCGTCGGCGTTCAGCGTCAGCATGAAGGGCTCTCCTGGGTGAGGTGCAGCGTTTCCTCACCGGTATCGGTTGAACGGTGTCGGCGAGGAGGTCCAGCGCCCCGGCACTGCCGGGATGCAACAGATACAGCGCACGCCGGATGCTGGGATCACCTGGCTTCGGCAAATGCAAATTGCTCGAAAGCTGAATCGTGTCACCTCACCATGCCACAATGCTGGTACGATTCAGCGCACATGGCAAGTCGCAAAAGCTACGACTTTGGCAGGGGGACACTGCTGCCATGCCAGGTAGACTAGAGGGAATTGACACCTTGTCGCCGTGACCACGCCCGACGCCTTCAATGGAGACACCCGCATGACCTTGGCCGAAATTGCCCGCCTGGCCGGCGTTTCCCGCACCACCGCCAGCTACATCGTCAATGGCAAGGCCAGGGAGCGCCGTATTCGTCAGGACACCGTGGACCGAGTGATGGCGGTGGTGGCGGAGCATGGCTACCGTGTCGATGCCCAGGCGGCGGCCCTGCGGCGCGGCAGCAGCCGCATCCTGGGGCTGATCGTGCCGGACCTGGAAAACTCCAGCTACGCCCGCCTGGCCAAGCACCTGGAACGCGGAGCGCGGGCCCAGGGCTACCAGCTGCTGATCGTCGGCTCCGACGACCAGCCCGACAGCGAGCGGGACCTGGCCCTGTCACTGCGCGCCCAACGCTGCGAGGCGCTGATCGTGGCAAGCTGTCTGGCGCAGCCGGCGTCCTTCTATACCGAATTGATGAATGAGGGTCTGCCGATCATCGCCATCGACCGGGGCCTGCCCGAAGCGAGCTTCGCCAGCGTCGTCAGCAACGACCGCGAGGCCGCCGAACAGCTCACACGCTCGCTGATGACGCCGGCAGTCAAGAGCGTGCTATGGCTCGATGCGGTGCCGCACCTTTCGATCACCGAAGAGCGCCGCGCCGGCTTCCGCGCAGGCGTAAGGGGACGCGAGCTCGAGTGCACCCTGGAAAGCGGCGACCACTATGCCCGCGAGGAAGGCGCCAGGCTGCTGGCTGACTACATCGACAAGAAGGGACTGCCCGACGCCCTGGTAACCGCGTCCTACATTCTGCTGGAAGGCGCCCTGGACGAATTGATTGCACGCGGCGGCCTGCCCCCGCGTCTGGCCATGGCGAGTTTCGGCGACAACCGCCTGCTGGACTTCCTGCCGCTGGCGGTCAACTCCGCCGTCCAGGATCATCGGGGCATCGCCGAGCAGGCCCTGGCGCTGGCGATGGATGCGGTGCGGGGTGAGTACCGGGCCCAACGGGTGGTGGTGCCACGACATCCGCGCTGGCGGCGTCCCCGTCCCCAAGGCAACTGAAACGGCACTTTCCCACGACCACTGAACAGTAGAGCTCAGCAACACAGCGGGACGCCGAAGCCGACCTCAGGTCTGGGAGGCGCGCCTCTCGCTGCGGGCAAAGGCCGCCAGGGTGCGTTCAAGCAGCTCAGGCAGCGCATCGATGACGCCTCTGGCATCCTCGATGCAGCCATCCAGGGCACAACGCTCCAGCGCTCGCGCCGCCTCGGCCAGAGCCATGGCGCCGACGCCGGCGGCCTCGCCCCTGAGCTGATGGGCCAGTTGGGCCAGCGGCTCCTCCTCGCCTCGCCGGTAGGCGCTCTGGATCTCCGGCAAGCGTTCGCGCGCCTGTCGCCCGAACAGGTCCACCAGAGCATCCCGGCGCTCGCCCCCAAGCCCTTCGTCCAGGGCATCGAGCGTATCGGCATTGATCAGTGAGGTGATACCCCTCGGAGTCGTCGAGGTCTCGGACTCTCCCAGCAGGTGGCGCTTGAGCACCATCAGCAGCGTGCCCATCAACAGCGGCTTGGTCAGATAGTCGTTCATGCCGGCGGCCATGCAGTCCGACTCATCGTGACTGGCGCCACCAGCGGTCATCGCCACCACGGGAACCTCACTACGCCAGTCGGAAAAGCTGCGAAGGCGTCGGGTGACCTCGCGACCATCGAGGTCAGGCATCTGGACATCCATCAATATCAGGTCAAAACGGCGCTGTGAGCAGAGAGCCAGCGCTTCCTTGCCGCAGGAAGCCAGGGTAGCCGAACAGCCGAGGCGTTCCAGCATCGCGATCGCCACTTCCTGGTTGACCAGATTGTCTTCCACCACCAGCAGATCCGCCTCGGCGAGCTGTTTGGGATGCGCGCGCGCCCTGGCCACCGTCAGCGGTTGACGGCGGGGTTCGTCACAGGGCACCAGCGGCAATCGGAACCAGAAGCGACTGCCCTTGCCTCGACGGCTGTCGACCCCTATCTCGCCCCCCATGGCCACTACCAGGCGCTTGGAAATCGCGAGGCCCAGACCGGTGCCGCCATAGCGCCGGGCGACGGAGGCATCGCCCTGGCGGAAGGGCTCGAACAACTGAGGCAGCAGGGACGCCTCGACACCCTGACCGGTATCCACCACGTCGAACTGCACCCAGCCCTCGTCCACAGGCGCTACCGACAGCCTCACCATGCCGCGGTCGGTAAACTTGATGGCGTTGGCCAGCAGGTTGAGCAGCACCTGCCGAAGCCGGCCTGGGTCCCCCTGGAGTCGTGCCGGCAGCGTCTCGTCCACGTGGCCAAGCAAGCGCAACCGCTTGTCGAGTGCGCGCGGACGAAACAGCTCCAGCGCATCTTCGATCAAGGCATCGAGTGCCACCGGCTGAACATCCAGCTCCATGCGTCCTGCCTCGATCTTGGAGAAGTCGAGGATGTCATCGATCATGCCCATCAGTTGGCGGGCGCTGTCATGAATGGTGTGCGAGTAGCGGCTGGCGGGCTCCGACAGTTCGAGATCACGCAACAGTTCGCTCATGCCGATGACGCCGTTGAGCGGCGTGCGGATCTCGTGGCTCACCGTGGCCAGAAAGTCGGACTTGGCCTGACTGGCGGACTGGGCGCGCCGGGCACTGATTTCCAGTTCGCCGCTCAGCGTCTCCAGTGCCTTGCGCGAGGCCTCGTTGTCACGGGCTTCCTTGAAAAGTACGGCAAGCATGACCCCTCCGGCCAGGCTCATACCGAGGATCATCACCAGCAGCAACAGGTACAGTCGCTGCAGACGAACACGCTCTGCGGTATTGATCTCGGCCAGATGGCCGTTGACGGCCATGATCAACCTTTCGGTCTCGGTGGATAGCGCGGCAAGATGCTGGTCAAGAACGGCCTCTGCCTCGCTATCGAGGGACGCCAGGGCACTGACCTCGGCATCCAGGTCCTGCATCAGGCTGATGATGATCGACAGTTGGCGACGCGCGGCCGGAGCCTCCTCGACCAGATCGTGAATGTCGCTGTGGCGAAACAGGTTCAGTCGACTGAACAACAGGTCGAACTCGAGCCTGAAGCCGGCCAGTTGTTCGGGTCCATGCTCCCCGAACAACAGGTGATTGCGCAGCAACACCACGTCTCGGTCCAGCTTGTAGGAATGCCAGGTGATGTCCTCCACCACCTGGTGGGAAAGATTGTCATGGCGCCAGGCGACCAGACCGATCACCACCATGGCAGCAGCAAAGAAGGTCAGTGCCGCCACGGCGCTGAATACCAGTCTCAGAGGATAGCGTCGCATACGGAACGGATGCGCCGAGCACCCTCCTCCTTGGGTCGGGAATCTGCTGGCAGAATGTTCGGGTCGACACCAGCCGATACACCGGGATCACTCACTATGGTATTGGGGCGCTGCACTCCCTGCCTTGCCTCCTGATGGCCTTCGACCGATCTCCCGGTGACATTGATCACGGGACCTCGATGGCATCTACCTGCCACACCGAGCGAAACTGGACCGACTCGTTTCGCAGTTCTGGATGATCATCGAAAGGGTACAACACGAACAGCGGGCCGAAGTTTCGCACCGACATCGCTTCGCCGTCCTGCTTCATGGCCAGGATGACGTCATAGCGATAGGCATCGGAGACCGGGATATCGGCCACGAAGCCGTTCAAGGCGTGCACGCGAATGCTGTCGGCGGTGACACCGGCGGATTCCAGCACGCTGCGGAGCAGCGGCCCCTCGAAACGGCTGGCCTGGCTATGCCACGGGGTATCGGTCACCAGCGCACGACTCTCCAGATCGTCGAGCATGGCACGATCCAGCAGAAGCTGTGCATCCACATTGGTGTTCTGGATATTGCCCGATACTTTAAGCAGCACAGGCCCCACCGGAGCTGGCAAAGGCTGGGAATGGGCCTGGCCGATTCCCCCTGCTACCAACAGCCCCAGGAGGACACCCACCTGGCAAAGGAAAGCTGGCACCCGCATGACGTCTCCTGACTCTTTCTGCAGGAGTAGATTACGTGATCGAGCGCCAAAGGTCAGTCTGCGGGCCCCTCGAGCTTTGCTGGTTCAGGAAAACGCCCCCTGTCGGGGCGTCTTCGCGGACCAGGTTGCCGCCCTCAGGCGCCGGGGTCGTCCAGCCGTTCGCACACCACCAGGTCTTCGTAGGCGTGCCAGCTCGCGTGCCCCAGTACCGGCAGAATCAAGGCAAGCCCGATATAGAAGGTGGCCATCCCCACCAGTACGCAGCCGGTGAGAATCGCTGCCCACAGCAGCATCGGTCGGAAATTGCGTGCCACCGAACGAATACTGGCCTCGATGCCCTCCATGAACGTCAGGTCCTGATCCATCAGGGTTGGAATCGCGACCACGCTAATGGAAAAGGCGCCAAACGCCAGCACACAGCCAAAGGCCAGCCCCACCACCAGCATGCCGAGGCCTTCCGGCGTGGTCAGAAGTGACGCATAGACCGTGGACGGATCCGGCGACTGGAGACCGAAGAACAGGGCAAACAGCAAGGTGGCCAGGCGAATCCAGGCGAGAAAGAAGATCATCATCATCACGCCCATCATGGCCAGTTGCCCGGTGTGGCCGCGCCAGGCGCCAAAGGCATCCCCCAGGGTCGGGGAGCGGCCTTCTTCCAGCGCCCTGCTGATCCCGTAGGAGCCCACCGCCACCAACGGCCCGATGAACATGAAGCCGGCCACCAGCGGCAACAGCCAATGCCACAGTCCCAGCGTCAGCGCCCCTGCCGTGACGGCGATGCTGAGCCCGACCCAGAACATGCCATAGGAAAGGCTGACCGCAGTGGCGGCCCGAAAGTCCTCGAATCCCGAAGATAACCACACCCTGGGCCGCCCCATACCGACGTTCTTGATGGAGATCTTTACCCTGGCCCCGCTCGACTCCTTGTCGTGTCGTGATGCTGCTGCACTCATCATCTACTCCCCCTTGTACCCACGGATGACGGTTGCCACCGCCCACCTGTCACGGGAGTCAAGGGGCAAGATGCGAGGTTCCTTCACGCCATCGCCGGCGCCCATCGACTCTAATTTGACTGTAGTTGATGGGCCCTGGATTCGCCTTCAACCTACGCAAGCTTACGAAAACGCCCCCTCATGTGAGGGGGCGTCGATGGCGCTAGCGCTTGTCGTCTGGGTCAACGCACGATCATCACCGAACACTTGCTGTGATGGACGACGTGCTCGGCGTTGGGGCCGATCACGTAGTCGGCGAACTTGCGCTTGGTATGCGAGGCCATGACGATCAGGTCGGCATCGATCTTCTTGCCGACCTTGATGATGGCTTCCCAGGGGGAGCCATCGGCGATGATCGCCTGAGCCGTCAGGTCCTCCGGCACGTGCTCGACGATGAAGTCATGCTGCGCCTTCTGTACCGCTTCATGGGCCTTCTTGGCGAAGTCCTTGGGGAAGTAGGACCCCACCAGCGGCATGCGGTAGTCCGGCAACACCGTCACCAGGTGCAGGCTGGCACCAAAGTTGCGGCACAGCGAGAGCGCCACCGGCAGTGCCCTCTCCCACGACGATGGCTCATTGAGATCGACCGGTAACAGGATCTTCTGGTACATGACGGACCTCCTCAGGCCGTGGCCTCAGTGGTTTCAGGGGGCCGGCGACGGCGTTGTGCCAACACGATCAGGGCGAACAGCAGCAGCGCCGGAATCCACATCAGCTCTTTCGGCCAGCGGTCCACCGGTGCCTGAATCTCGACGATCTCCTGATCGAAGTCGAAGCCGAGATCCGCAGCCTGACTGCCATAGGTCACCATGTCGACGATGGCGCGACCGTCCTCGACGATCAATTCCAGACCGAGATTGAGCAGGCGATCCTCACCGGTCTCGCCGTCTGCCACCGGCAGCGTCATGTAGGTCGTCAGCGGATCGCCGAAGGCGTCCTCGCCCTTGACCTGCAGACGCAGGGTGCTGTCCTCGTCCACGTTGCCGTAGGCCTCGACGAACTCGGACGGCGGCACACTGCGATAAGGATCATGGATGATGTCCATCCAGAAGCCCGGGCGGAACAGGGTGAAGGCCACCAGCAGCAGCAGGATGCTCTCGTACCAGCGATTGCGGGTGATCATGTAGCCCTGGGTCGCCGCGGCGAAGATCAGCATGGCGATGGTCGCCACCACGAAGATCAATACGCCCTGCAAGGGCGCCACATCGATCAGCAGCAGGTCGGTGTTGAAGATGAACAGGAACGGCAACGCGGCGGTACGCAGGCTGTAGTAGAACGCCTGGAAGCCGGTGCGGATCGGATCCCCTCCAGAAACCGCCGCGGCGGCAAAGGAGGCAAGGCCCACCGGCGGCGTGACGTCGGCCATGATGCCAAAGTAGAACACGAACAGGTGCACCGCGATCAGCGGTACCAGCAGACCATTCTGCTCACCCAGTTGCACGATCACCGGAGCCAGCAGCGCCGACACCACGATGTAGTTGGCGGTGGTCGGCAGCCCCATGCCCAGGATCAGGCTGAGAATGGCGGTGAAGAACAGAATCAGCATCAGGTTGCCCATGGACAGGATCTCGACCACGTCCGCGAGCACCAGGCCGACACCGGTCTGGGAGACCGCACCCACGATGATGCCGGCGGTGGCGGTGGCGATACCGATACCGATCATGTTGCGCGCGCCGGTCACCAGCCCCGTCCACAGGTCCAGACAGCCTTCGCGCAGATCCTTGCCAAGATCACCCCGCCCACGGAAGGCGTGCATGATCGGGCGCTGGGTCAGCATGATGAAGATCATGAACACCGTCGCCCAGAAGGCGGACAGTCCCGGTGACAGGCGCTCCACCATCAGACACCAGATCAGCACGATCACCGGCAGGATGTACTGCAGGCCTACCAGCACCGTGGGTCGGGTCTGGGGCAGCTTGTAGATAGGCTCGTTGGGATCATCGAGCTCGAGCTCGGGATAGTTTGCACCCAGCTTCAACAGCGCCACGTAGACCACCGAGAGCGCCACGGCCACCACCCAGGGAGTCGCATCACCCAGTACCGGCTTGAGCCAGCCCAGGCCGTAGTAGACACCCAGCGCCACCACCATCATCAGCAGCAGACCACCGAGGAAGCCGATCACCTTGCGTACCAGCGGCTTGGGCGGGTTGGAGCTTTCCAGCCCCTCCATGTTGGCCTTGAGCGCCTCGAGGTGAACGATGTAGATCAACGCGATATAGGAAATCAGCGCCGGCAGGAAGGCGTGCTTGATCACCTCCACGTAGGAAATGCCGACGTACTCCACCATCAGGAAGGCGGCGGCGCCCATCACCGGCGGCATGATCTGGCCATTGACCGAGGAGGACACCTCCACCGCACCGGCCTTCTCCGAGGAGAAGCCGACACGCTTCATCATCGGAATGGTGAAGGTACCGGTAGTCACGGTATTGGCGATGGACGAGCCGGAGATCAGGCCGGTCATGCCGGAGGCCACCACGGCGGCCTTGGCGGGCCCGCCCTTGTAGTGGCCCAGCAACGAGAAGGCGACCTTGATGAAGTAGTTGCCGGCACCTGCCTTGTCGAGCAGCGCGCCGAACAGCACAAACAGGAAGACGAAACTGGTCGAAACGCCCAAGGCGATACCAAACACACCCTGGGTGGTCAGCCACTGGTGATTGACCAGGCCGTAAAGGCTGACGCCACGGTGAGCGAGGATACCCGGCATCCAGGGCCCCGCCAGCGAATAGAAGATAAAGATCGAGGCGATGATCATCAGCGGCGGCCCGAGCGCCCGCCGTGTTGCCTCGAGCAGCAGAATCAGGCCGGTCACACCGACGATGACGTCCTGCAGGATGGGTGCGCCAGGACGGTCAGCCAGCTGTTCGTAGAACACGAACATGTAAGCCCCGGCGGAAGCGGCCAGAATCGCCAGCACCCAATCCTGAAGAGGAATGCGGTCCCGCGGCGAGCGCTTGGTCGCGGGGTAGGCCATGAAGGCCAGAAACAATGCAAAGGCCAGGTGAATAGAGCGCGCTTCGGTGGCGTTGAAGACGCCGACGCCGGCCATGAACGGCAACGGCGAAGCAATCCATAGCTGGAACAGCGACCATGCCGCCGCAACGCCTACCAGCAGCTTGCCGGGCGCACCCAAGGGGTTGCGCGAACCGGAGTCGCTGGAGGCGACCATGTCCTCGAGATCCACTTCGGACTGCGTGGATCTCTTGTTGTCCTCAGTCATAAGCGTGCCCTGCCTGGAAGAGGAATCGTCATGATGGAGGGCTTCGCCTCCATCCCCGAATGCCCGCTTTCGCGGGCCAGTCGTGCTGGCGCTGCCTGGTCTCTACCGAACGTCCGGTGTCGATCCATCGACGGGCCACAACGCACTGCGCGGCCGCCCAACGGCCGACCGCGCAGAGATTAGCTGGCTATTCCCCCGAGAGGGGAAGAACCCTTACTCGATCCAGCCCTGCTCGCGATAGTAACGAGCGGCACCTTCATGCAGCGGTGCGGACAGACCGTTGGATACCATGTCCTGCGGATCCAGGTTTTCGAAGGCCGGGTGCAGACGCTTGAAGCGATCGAAGTTGTCGAACACTGCCTTGACGGTCTGGTAGACCAGCTCGTCGTCGGCCTCGGCGCTGGTCACGAAGGTCGCGGCGACACCGAAGGTCTCGACGTCATCCGGGTTGCCCTTGTACAGACCGCCTGGAATGGTGGACATGGAGTAGTACGGATACTCCTCGACCAGGCCCTTGATGGCGTCGTCGTTGAGCGGCACCAGCTTGGCGTCGACGGTGGTGGTGGCTTCCTGGATGGAACCATTGGGGTGGCCGACGACGTAGGCCATGGCGTCGATGTTGTTGTCCGACAGGGCAGATGCCATCTCGGCTGCGTCGAGCTGCGAGGCCAGCGAGAAGGTGTCTTCGGTCCAGCCCTTGGCGTCCATCACCACTTCCATGGTGTTGCGCTGGCCGGAACCCGGGTTACCGATGTTGACGCGCTTGCCGGCCAGGTCATCGAGGCTCTCGATGTCGGCGTCGGCACGGGCCAGGATGGTCAGCGGCTCGCCATGCACCTTGAACACGGCACGCAGGTCTTCGTAGGCTTCGCCCTCGAAGTTGCCGGTACCGTTATAGGCCTGATACTGCACATCAGACTGGGCGACACCCATGGTCAGCTCGCCACTGCGAATACCATTGACGTTGGCCACGGAGCCACCGGTGGACGGCGCGTTACAGCGGATGCCGGTCTCTTCGCTGTTGCGATTCACAAAGCGGCAGACAGACTGGCCAACGACGTAATACACGCCGGTCTGACCCCCGGTGCCGATGGTGATGAACTGTTCTTCGTCCTGGGCCATGGCCGGGGACGTGAACATGGCGGCTCCGAGAATGGCGCTGGACAGTGCAGCGGCGGAGAAAGCATGGCGCTTCATGGTCACACCTCTTTTGGTATTGTCGACGTTGACGGCATGGACTCGTGCCTTGCCCCTCCTGGGCCGGCAAAAGATCCACCAGTCATTCCTTTTGCGATAAATTCACCTGGAGAGACCAGGCCGAATCATTGTAAAACGAGAGTTTAGCTACCGCTAACGTTTAGTGGGCGTTAATTTTTTCTGCACGCCCCTCAGGGCGTGGAGAAATATCCCTTCCCTCCCCGTCGGCCTGCAACGATGGCCAGGTACACAACGAGGACTTAAGGCGCTCGACCACTGACACTCGCGGAGCGGAAATCGAGCGTCGACGGTCTACCGTGAGCATAGCCCTTGGCACCGCTGACGCAATCGACTGCCGCCCATGTCGTCGCGCTGTCGATTCGGGTTACCCTGCCTCTTTCGCCAACTGCGAGGAATCCATGCGCCTGCTGGCTTGCCAGACCACAATCCCGGCGACCCGCAATCGGCTCGACCAGCGCGACCACCTGGACGCCCTGGCCGGGCGCCTGCGCACTGCCGCGTCGCAGCAACGCCCACAGCTGATCGTGCTGCCGGAGCTGTCGTCCCAGGAGTACGGCGAGCAGGCCTTCGAGGCGATGGATGAACTCGATGACGACCTGCAAGGGCCTGTGACAGCACACTATTGCGCGCTGGCCCGGGAACTCAGGTGCCCGATCGCCTTCGGCGTGGCGCGCAGATCACGCCGGGCCGACGGCTCCCTCTGGCGCCATATCAGCCAGGTGGTCGTCGACGCCGAGGGGCAACTGGCGGGAGCCTACGACAAGCTGCACTGCGCCCAGTTCGGCGCCAGCGCCGAGGCGGCCCACTTCAGCCCGGGCGAGCGCCTGGTGACGCTGGATATCGCCGGCTGGCGCGTCGGCTTCATGATCTGCTACGACCTCAGGTTCGGTGAGCTGGCCGCCCGCTACCGCCGGTTGGGCGTCGACCTCATGATCCACCCGGTGGCCTTCACTCGGGACTTCTCCTTCACCAGCTGGCACAGCTTCGTCATCACCCGGGCGATGGAAAACCAATGCTACTGGCTAAGCCTCAACCGGGCCGGTAACGGCTGGGGGCACTCGCTGTTGTGTCCGCCACTGGTCACCCCCGAGGCGTCGCCAGAGGTTCTGGGCGAAGAGGAAGCGTTGGTCAGCTGGCAGCTCGAGCGCGACACCCTGGAGCGTGCCAGGAAGCGGCTTCCACTGGCGGGCGACCGCCGTCAGGACATCGACCGGCTGGCCACAGGGCCGCTACCGTCACCGACGGTTACCACCGCAAGCCAATGACAGGAGTCTCCATGGACTATCCCTTGATCGAATGCATTACCGGTGACATCGCCCGCCAGGCCGACGTCGAGGCGGTGGTCAACGCAGCCAACGCCCAGCTGGAAAGCGGCGGCGGTGTGGCCGGCGCCCTTCACCGTGCCGCCGGCCCGGAGCTGGCCCAGGCCGGGCGGCCGCTGGCACCGATTCGCCCCGGCCAGGCGGTCATCACCGAAGGCTTTGCGCTGCCCAACGCCTGGGTGATCCACTGCCTCGGCCCGGTCTACGGCGTCGACGAACCGAGCGCCGAACTGCTCGCCGGCTGCTACCGAGAGGCGCTGGGCCTGGCCCAGCAGCAAGGCATCCGTCGAGTGGCGTTCCCGGCACTGTCCACCGGCGTATTCGGCTACCCGCTGAACGAGGCGGCGGAAATTGCCGTGTCCACGGTCCTGACCACCCTGCCCGCCTGCCCCGATATCGAACTGGTACGCTTCGTGCTGTTCGACGAGGCCAGCCGAGACGTCCATCAACGCTGGCTCGAGACGCTGACCGACAACGACTGAAGACCATGAACACAACAAGGCGCGAGCCATGCTCGCGCCTTGTGCCCCCACTGCCCAGGGTACTGCCCCAGGCGGCCTAGACGTTGTAACCCAGCACCCGAGGCAGCCACAGCGCGATCTCCGGGAAGATCACCACCAATGCCAGCGCCGAGGCCATCGCCGCCACGAACACCATGGCCCAGCCCAGGGTCTGCTCCAGCCTGACCTTGGCGACCTCGGTGGTCACCATCAGGTTGACCGCCACCGGCGGAGTAAACTGGCCGATGGCGATGTTCATGGCCAGCAGGATGCCGAACCACACCGGATTCCAGCCGAAGTGCTGCATCACCGGGATCAGGATCGGCATCATGATCAGGTAGATCGAGATGGCGTCCAGCAGCATGCCCGCGGCCAGCACCGCCAGCATGATCAACAGCAGCAGCAAGGTGCCGTTGTCGGATAGCCCGATGACCCACTCTGCCAGGTGACGGAAGGTGCCGAGCATGGTCCCGGACCAGGCGAAGATGCCCGCCAGGGCGATGATCAGCATGACCACCCCGGACACCACCACCGCCTCGCCCATCAGCCCCCACAGGTCCTTGAGCGACAGCTCACGGGTCAGCACCAGGCCGACCAGGATGCCGTAGGCCACGGCGACCACCGCCGCCTCGGTGGGCGTGAACAGGCCACTGCGCAGACCGCCGAGTATGATCACCGGCGCGAACAGCGCCGGCAGCGCCTCGCGGAAGCTCTTGCCGATGGGTGGGCGCTCCATCTCGGCAGGGTCTTCCCAACCATAGCGCCGGGACAGCCACAACGCCGGAATCAGCAGCGAAGCGCCGGCCAGCACCCCGGGAAAGAGTCCGGCGGCGAACAGCGCCCGCAGATCCACTCCCGGCACCACGATGGAGTACAGGATCAAGGCCACCGAAGGCGGGATCAGGATGGCGGTAGACGCCGAGGAAGCGATCAGGGTCGCCGAGAAGGGCCGCGGATAGCCCGCGCGGGTCATGCTCGGCAGCATCACCATCGCCACCGCGGCGGCGTCGGCGGGGCCGGAGCCGCTCATGCCCCCCATGATCATGCACACCACCACCGCGACCACCGCGAGGCCACCATGGCGAGGCCCGATCAGCGCCTGGGCGAAGCGCACCAGGCGTGCCGCGACCCCCGCCCGCTCGAAGATCAGCCCGGTCAGGATAAATAGCGGAATGGCGATCAGCGGATACTTGGCCACGCTGTTGTAGGTATTGGTGCCAAGGGTCGCCAGCATCGCCGGCGACAGCCCGGTGACGATGCCCACGGCGCCGGACAGGCCCAGCGAAAAGGCCACCGGCACGCCGGCGATCAGCAGCACCAGAAAGGCGATCAGCATCCATACATCAGGCGTCATCGTGAGCACCTCCGCGCAGTCGCTCCAGGCTCGCCTGGCACTGGCGGAGGAACATCAGCCCCGACAATAGCGGCAGCCAGATCAGGTACCACCACTGGGGCAGCCCAAGTCCGGGCGACAACGACTGCCACTGGTACTCCTGCCAGGTCATGAGCGCACCGAACCAGGTGATCAGGCCCAGCACCAGCAGCCCGCACAAGCCCTGGAAGATCACCAGCAGGCGATAGCCAAGCGGCGGCAGCGCCCGCTCCAGCAGGCCGATACGGATATGGCGATGGCTTCGCAGAGCCACCGAGGCACCGGCGAAGGTCAACATGACCAGCAGAAAGACAGAAAACTCTTCGGTGAACGCAAAGGAACCACCGGTGATGTAGCGCACCACCACATTGACCAGGCTGATCGCACCGATGATCAGGATCGCCAGGGTGGCCAGGGTGCGCTCGATTCGTGCATCAGGACGTTTCATCGAGAAAGGGCGTCGGTAGGGAGTCAATCAACGCCGACCCTCGATCATGAGGGTCGGCACAAGGTTTACCGCCGCGTCAGAGCGGTTGCTCAGCGCGCGTCGATGGCGCTTCGGGCGGCCTCGACCAGGTCCTCGCCGATGCGCGGTACCCACTTCTCGTAAACCCCTTCGGTCGCCGCGACGAACGCCTCGTGCTGCTCCTCGTTCAAGTCGGTGACGGTCACACCACGCTCCTGAATGGCCGCCAGGCGCTCGCTCTCCTGCTCGCGGGTCATGGCGATCTCCCAGGCGCCGGCTTCGACCGCGGTCTCACGCAGCAACGCCTTCTCGTCATCGGACAGGGTGCTCCAGACCTGCTGGTTGGCGGCGAAGATCAGCGGATCGTTCATGTAGTTCCACAGCGTTACGTGCTCCTGGCCGACCTGGTCGATACGCGCCACGTCGAACACCGACAGCGGGTTCTCCTGGCCATCCACCGCGCCGGTGGTCAGCGCCGGCTTGGCGTCGGCCCAGCTCATCTGGGTCGGGTTGGCGCCCAGTGCGCTGAAGGTGTCCTGGAACAGCGGCGACCCCACCACCCGGATCTTCAGGCCTTCCAGGTCCGCCGGCTCGTCGATCACGCCCTGGGAATTGGACAGCTGGCGGAAGCCGTTCTCGCCCCAGGCCAGCGGCACCACGCCCCGCGACTCGATCGCCTGGAACACCAGCTCGCCGGCCTCACCTTCGGTGATCGCGTCCACCGCGCTCTCGTCCGGCATCAGGAAGGGCAAGGAGAACAGATTGAGTTCCGGCACCTGGGGCGACCAGTTGATGGTCGAGCCCACCGCCAGGTCGATCAGCCCCGAGCGCATCGCCGAGAACTCCCGGGTCTGGTCACCGCTGACCAGCTGGGAATTGGGAAAGACCCTGAGCGTCAGCTCGCCGTCGGAACGCTCCTCGACCAGGTCAGCCCACTTCTGAGCGGCCTGGCCCCAGGGGAAGGCATCGGAAAGCACCGTGGAGACCTTGAGTTCCCGCGCTTCGACGTCCGCCGAGGCGGCCAGCGAGCCAAGGGCGATGGCCGCACCGACCAGGGTGAGAGAGAAACGAGACGGCGAGCGCGAGCCGAACAGAGATGTCATGACGTGTCCTTGCATTGATGCCCCCTTGGCCAGGCCAACGCTGAGCGGTACCTGACACAAGCGCTGCATCAGAAGCCGGATCTAGCCTGGCGAAGGCTGGGGGTCGAGTGTGGTGATTAAGGGAGAAACGTATTGATCTTGTCGACTTTTCAATATGCCTGCAAACGGTAATCCGCGACAAGTGCCGCGCGATGCGCGAAAGGCCCGTTGGCCTTCGGACACGCACGCTCAGATGTCCTCGCCATGTCGTTCGTGCGAGGGCTGCACGGCTGGAGCTTGTGAGAGCGTGGACACCAAACGTCTGCGAAGGGGGTGCTAGCATGACGCGGTGAACAAGGCAGTCGAACGAAGGCGCCCCTCGGACCGGCCCAGGGGCTCTGCTATGCTGCTCGTTTTACCCATCAAGGACGACCGGTGCCCCTACGCGACCTCCTCCTCGGCCTCCTGGTCATCGCCATCTGGGCGTTGAATATCATCGTCATCAAGCTTGGCGTGTCAGACATGCCGCCCTTGCTCCTGACTACCCTGCGCCTGGCACTGGTGGCCGCGCTGCTGGTGCCCTTTCATCCGGTGGCGCGCCATCAGCTGCCCTTCCTGGCACTGCTGTCGGTGACCTTCGGGGTGATGAACTTCGCCCTGCTGATCATCGGGCTCGGCCAGGCCGAGGCGGGTACCGGTGCCTTGCTGGTGCAGATGGGTACGCCCTTCGCCACCCTGCTGGCGGTGATCTTTCTCAGGGAGCGGCTCGGCGCAAAACGCCTGGTGGGACTGTTGCTGTCGTTCGGTGGCATCGGCGTGCTGGCCGGAGGGCCGACCCTGCCGGCGCCGCTGCCTACCGCACTGCTGCTGGCCAGCGCCCTGGGCTGGGCGGTATCCCAGCTATTGATCAAGCTCGGGCCCAAGGTCTCGCCGATGGCGATGGCCGGCTGGATCGCGCTGTTCGCCACCCCACAGCTGGCGCTGGCCTCCTGGTGGTTCGAGGACAACCACTGGCAGGCGCTGCAGGATGCTGGCCTTGCGGGATGGGGGGCGGTGCTCTACACCGCCCTGATGTCCTCGATCCTGGCCTACGGCATCTGGTTTGGCTTGATCCGGCGCCACGACGTCAACCGGGTGGTACCGCTGACGCTGCTGGTGCCGGTGCTGGCGGTGATCCTCGGCATCGTGCTGCTGGGTGACAGCGTCAACGCCTACAAGCTGGGCGGTGGTGGCATGGTGGTCGCCGGGGTGGCGCTGATCGTCATCCGCTTCGGGCCTCGTCGTGCTCCCGCCACCCCGCCGGTACCCACCGCCCCCAGCAAGGACCCCTAGCCGCTGCAGCTCTCGCTGCTGCCCGGCCAGCTGACACAGTCGCCGGGACCGACGCCCAGCGCCTCGAACGTCCCGGCCTTGACCTCCAGGGCAGCGTGGTAGCGCGACGCCGGGCGGGTGGTCGGACATTCCTGGGCCTCGCCCTGGCAGGGCTCCATGCGACGAATCTCCTGGATGCGTCCGTCGGCACCGATAAAGGCGATATCCAGCGCCAGCAGGGTCTGATACATCCAGAAGCCGTTATGCACCCCCTGGGGACTGGCGTAGAGAAACAGCATGCCGGCGTCATCGGCCAGTCGCTCGCGCCCCATCAGCCCACGGTTGCGCTCCGCCGCCTCGTCGGCCACCTCGACCGTCAGACGACTCGGCCCCTGGGATCCATGGACCACCAGGGTTACCTCTTCCCTGTCGGCGGCGGCAAAGGCCGACGTCGCCAGAAAGGGAGTAGAAAACGCCACCGGCGCGAGCGCCAGGGAGCTGAGGAATCGACGGCGAGTCAGGGTCATGGAGGCCTCTCAGTCAGGATGGTCATCGGCAGGCAAGGCAGGCAGCTTATCCGCTTGCATCAGGTGGATGCCAGCAGCCAGCAACGAGACATTGACCCAGGCACCCTGCTCGAGTCCATTGCGCCTGGCGGCGTGGGTCGAGATATCAAAGCGCAGGGGCTGGCTTTCGTGAGGCACCCTCAGGGTCACGGAACTCTGTCCGCCCAGCACCAGCAGCTCGTCTACCCGCGCGGTGACCAGGTTTTCCCGCACCCCGCGGGAGGGCCGGTCGCGGCGCTGCAGCACGATATCGGATTCCGGCAGGTACCAGGTCACCCTGGCTCCCTCGCCGAGTCCCTCGAGGCCTGCGGCCACCTCAAGACACCACTCGCCCCAGCCAAGGCGCAGTCCCTGGGCGGTATCGACCACTCGCCCGCTGAAGATGTTCGGCCGGTCCAGCAGGCGCGCCACCTCGGGACTGTCGGGGCGCCGGAACAGCTCGCTCGGGGTGCCCTGCTGCAGGGTCCGGCCGCCATGCAGCACGCACAGGCGATCGGCCAGGGCGCTGGCCTCGTTGAGGTCGTGGGTGACCAGCACGATGGGGATATTGAGGCGTTCGCGCAACTGCACCAGCTCACGCTGAAGCCGACGGCGCGTCACCTGGTCCACCGCCGAGAAGGGTTCGTCGAGCAGCAGCACCTGTGGCTCCCTGGCCAGCGCCCTGGCCAAGGCCACCCGCTGACGCTGGCCGCCGGACAGCTCTCGCGGCAGGCGCCGCTCCAGCCCTTCGAGGTTGACTCGCTCTAGCCAGTGCGCGGCTCGCAGGCGACGTTCACGCCGCGGCAGGTGGCCCAGGGCGGTGGCGATATTGTCGGCGGCGTCGAGATGAGGAAACAGCGCATAGTCCTGAAACACCAGCCCCACCCTGCGCCGCTGCGGCGACCACACGACCCCCTGTTCGGCGTCAAACCACCGCTCACCGCCACAGTGCACCGTCCCCGAGGCGGGAGCATAGAGCCCCGCGATGGCGCGCAGCAGGGTCGACTTGCCGCTGCCCGAAGGTCCGACCAGCGCCAGCAACTCCCCGGGACGGCAGGCGAACTGCGCCTCGAGCGGGATCGGCCCGGGCTGGGCCAGGTCGACGTCGAGTCCCGTATGGACATCCTGGTGATGGTGCATGCTCAACGCCCCCGCCAGCGGCGGCGCGCCGCCAGCCCGTAGACCACCGCAATGGTCACGAAGGAGACCACCAGCAGCAGCGCTGACATCACCCCGGCGGCCCCCTCGTCGAAGGCCTGGACGTGGTCGTAGATGGAAATCGCCAGGGTGCGGGTCTCGCCATCGATGGCCCCGCCGACCATCAGGATGACGCCGAACTCCCCCAGGGTGTGGGCAAAGGTCAACGCCAGCGCCGAGATGACGCCAGGCATCACCAGCGGCAATTCGATGGTCATAAAAGTGCGCCAGGTCGATAGCCCACTGCACCAGGCGGCCTCACGCAGGTGGTCCGGCAAGGCCTCGAAGGCACGCTGGATCGGCTGTACCGCGAAGGGGATGTTGACCACCAGCGAGGCCAGCAGGATGCCGCTGAAGGAGAAATTCAGGCTGGTGCCGGTCAGCGCCTGCCAGGCGCCGCCCAGCGGGGCGTCGGCACTGAAGGCGAGCATCAGGTAGAAGCCCATGACGGTGGGCGGCATCACCAGCGGCAGTGCCACCAGGGATTCCGCCAGCGGCCGCCAGCGTGACCGGCTGTGGGCCAGGCGCCGCCCTAGCCAGATACCCGGTGCCAACAACAAGAGACTGGTCAGCAAGGCCAGCTTGAGCGAGACGACCAGCGCCAGAGCGTCCATAAAGCGGCTACTCGCCGGTCACGGGCGCAGTGAAACCATAATCCCGCAGAATCTCCTGCGCCTCGGGCGTCTGCAAGAAGTCAAAGAAGGCCTCGGCGCCGGCGCCCGCCCCTTCGAGCAGCACCATGCGCTGTACCAGGGGTCGATGCCAGTCTGCGGGGATCAGCCGCCAGGCAGCGCGCTCGGCCAGGCGTGGCGCCTTGACCAGGGAATAGGCGACCAGGCCACCGGAGGCCTCGGCGGACAGCGCGAACTGGGCGGCCTGGGCGACGTTTTCACCCAACAGTTGCAGGGGTTCACTTGCCTGCCACAGCCCTTGGCGCTCGAGCACCTCGCGGGCGGCCATGCCATAAGGGGCGTGGCGCGGGTTGGCCAGGGCGATACGCCGCGCAGGGCCTCCCTGCTCAAGCCCTGCGACCGCCTCGCGCACCGCCTCAAGCGGTGCGTCCTGCGGCGGTAGCGGTCGGCCGTCACGCTGCAGCCAGACCAGCCGGCCCTGGGCATAGTCGACGCCCTCGCCCTGGGTAAGCTCGGCCTGCTCGAGGTCCCGGGCGCGGCGCTCGTCCGCCGACAGAAACAACGCGAAGGGCGCCCCCTGTTCGATCTGGCGCTGAAGATTGCCCGAGGCGCCGAAGGTGACGCTGAGGTCGATGTCGCCATCCTTGCTGGCGTCGCTGTCGCTCGTCTTGAAGCGCTCGATCAAGGAGGGCATCGCGAGCTGTAGCGAAGACGCCGCCGCGACGTGAACCCGGTCGGCCACGGCGGACATCGGTGCAAGTCCGAGAGACAGTCCAAGGAGAAGGATCGACAAGGGAAAACGCATGATCAACACGGCTCGCGGCGGCAATCAGGAAGAAAGGAGTCTCGCCTCAACCCTCGCCGCCCAGGATCGACTTGAGGTCGATACGGCTGTCCCGTGGTCCCAGGTCGAGAAGGCCCATCAGGCTGTCGAGGTGATGCTCGATGTCGTTGCGACTGGCTGCGGCGTCGCCACTGCGCAGGTGCTCGAGCAGACGGTGGTGATCGCCCTCGAGATAGCAGCTACCGAGCCCCTGGCGCTTGTACAGCGCGATGACGATCGAGGTGCGCAGGATCAGGTCGGTGAGCATGGTGCCCAGCACCCGGTTGGGAGAATGCTCCGCCAGCAGGTGGTGGATCGCCAGGGAATGTTCGATGCGTGAAGGCTCATCATTGGCGAGAAAGGCCTGACGCTCACGGTCGGCACGATCCTCGATCTGCAGCAGTACCGTCGATGGCAGCGTGCCGGCGGTCAGCGCCGCCAGCTCACCTTCCACCAGACGCCGGGCGGCAAAGGTCTGGCGGGTTTCGTCGACGTCCGGTGAGCGCACCCGCGCCACCTGATTGGGACGCTGGTCGACCACGTACTCGGAGGCCAGACGCGTCAGCGCCTTGCGCACCACCGAACGACTCACGCCGAACACCTCGCCCAGCGTCACCTCGGGCAGTCGAGTGCCCGGCGGCAGCCGCTGGGCCAACACGGCTCGGCGAACCTGGCGTACGATATCCCCATCGCTGATGCGTCCCCCGGCCTTGATCTCGGCCAGCACCTCTTGCTGCCAGGCGTTGCTCATTGCTGCCTACCCATCATCTTGGAAAGCTTGACCTTCTCACGTTTTCTGCCATTGCACCACATTCGGCGCATCATATGTATACACCAGTGGTGGCACCCCACAACGACCGCGCCCGATCCATTGGATCGGGCGCGGAACCTGTGCATCGGGCTGAGTGAAGGTTCAGCCAGCGACGTGACCGTCGTTGACGTCCAGGATCTTCAGGGTATTGGTGCCGCCGTGGGCGTTCATGTGGTCGCCGCGGGTCAGGATGACGTGGTCCCCCGGCACGGCCACGCCGTGGTTGACCAGACGCTCCAGGGCGCGGTCGTTGAGCTCGGAGGCGGACATTTCGCTGGTGTCGAAGGGCAGCGAGATGACCCCGCGATACAGCGCCATGCGCCGCTGGGCGATGGGGTTGTGGGCCAGCCCGACGATCGGCAGGCCCGAGCGGATGCGCGAGGCGATCAGCGGCGTATAACCGGTGGAGGTCATGCAGGCGATGGCGGCCACCCCCTCCAGATGGTTGGCGGCGTACATCGCCGACAGCGCGATGGTCTCGTCGATGCGCTCGAAGCCTTCGTGGATGCGGTGCCCGGACTCCTGGGCGATACGCTCGCGCTCGGCGCCCAGACAGACGCGATCCATGGCTTCGATGGTTTCCACCGGGTAGTCGCCGGCGGCGGTCTCGGCCGACAGCATCACCGCGTCGGTAGCGTCCAGCACCGCGTTGGCCACGTCGAACACCTCGGCCCGGGTGGGCAGCGGCGACTCGATCATCGACTCCATCATCTGGGTGGCGGTGATCACCGCGCGGTTATGGCTGCGGGCATGCTTGATGATGCGCTTCTGGGTACCGATCAGCTTCTCGTCACCGATCTCGACGCCCAGGTCACCACGCGCCACCATCACCGCCTCACTGGCCTCGATGATGTCATCCAGGGTCTCATCGGAGGCCACCGCCTCGGCGCGCTCGAGCTTGGCGACCAGGCCGATCTCGGCACCGGCCTCGCCCAGCAGGCGACGCGCCTCCAGCATGTCCTCGGCGGTACGCGGAAAGGACACGGCCAGATAGTCGACGCCGATATCGATGGCGGTCTTGAGGTCTTCCTTGTCCTTGTCGGTCAGTGCCGGCGCCGACAGGCCACCGCCCTGCTTGTTGATGCCCTTGTTGTTGGACAGCTTGCCGCCGACCACCACACGGGTATGGATCTGGCTGCCGTCGACGCGGTCCACGTCCAGCACCACGCGGCCGTCGTCCAGCAACAGACGGTCGCCACCGGCCACGTCGTCGGCCAGTTCCTTGTAGTCGCAGCCGACCCGAGTGGCGTCGCCGGCCTGGGAATCCATCGACACATCGATGACGAAGTCAGCGCCTTCTTCCAGATTGACCGCCCCCTCGGCGAAGCGGGCGATGCGGATCTTGGGTCCCTGAAGATCCCCCAGCGCGGCCACACTGCGACCGAGTCGATCGGCGATGGTCCGGACCTCGTTCAGGCGGCGGCGATGGTCGTCGGCGCTGCCATGGGAAAAATTGAGGCGAACCACGTCGACGCCGGCACGCAGCATCTCCTCCAGGACCCCTTCACGATCACTGGCGGGCCCGAGGGTGGCAACGATCTTGGTACGACGTACGGGGGTATGCGGGAGTTGGCTCATGCTGTCCTCGACTGGTTCGAAAATGACGCAAGCAGGATAGGTGGAAGCCACTTCGATGGCATCCAGATCCGAATCCTGTAATTTTACTACAAAATGATCGCTGTAGCGACCACCACTAAAGGCCAAGATGCTGGTGCCGCCACCTATACAATGCGCCAAGGTTAGGCGCAACCTGATGATAGACAAGGATCATCACGGAATTCGAGCACGCCAATTCCAGCGCAGGAAAATTTGATCGCGGCCTGTAATTAAACTACAAAACTTTCGTGATAGCGGGGCTCGCCAGCAGTGATACCTGTTCAAGGCTGCCTTGCTCAAGAGGCTATCGCAATCCCTCTTTCCGTCGATACGACAGAGATGCCCAGGACGAAAGGCAGAGAGGGCTCAGGTCAGCATCGCCTGGCATCAAGCGTCGCCTGTCAGCAAAAAGAGCTCACCGATGGGAAAAATGGGGGGGGCCCATCGGCGAGCAAGGATCGCCTGCGCGATCCCGACGAGTGACGACCTCACACCCGCCGTTCAGGGAGCAGTCATCTCCCTGCCCGGCCCCCGGACCTTGCCGGCCCGAGGGCTCGAACCCGTCTACTGCCCGATTTCGTGATCGGCCAGGGCCTCGAGGGCACGCACGATACCGGCGTGATCCCAGTCGCTGCCACCCAGGGCGGCACAGGACTGAAACAGTTGCTGAGCGTTGGCGGTACCCGGCAGCGCCAGATTGAGCCCTCGTGCTCCTTCCAGTGCCAGATTGAGATCCTTCTGATGCAGGCGAATACGGAAGCCAGGATCGAAGGTCCGCTGGATCATCCGCTCGCCGTGCACGTCGAGGATCTTCGACTGGGCCAGACCACCCAGCAGCGACTCACGCACCTTGGCCACGTCGGCACCTGCCTTGGAGGCGAACAGCAATCCCTCGGACACCGCCTCGATGGTCAACGCCACCACGATCTGGTTGGCCACCTTGCAGGTCTGCCCGGCCCCGTGACCGCCGATATGCGTGATGGTCTTGCCCATCACCTCCAACAGCGGCAAGGCACGCTTGAAGCCTTCCTCGGTGGCGCCCACCATGATCGTCAGGGCGGCATTGATGGCGCCCCCCTCGCCGCCGGATACCGGCGCGTCGACGTACTCGCCTCCGGCCTCGTGAATACGACGGGCAAATTCCTGGGTCGCCAGGGGCGCGATCGAGCTCATGTCGATCACCAGAGTGCCGGGCTTGAGCCCTTCGATCACGCCGTCTTCGCCGAACAGCACGTCTTCGACATCCGGGGTGTCGGGGACCATGGTGATGATCACCTCGCTGGCCTCGGCCACGGCCCTGGGGCTTGCGACCTCACTGAGCCCCTTTTCCGCCAGGGTCGCGTCGAGCTTGCCGCGCTTGACGCTGACCAGCTCATGCCCGGCATCCAGCAGATGTCCCGCCATGGGACGCCCCATGATGCCCAATCCGATAAAACCGATCTTGCTCATTGTGATTCTCCTTGCCTGATATTTCAGGGGGTTACGAATATCGGGATCACGCCCTGGCCTGGTCGAACCAGCCCAGGCCTTCCTGGGTGGTCGTGGCCGGCTTGTACTCGCAGCCGATCCAGCCCTGATAGCCGATCCGGTCGAGGTGGGCGAACAGGAAGGGATAGTGGATCTCGCCACTGCCCGGCTCGTGACGTCCGGGGTTGTCCGCCAGCTGCACGTGGGCGATGCGTGCGAGATGACGCTCCATCGTCGGCGCCAGATCCCCTTCCATGATCTGCATGTGATAGATGTCGTACTGCAGCTTCAGATTGTCGCTGCCCACCTCATCGAACAGCGCCAGCGCCTGTTCGGTGCGATGGAGAAAGAAGCCCGGGATGTCACGGGTATTGATCGGCTCGGCCAGCAGCACGATACCGGCGTCGGCCAGGCGTTCGGCGGCGTAGCGCAGGTTGTCGACCAGCGTACGGTGAGCCTCGTCCTGACTGACGCCCTGGGGCACGATGCCGGCCAGACAGTTGACCTGACCGCAGCCCAGGGCGGTGGCGTACTCAATCGCGGTGTCGACGCCGGCACGAAACTCTTCGACGCGATCCGGGTGGCAGGCGATACCGCGCTCTCCGGCGGCCCAGTCGCCGGCCGGCAGGTTGTGCAGCACCTGGGTCAGGCCATGGGCGTCGAGCCGCGCCTTGATCTCCTCGGCGGGATGGTCATAGGGAAAGAGGTACTCGACACCCTGGAAGCCGGCCTTGGCGGCGGCCTCGAAGCGATCGAGAAAGTCCACTTCGGTGAACAGCATGCTCAGGTTGGCGGCAAACTTGGCCATGAAAATCTCCTGTTGCGCGTAAGACACTTCGTCGATCGACGACCGCCAGACCACGGCGGCCGTCGCTCTCAGTTAGAGCTGAATCAGGTCAGAGCAGCGATGGAACTCGGTGCATCCTCGAGGTTCTCGGCCAGCGCCTCGAACTCGTTGATACCGGTCAGGTCGGTGCCCATGGCGATATTGGTGACCCGCTCGAGGATGACCTCGACCACTACCGGTACCCGGTGCTGGCGGGCCATCTCGCGGGCCTGCTCCAGCGCCGGCGCAATGTCATCGGGCCGGCTGACCCTGAGCGCCTTGCAGCCCAGTCCCTCCACCACCGACACATGGTCGACGCCGTAGCCGTCGATCTCCTCGCAGTTGATGTTCTCGAAGGCGAGCTGCACGCAGTAGTCCATGTCGAAGCCGCGCTGGGCCTGGCGAATCAGGCCGAGATAGGCGTTGTTCACCAGCACGTGGACGTAGGGCAGTTTGAACTGGGCGCCCACCGCCAGCTCCTCGATCATGAACTGGAAGTCATAGTCTCCCGACAGCGCCACCACCTCGGCCTCGGGATCCGCCCGGCAGACACCGAGGGCGGCAGGAATGGTCCAGCCCAGGGGGCCAGCCTGACCGCAGTTGATCCAGTGGCGTGGCCGATAGACGTGCAGGAACTGGGCACCGGCGATCTGTGACAGGCCAATGGTGCTGATGTAGCGGGCGTTGCGGCCGAAGACCTTGTTCATCTCCTCGTAGACCCGCTGGGGCTTCACCGGCACATCGTCGAAGTGGGTCTTGCGCAGCATGGTGCGCTTGCGCTCCTGACAGGACTCGGCCCAGCCGCTGCGATCCTTGAGCCGCCCCTGTTCACGCCACTCGCGGGCCACCTCGACCATCGTCTCGAGCGCCGCCTTGGCGTCGGAAACGATACCGTAGTCGGGGCCGAAGATACGCCCGATCTGGGTCGGCTCGATATCGATATGCACGAAGGTGCGGCCTTCGGTGTAGGTCTCGAGATTGCCGGTGTGACGGTTGGCCCAGCGGTTGCCGATCCCCATCACGAAGTCCGACTCGAGCAGTGTCGCGTTGCCGTAGCGGTGGGAGGTCTGAAGCCCCACCATGCCCGCCATCAGCGGGTGATCGTCCGGCACCGCGCCCCAGCCCATCAGGGTCGGAATCACCGGCACTCCGAGCAGCTCGGCCAGGGTCTGAAGCTCGCCGGCGGCGTCGGCGTTGATGATGCCTCCTCCCGCCACCAGCAAGGGGCGCTCTGCCTCATTGAGCATACCCAGGGCCTTTTCGCACTGGGCACGGCTGGCCCGCGGCTTGTAGGCCGCCAGGGGCTCATAGGCGTCTACATCGAACTCGATCTCGGTCAACTGGACGTCGATGGGCAGATCGATCAGCACCGGCCCCGGACGCGAGGAACGCATGATCTGGAAGGCCTGCTGGAAGGCGTGCGGCACCTGGGCCGCCTCCCGCACGGTGATCGCCCACTTGGTCACGGGCCCGGCGATGGCCTGGATATCCACCGCCTGGAAGTCTTCCTTGTGCAGCTTGCTGACCGGGGCCTGACCGGTGATGCAGAGGATCGGTATGGAGTCGGCGCTGGCGGAGTAGAGCCCGGTGATCATGTCGGTCCCGGCAGGCCCGGAGGTGCCGATGCAGACCCCGATATTGCCGGCCTTGGTGCGGGTATAGCCTTCAGCCATGTGGGAGGCGCCCTCGACATGGCGCGCCAGCACATGGTCGATCCCGCCGACGCGTCGCATCGACGAATAGAAGGGGTTGATCGCGGCCCCGGGCACGCCGAAGGCCACCTCGATACCTTCCTTGATGAGTACGTGAACAGCGGCGTCGGCAGCAGTCATGCGAGTCATGATGCATCTCCTGAGTTATCTATTATTGTATACATTTTTGCACTGCAACATTATACGGAAATGATTTTTTTGGAATTTCTTTCCATTATTTCTAGCAGCCAGACAAGCACCCCGCAAACAATTTTGGAAATTTTTTCCATCAAGCTGTTGGCGTCAGCAAACTTGCATCGGCAAGTCCCTGAAACAACGAGTGATCGGTGAGATGTGCCGTAGCGGGCATCGCCCATCCGGGAGAATCGCGCGACAACTGGCGGTCGCGCGGACAAGGAAAGGTTCGAAAGCACGGCGCCGTGCTTTCGAACCAGAGAAAACGTCAAGACAAGAGTGAGCGGAACAGCAACACTCACCCGCACAGCAACGGGCTATACTCGATAAACTGTGCGGTCTAAAGCACGACAGGCCGCCGGATTGGCGGGCACCCGCCCTATTCGCCTCTGATGACCAGAAGGGAAGGCAACCTTGCCCAGCGGTTCACGGTGCGCCAGCCAATGACGCTCTTGCTCTTGCTCTTGCTCTTGCTCTTGCTCTTGCTCTTGCTCTTGCCCCTGCCCCGCTCTCCTGCGCGCAAGCGTCACCGGGCGCTCGAGATCGACTGCCACGGTGATCGACACGATGGCCAACTTTCGCGATATCGATGAGCGCTTGTCCAGCCTGTCGGCGCATCGCACCCTGCTGGCCATTCGCAACGCCTATCTGTCGATCCTGCCCTACGTCATCGTGATGGCAGCGGTGACCGTGGCCGCCAATCTGTTTCACTTCGCTGGCATCGACACCGGCATCGCCGTCTATGTCAGCCACCTGGCACGCTATCTCGGAGAGCTGTTTCCCGAAGTGATCCTGCTGTCGTTGAGCTGGTCACTGAACAGCCACAACCGTATCCGAGCGCCGGCCGTCATGCTGGTGTCGCTGCCGGTGTTCTGGATCCTGTGTGGCTGGGACCAGCTCTACGCCGAAGTCGGCCAGCAGACCCGCAGCCTGGGGTCGACCATCGCCATCTACCCCGCGATCCTGCTGACCCACACCACCTTCAAGCTGTTCGCCCGGGAGAACACCCGGAGCCATCCCCAGCGAGTGGTCATGAGCCAGATGATCACCTTCAACCTGCGCTACGTGCTGCCTGGCGTGATCGCGGTAATGCTGGCCATCGTGCTGCGCTTTGTCTTCGTCGCCCTCGCCGATCGCTACGCCCAGGACATCTATGCGCTGCTGGTCGACCGTATTCCCTATCACCTGGAGGTCATCCTGTTCGTGATGTTTCTGCAGGTGCTGTCGCTGTTCGCCATCCACGGCTACGCCACCATGCTGGGGGTGTTCGAATACCTGCAGAACAAGAGCGACGTGCTGGGGCTGCCTTCGCCGGAGTTCTTCACCCTCTACGCCACCCCGGGCGGGGCGGGCTCGGTGTTGTGCCTGATGCTGGTGATGCTGGTGGTGAGTTCACGCCGGGAGTACAAGTCGCTGGCGCGCATCTCTGCCCCGCTGACCTTGTTCAACATCAGCGAGACCCTGGTCTTTGGCATACCGCTGGTGTTCAACCTGCGCATGGCCTGGGCCTTTATCTCGGTGCCGACGATCAATGCCAGCCTGGCCTACGCCGCCATGTCCATGGGCTGGGTGGCGCCGCCACCCAACAGCGTCCACTGGGCGGTGCCTTATCTGATCTCGAGCTACCTGGCCTTCGACGGCGTCTACCTGCCATCGATGCTGCTGCAACTGACCTGTATCGGCTGCGGGGTGCTGATATACAGCGTGGCGTGGCGCCGCTATGTTCACCGCGAGCGCTCCAGCAAGGACGAATACCCGGTCTTTCCCTCGCGCAATGCAAGCGACTCGGCGTTTGGCGATGACGCCCTGGATATCGTGCTGATGGAAGAGAACGTCAGCCGCTGGAGTCGTATCAAGCAGGCAGACCGAACCCTGAAATGGCTGAACGAAGGCCAGCTCGAACTGGTTTTCCAGCCCATCGTCGACGTCAGCACTCACCGCATCAAGCACATCGAGGCCCTGCTGCGCTATCGCGATGCCCAGGGCCTGCTGCATCCCCCGCAGTTTCTGGACGTGCTGCGCCACCACCCCGGCGTCATGGAAGGCATCGAATGCTGGGTGATAAGGACTGCCGCTCACCATGTGCGGCAGTGGAATGAGGCGGGGTTGTCCAAGCGTCTGTTCATCAACGTGACGCCGCTGTTCTTTTCCAGCGGCAACGTCCGGCGATGCTTCTTCAATGCGCTCAACGATTGCCCGATCAACTCGCTGGGCATCGAGATCACCGAACAGGCCCTACTCGAGGACCTTCCCCGAACGCTTTCCGATATCAAGCTGTTTCAATCCATGGACGTCCAGTTCGCACTGGATGACTTCGGCAGCGGATACTCCTCCTTCAACTACCTGAGCCAGCTTGGCGTGGACTTCATCAAGCTGGACAAGACGCTGATCGACGATATCCACCTGCCCCGCCAGGCCAGTGTCGTCGAATCGGTGTACCAGTTGTGCCGGCACTTGAGCCTGCAGGTCATCTGTGAGGGCGTGGACAAGGACGCCAAGGAGGCTCGCCTCGAGCGAATCGGCGTCACCCTGATGCAGGGCTTCCTGCTCTACCGCCCGATGGAGGCCCCCGCGCTGGAAACCCTGCTGCGTCAGGAGCAGCACGCAGCAGGTTCCGCGTAAAGGGCGTGAGGGGTCGGGGGCCTCAATCGAGCTCGCTTTCCGGGCCGAGGCCCTGGTCGGTCAGTCCAGCGTCGGCAGCTTCATATGCCGATTGACGTCCTTGTACAGCAGATAGCGGAACGGACCGGGACCACCGGCGTAGCATGCCTGCGGGCAGAAGGCGCGCAGCCACATGTAGTCACCCGCTTCGACCTCGACCCATTGCTGGTTGAGGTGATACACCGCCTTGCCCTCGAGCACGTAGAGGCCGTGCTCCATGACATGGGTCTCGTCGAAGGGAATCACTCCGCCGGGCTGGAAGGTCACCACCGTCACATGCATGTCGTGACGCATGTCGTCGGGATCGACAAAGCGGGTGGTCGCCCACACCTCGTTGCAATCCGGCATCACCGTCGGCGCGATATCGTTCTCGTTGGTGACGATGGGCTCGGGCAGATCGATACCGTCGACGCGTTCGTAGGCCTTGCGTATCCAGTGGAAACGCACGGCTTCCTTGCTGCGATTGTGCACCTGCCAGTCGCTGCCAGGGGGGATAAAGGCGTAGCCGCCGGGCACCATCACGTGCACCTGGCCCGCCAGGGTCAGCTCCAGCTCCCCCTCGACGACAAACAGCACGCCTTCCGCCTGAGGGTTGGGCTCCGGACGTTCACTGCCGCCCTCCGGGCCGACTTCCATGATGTACTGGGAGAAGGTTTCGGCGAACCCCGACAGCGGCCGTGACAGCACCCACAGCCGGGTGTTGTGCCAATGGGGCAGCTTGCTGGTGACGATGTCCCGATAGACGCCCTTGGGGATCACCGCGAAGGCTTCGGTGAACATCGCCCTGTCGGTGGTCATCACCTTCTGGTCCGGATGCCCACCGCGGGGCGCATAGTAGTGTCGTGTCGGTTGGGAAGCGCTCATTGAAAAATCCTTGTTGTTGGCCCGTATGCCGTGCAGCAGTGTCTTTCGCCCGGTCGACGGGGCTCGTCACTCACCCAGGGTGACGCGAATCTCGAGGGGGTATTCGTCGCAATTGTTGCCGTCACCACCGCGATCGACGACGAGAAACTCGCCTTCACGCTCCAGCACGGACTGGATGGCGTGCCAGGTACCGGCGCGGTAGTTGACGCCCTGACGGCCGTCGGTGACGAAGGCACGCACCTCGGCAGGGTCGATGCTATCGCCGGCCGGAGCCACCACGATGATGAAGCGTTCCTCATGCAGCGGCATGAAGGCCTGGCTGCCGAGAGGATGGCGCTCCAGAAAGGACAGCGTCAGCGGCAACTCGATGGGCTGGCTGACGAACAGGCTGATCATCGGCCGCGCGTTGTCGCCCAGAGTCTCGATCGGCACCAGATCATGGTGGCGCTGGGTGCGGCCAGCGTTAATCGGAAAGGAGGCGGAGCTGCGCGCGTCGATGACCTCGCCAAAGGGGGCGAAGGCCTCCGCCGTCAGGGGATGTGCGGTCAATTCGAGCATGGTATTTCCTGAAGTACGGGCGAGAAAGGGCTCCCCGAGGCGGTCGACACTCGGGGAGATCAGGGCGATGGCTTGCGTCAGCCGATTGGCGCCGGCGTCGGCGCGGGAAACTGCTCCGCCCAGTGGCGTGCAATATCGATCCGCCGGGTGACCCAGACCCGATCGTGGGCCTCGATATGGTCGAGAAAGCGCTGCAAGGCGCGAAAACGTCCCGGACGGCCAATCAAGCGGCAGTGCAGGCCCACCGACAGCATCTTGGGAGAGTCCTCGCCCTCGGCGTAGAGCACATCGAAGGCATCACGCAGATAGGTGAAGAAGTGATCGGCAGTGTTGAAGCCCTGGGGCGCGGCGAAGCGCATGTCATTGCTGTCCAGGGTATAGGGCACCACCAGATGCGGATGGTGCTGGCCCTGGCTGTCGGCCTCGCAGGTCCAGAACGGCAGGTCGTCGCCGTAGTAGTCGCTGTCGTAGAGGAAACCGCCTTCGTCGAGTATCAGCCGCCGCGTGTTGGGGCTGTCGCGGCCGGTGTACCAACCCTGAGGACGCTCGCCGTAGAGCCGCTCGAAGATCTCGATGGCCTTGCGCATGTGCTCCCGCTCGACCTTCTCCGAGACCTGCTGGTAGTGGATCCAGCGATAGCCATGACAGGCGATCTCGTGCCCCAGCTCCTTGAAGGCGTGGGCCAGTTCAGGGTGGCGTTCCAGCGCCATGGCGACTCCGAATACCGTCAACGGCAGCCCCCGCCGCTCGAATTCCCGCAGCACTCGCCAGACCCCGGCACGGGAGCCGTACTCGTAGATCGACTCCATGCTCAGATGGCGATCGGGATAGCTGTCGGCACCGATGATCTCGGACAGAAACTGCTCGGAGCCCGCATCACCATGGAGTACACAGTTCTCGCCGCCCTCTTCGTAGTTGAGCACGAACTGCACGGCGATCCTGGCCTTGCCTGGCCAGTTGGCATGGGGAGGCGTGCGACCATAGCCGATCAGATCACGCGGATAGGATGTTGTTGTCATGGGTAGCTTCTCCTGAAAGTCGGGCGATGGCCGGAGCCACCACTGCCGTGCGAGCGTGCAAGTACATAGGCGACAGAGCAAGGTGGCGTGCCTGCGGCCCCCGGACGCCTGCGGTTGAATGGGCACCTGAAACACAGTTTCTGGAACCTGGGGCCCGGGTCGTGGTGGCAGGCACACGGGACCAGGCACTTTTAGCCAGACACATGAGCAACGACGCCTGGAGCTCCCTGAATGGCGCGCTTGGGCTGATCGTTTCAACGAGACACTTCCGCTGAACGCTACCCTCCGGGCGCAGCGTTTGCGCCTGCCTTCGCTCCTCCCTTGCGCCTGCCTTCGCGCGCCGTGCGTGACGTCACCGCACGCCATTATGTATACAAACTAAAAATAGACTGTACTCATTTTCTTGGCAACACCTTCATCGATCCCCTACCAGGGGAAAAAGGCACATCGTACTTCGCCGCAGAACTCGCCGCGAAGCAACGCCCACGCCCTCCCCTCACTGCCCATACCGTTCATGACGACAGGCCGCATGAAGTCCATACACGAGAAACTGTATACAACAATTACCATTATATTGTACTGACTATATCGATAACCCAGTATTCACTTACAGTTCACACTCCTCATGATCGTGACCCTCGCACCACAAAAGCACTCAATGCACTGTTTTTTAAGGTGTTTCCCCGCCAACCGCGCTCGATCAATTCAGCCCTTGATGCGTATCCGATATCGATCTATTTTGTGTACAAAGATATTAATTCCTCGTCCATGAAGGAAGACAGGCATGCATCTCCACCTGATCAACCCCAACACCACCGCCGGCATGACCGAGACGATTCGCCTCGCCGGCAGTGCCATCGCCGCGCCAGGCACGCGCATCACCGCCTCCCAGCCGGTCAGTGGCCCGGTTTCCATCGAGGGCCATTTCGATGAGGCGATCAGCGCCGTGGGCGTGGTCGAGGAGGTCCTGCGCATGGACAGGGAAGCCCAGGTCGATGCCTACGTGGTGGCCTGCTTCGGCGACCCGGGCTTGTTGGCGGCGCGAGAAGCCACCCGTGCACCGGTGATCGGGATCGCCGAAGCGGCCTTCCATATGGCCAGCCTGATCAGCACGCGCTTCTCGGTGGTGACCACCCTGGGACGCACCGTGATCATCGCCGAGCACCTGCTCGACCAGTACGGTTTCCGTCACCAGTGTCGCCGAGTGCGTGCCGCCGAGATCCCGGTGCTGGACCTTGAAGACGATAGCGACTGCGCGCTCGACAAGATCATCGAGGAGAGCCGTCGTGCCAGGGACGAGGACGGCATCGGCGCCATCGTGCTGGGCTGCGGCGGCATGGCCGACCTGACCGAGACCATCAGCCGCGAGGTGGGCCTGCCGGTGGTGGAAGGGGTGACGGCGGCGGTGAAGCTGAGCGAGGCACTGGTAGGGCTGGGCCTTGGCACCTGCAAGACCGGTGACCTGGCCTTTCCCCGACCCAAGGCTTTTAGCGGCACCTTCCAGCATCTGTCCCATCTGGATCTGGAGACCACCGGCCGCTGACCCCTTCCCTCTGCCCCCTCACCGCATGACAAGGCTTGACCCATAACAATCCACAACGAGCGAGGTCCAAGATGACCACTTCCACTTCCCGGCCAGGCGAGCCCCAGGGCGTCGCCGAGGCCACCACCAAGAGCGTCGGCGACGAATCGCTGGCCCCCCAGAAGACCCGTATCATGGGGCGCACCTCCTACCTGCTGGCCTGGTTCGGCGGCTGCGTCTCGATCGGCACCTTCACCATGGGCTCCAGCGTGGTCGGCACCCTCAACCTGATCCAGGCCACGGTGGCCATCGCCATCGGCTGTTTCGTCATCGGCATCGCCCTGGCCATCAATGGCGCCGCGGGCTACAAGTACGGCATTCCTTTCATGGTCCAGGCGCGCAGCGCCTTCGGTTTCCAGGGCACTCGTCTGCCAGGACTGGTCAGGGCGGTGCCGGCCATCGTCTGGTACGGCTTTCAGAGCTGGATCGGAGCGGGCGCCCTGAACCTGGTGTCGGCCACCCTGTTCGGCTACGACAACCTGATCGTGTTCTTCATCGGCTTTCAGTTTCTGCAGATCGGCCTGTCGGTGCTCGGCTTCCAGGGCATCAAGTGGCTGGAGAACGTGGGTAGCGCCTTCATCCTGGCCTCGCTGGTCTACATGTTCTATAGCACCGTGGTCCGCTACGGCGATGCCCTCTCGGCCAACCTGTTGACCATGGAAGGCTCCTGGGGGCTGCCTTTCTGGGGTGCCACCATGCTGTTTCTGGGCATCTACTCGACCATGATGCTCAATGTCAGCGACTACTCCCGCGAGCACGTCAAGGGCACCGGGCCGGGTCTGTTGACCACCATCTACGCCATGTCGATCCTGCCGTGCACGCTGTTCATGGGGTTGATCGGCTACATGGTGTCCGAGGCCACCGGCGTGGCTGACCCGATCAAGGTCTTCGCCAACGCCGTGGACAACACTCCGCTGCTGATGACGACCCTGCTGTTCATCGCCTTCGCCCAGGTCACCACCAACGTGCTCAACAACGTGGTGCCGCCCACCTACGTGCTGATGGACACCTTCAAGATGAGCTTCCGCAAGGCGACGGTGGTCGTCGGCCTGCTGGCCTTCGCGACCTTTCCCTGGGAGCTGGTCAAGGACGAGTCTGCCGCCGGCCTGCAGGTGTTCGTGCAGACCTACTCCTCCTTCCTCGGCCCGATCTTCGCGGTGCTGGTGGTGGACTACTACCTGATTCGCCGCCGTACCCTGGATCTGGACAAGCTGTACGACGAGAACGGCCCTTACCGTGGCGTCAATCTGGCCGCCTTCATCGCCACCGCGGTGGGTGTCGTCGCCGCCTTCAGCATGCCCACGGTGTCCTGGTACGCAAGCCTGATCCCGGCGGGCCTCACCTACCTGCTGCTGATGCGCTACTGGAAGGGCTGCCAGCGCTTTACTCAGTAACACTACCTATCAGTACAGCTATCGACGGGGCCTCTGGCCTCGTCGTCTCCATGTCATTCCATCTCTCCAACAACAAGAGACACCTTTATGTCCCATGACGATCTAAGCCTCGATACCTCCCGGGTCGATCCGGGCCTGTACAACGAGGACCTGGCCCCGCTGCCCCACGCTCGGCGCAACTGGGGCGCCTTCGAGATCTTCAACGTCTGGTCCAACGACATCCAGAGCCTGTTCGGCTACACCCTGGCCGCGTCGCTGTTTCTGTCCTACAACCTGAGCGGCTGGGCGGTGATGGCGGCGATCATCCTGGCCGGGGTGATCGTGATGTTTCTGGTCAATCTGACCGGTGCCCCCAGCGTGCGCTACGGCATCCCCTTCCCGGTCATGGTGCGGGCGAGCCTGGGCGTGCGCGGCTCCAACCTGCCGGCGCTGTTGCGCGCCCTGGTCGGGATCTTCTGGTACGGCGTGCAGACCTACTTCGCCTCCACCGCCGTCACCCTGATGATCACCGCCCTGATCGGTACCGACGGCGGGGCCGGCATGCTCGGTCTGTCACCGGTCGCCTGGCTGTCCTTCGTGCTGGTGTGGCTGTTTCAGATCGCGATCTTCTGGTCGGGGATCGAGCGTATCAAGCACTTCCTCAACTGGGCGGGGCCGCTGGTCTACGTGGTCATGGTAGCGCTGATGGTGGTGGTCTGGTGGCAGGCCGGCAGCGAGCTGCTGCCGGCGGTGGGCACCATCTTCTCGGCCAGCGGGGAAGGCGGTGGTGGCATCGGCGCCTTCGCTGCCGTGGTCGGTACCATGGTGGCCTACTTCGCCGCCGTGGTGATCAACTTCGGCGACTTCACCCGCTTCGTCAGAACCGAACGTCAGATGAAGCTTGGCAACCTGCTGGGGCTTCCCCTCAACGTCGCCTTCTTCTCCTTTATCGCGCTGATCATCACCGCCGGTACCCTGGTGCTGTTCGGCGAGGCCCTGACCAACCCCACCGATATCGTCGAACGGGTCGACGCCTTGCCGTTGACGCTGCTGGCGGCGGTCACCTTCTTCGCCGCCACCGTCGGCATCAACCTGGTGGCCAACTTCATTCCCCCGGCCTACGACCTGGCCAACCTCTTTCCCCGGGTGATCAGCTTCAAGGTCGGCGGCCTGATCACCGCCTGCGTGGCCTTTTTCGTCGGCGCGCTGTGGGTCTCGGTGATCAGCCAGATCGGCGTGCCCGGCTTCGTCAACGCCGTGGGTGCCATCGTCGCTCCGTTCTACGGCATCATCGTGGTCGACTTCTACCTGATCAAGGGCCGCCGACTCGACGTCCAGGCGCTGTTCTCGTCCCGTGAAGGCGACGCCTACACCTACACCAACGGCTGGAACCTGCGCGCCGTGGTGGCCTTTGCGCTGGCCGCGATCTTTTCGCTGGCGACGGTAGTGGTGCCGGCCCTGCAAGGACTGGCCGGCTTCGGCTGGATGATGGGGGCAGCACTCGGTGGCGCCATCTACTACGCGCTGATGCGCCAGCACAAGCAGGTGGTGACGGCCTGATGGGAGCCAAGACGGCAGACCATCACTGGCCCTGCTGAGCCGCCGTCGTACTGCCAGTCCGTACGACTAAGCCACAGCACTACAGGGCCGCACTACAGGGCCGCAGCTAGCCTACCGTCGTCAGGCGGTAGGCTAGCTGCGAAAGGTGGGTACGAAAAGTCTTTCAAGTCTCGCGCCATCACCTACACCTTCACCCTATTTGCGCGCAAAACAGCGCAAAAAACGCGATAGAGTATAGTGCTCCATCACATTGCAACAAATCCGTAAAGCGCCCCCTCCATCGTCGTCCTCTTCCCGCCGTCCATCTTCTTCAGGCCGGCCCAACATGAGGACATCCAATGACAACACCCAGTCATTCCGTATCGACATCGTCGGGATTCAGGCCTTCCGGCCTCAGCCTGGCCTTCGCCGTGCTGCTGTTTGCCACCGTCGGCTACTTTCTGTTCTGGGGGTCTGGCTACACTCAGGGCCATTTTCCCCTGGTCTTTGGACTGGCCACCCTGTTCGGGGTGTTCATGGCCTTCAATATTGGTGGCAATGATGTCGCCAACTCCTTCGGCACCAGCGTCGGCGCCGGCACCCTTACCATCAAGCAGGCACTGCTGGTGGCAGCAGTGTTCGAGGTCAGCGGTGCGGTGATCGCCGGCGGCCAGGTCACCGACACCATTCGCAAGGGTATCGTCGACCTGTCCGGCTTTACTGTCGCGCCGATGGACTTCGTCTACATCATGATGTCGGCCTTGATCGCCGCCGCCCTGTGGCTGCTGTTCGCCAGCAAGAAAGGCTATCCGGTCTCCACCACCCACTCGATCATCGGCGCCATCGTCGGCTCCTCGCTGGTACTCGGCGCCTTGACTCCGGGCGTCCACAGCATGGAACTGGTGCAGTGGGACCAGATCTGGCAGATCGCGGTGTCCTGGGTGCTGTCGCCGGTACTGGGCGGTCTGGTCTCCTACGCCCTGTTCGGGCTGATCAAGAAGCACATCCTCAGCTACAACGACGAAGCCGAGAATCGCCTCAAGGAGATAAAGCGCCAGAAGTACGAGAACGACCGCCGCCACAAGGAGGCCTTCGAGCGACTCTCGGAAATCCAGAAGATCTCCTATACCCACGCCATGACACGTGATGTCCAGGCTTACCACGACCAGGACTACGAAAGCGCCGAGTTCGAGTCGGACTACTTCAAGGAGCTTTCGCGCATCGAGAAGCAGCGCGAAGATGTCGACGCCCACCGAGCCCTGCAGAACTGGGTACCGATGGTGGCCGCCGGTGGTGCCATGATCATTTCCGCCATGCTTCTGTTCAAGGGCTTCAAGCACCTGGAACTGGGTCTGACCACCCTCAACAACTACATGATCATGGGCATGATCGGGGCCGTCGTGTGGATGGCAACCTTCATCTTTGCCAAGACCCTCAAGGGCAACTCGCTGTCACGTTCCACCTTCCTGATGTTCAGCTGGATGCAGGTTTTCACCGCCGCCGGCTTCGCCTTCAGTCATGGTTCCAACGACATCGCCAACGCCATCGGTCCCTTCGCGGCCATCCTCGACGTACTGCGTAATGGTGCCATCGGCAGCGAGGCGGCGATTCCTCCGGTAGCCATGATCACCTTCGGGGTAGCGCTGATCGTCGGGCTCTGGTTTATCGGCAAGGAGGTGATCCAGACGGTGGGCCACAACCTGACGGCCATGCATCCGGCCTCGGGATTCGCCGCCGAACTGGCGGCTGCCGGAGTCGTCATGCTGGCCACGATCATGGGTCTTCCGGTCTCCAGCACGCATATTCTGATCGGTGCGGTGCTGGGGATTGGTCTGGTCAACCACCAGACCAACTGGACCCTGATGAAGCCGATCGGTCTTGCCTGGATCATTACACTACCGGCAGCAGGGGCCATCAGTGCGGTGTCGTTCGTGACGTTGCGCTCGATCTTTGGCTAGGGCTAGGCTAGCCTTGGGTCAGGCTGTTGCGGTTACAGGAAGCGAGCTGTTTCAGGCCACGGCCATACGCAAGACGGCCCCGCTGACACCATGGCGTCAGCGGGGCCGAAACCTGTCAAATCCGGGCGTTTACCAGCGGTCGAGTGGCCGCTGCTCCGCCGCTAGATCACTTGTCGCCGTCAGGGCGCAAAGATATCGAACAGGTTGGGCGCCTCGTCCTCTTCCTCGACGATCGACAACGAGGCCTCGATGGCCTTGAGGTGGCGGCCCATGAAGGCGGCGGCGCGCTCGCCCTTGCCGTCTTCCAGGTACTGGATCAGATCCTGATGGTCGTGTGACTCGCAGCCCAGGTGCCCGGCGTTGCCATAGACCGCCAGAATCAGCGAACTGCGCGAACACAGGCGCTCGACGAAATCCGCCAGGGTGCGGTTGCCGGAGACCCGGGCCAGATAGGTGTGGAAGTCGGCGGACAGGCGAATCGCAACGCTCTGCTCGCCGCTGCGCAGCGCTTCCCGCTCGCGCTGGGCCATGTCCTTGAGGGTGACGATGTCGTCCTGGGTGATGCGCCTGGCGATATCCGACATCAGCCCGCACTCGACCATCTGGCGGGCGTCGAACACGTCCTTGGCTTCGTCAGCGGTAGGACGCGTCACGCTGGCGCCACGGCGTGGCGTCAGGGTGACGAGCTGCTCCAGCGCCAGGCGCTGCAGGATCTTGCGAATGCCGGTACGACTGACCCCAAACACCTCGGACAGGGCATCCTCGCGCAAACGTGCGCCCGGCTTGAGCCGGTGCTCGATGATGGCGTCGCTGATCGAGCGATGAATGGCCTCGTGACGCTCGGCGCCGTCACCGTTCTTGCCCTGTCTGGGGGCCGGTGAGGCGGGGGGCGAAGGCTTCACGCGCTGATTCATCGACACTGTCCTCGGATGCAATATATCCCCATTGTATACGAGATATACCGACAGGAAAGAACCGCAGTTCCCCGCATCCCGCCGGGGCAACTGCGGCTCATCCTGGTCCTCTATTCGCCCCAGTTGGCGACCAGAGCACGCTCCTCGTCGGTCATCTGGGTCAGGTTGCCAAGCGGCATATAGCCGCTGGCGACCACCTGCTGGATCGCGGCCTTCTGCTGCTCGACCTGGGCCTCGGTTTCAAGCGCCACACCGGCGGGCGGAGCGGTGAATCCGGCGTGGGCGGGCTGGGCGGCGTGGCAGCTGACACAGCGCTCCTGCATGACGGCATGCACCTGGGCCAACGGCGAAGCGTCGGATGCAACCGGTGCACTGCTGCCGCTGTTGGCGTTGTCGGCGGCCGGACTGGTCGTCAGGCTCGGAGCCCCCACCGCGAAGGCCACCAGAATCAGCGCCACCCCGGCGGCCGGGTAGCTCGGCTTGTGCTGACCGCTGTGCATCAGCACGAAGTACTGGCGAATCAGGGCGCCGGCAAAGATCAAGAGCGCCATGATCACCCAGGCCCAGTCGCTGGTATAGGCGAAGGAATAGTGGTTGCTGATCATCAGCAGCACCACCGGCAGGGTGAAGTAGGTGTTGTGCACCGAGCGCTGCTTGCCGCGCTTGCCGTCCAGGGGGTTGGGCGTCTCGCCCGCCTTCATCGCCTTCACCATGCGGCGCTGACCCGGAATGATCCAGAAGAAGACGTTGGCGGACATGGCGGTGGCCATGACGGCACCGGTCAGCAGGAAGGCGGCACGTCCGGCGAAGATATGCACGCTGAGATAGGCCACCACCACCATCATGACGGCGACACCCAGGCTCAAGAGGCCATCGCGCTCCATGTTGGGGCTGACACGCTTGCACATCTCGTTGTAGACGACCCAGCCACCGAGCAGGAACAGCAGAGCCACCACATTGGCCTGCCAGCCGGACAGATTGGCGGCCCACTCCCAGGGACTCTGGGGGTTGACCAGGTAGAAACTGGGGTTGGCCATGTACAGAATCACGAACAGCGCAAAACCGGACAGCCAGGTGGTATAGGCCTTCCAGAAGGACCAGTGCAGATCGTCCGGCAGCTTGGCCGGCGCCGTGGCGTATTTCTGATTGTGGTAAAAGCCACCCCCGTGGACCGCCCACATTTCGCCGAACACACCCTTGCCGCGGTCTTCTTCGTCCTTGGGGGTCTTCAACGAGTTGTCCAGCATGACAAAGTAGATCGACTCGCCTATCCAGGCGATGGCCGCGATGACATGCAGCCAGCGCAGCAGAAAATTGCTCACGTCCAACAGGTACGATGACATGGCCCTATCTCGACTTCAGTTGTTGTTGGAAGGCAGTCAATATCGATGGCTGCCTGGTTGATCGTGCTCAATGACGCTCAGCTGCCGCGGTAGGTGGAGTAGCTATAAGGCGACAGCAAGAGCGGCACATGGTAGTGCTCACTGGCATCCGCCACGCCGAATCTCAGGGGAATCCGATCGAGGAAACGCGGCTCCGAGGCCTCGACACCCAGGGCGCGCAGATAGTCACCGGCGTGAAACAGCAGTTCGTACTCTCCTTCGACGAAGTCGTCGCCTTCGAGGATCGGGCTATCGCAGCGCCCGTCATCGTTGGTCATCGTCTCCCCGAGGCGCTGACGTTCGTCGCCAAGGATGCGGAAGAGCTCAATACGAATCCCCTGGCCTGGGCGGCCAAGCGCGGTATCCAGTACATGGGTGGTCAGGCGTCCCATAAGTGTCCTCCCCTCTCGCGGGTCATCAGCGGGTCGATCAGCGGGTCAATGTATCCAGTCCTGGACTGGCTAAAGTGAATCACTGATATGGAGCATCATCGTCTCTCGTCACACCTGGCCAGAGGCTTTCGCCGGTCGTGGCTTGCAGCAACACGAAGATGACTTCAGCGATGCCGGCATGGCGGAACCAGTGCATGGTGGTGTGGAACCATGACAACATACATCATTGACCAAATTAAGAGTACATTTCAAACTATTTTTTGTATACAGTTTGAGCATGCATAGCTGCCTGGTGTTTGCCGACAGCAACAAAGGCTCGACCGACCTCTTGCCGTCTGCGCCTACGCCCGCTGCCAACAAGGTGTGACCGACACCAACGAGTCATCAGAGCTATGCTCGTCCCCATCTACCTTGCCGTCATGACAGGAGCCACTCCCCATGCCTAGCCTCACCCAACGCCCCAGCCAGATGGACAAGACCCAATTCGTGACCACCTACGGAGACGTCTTCGAGCACTCACCCTGGGTGGCGGAGCGTGCCTTCGATCGTGGCCTGAACGAGCAGCATGACGACCCGGTACGTCTTGCCGAGCACATGGGCCAGGTCCTCAGCGACGCCTCCCCGGAGGAACAGCTGCAGGTCATCCGGGCGCACCCTGATCTTGCCGGCAAGGCTGCCGCCGCAGGCGAGTTGACCAACGACTCCACCCGCGAGCAGGCCGGGGCCGGGCTGGACCAGTGCACCCCGGAGGAGCTGGAGCGCTTCACCCGCCTCAACGAAAGCTACAAGGCGCGTTTTGGTATTCCCTTCATCATGGCGGTCAAGGGCGGCAATCGGCACACCATCCTCGCCGCCTTCGAACAGCGCCTGAACAACTCAGCCGAGCAGGAAAGGCAGGAAGCCGTGGTGCAGATCAATCGGATCGCTCGGTTCCGACTGGAAGATCGCGCTAGCTGAAGTAGCAAGCACACAAAAACGGCCGGTCACCTGGTGACCGGCCGCCAAACCCTACGTCGATGACCAGAGGCCTTGGCGCTCTCGTCATCCTGAAATCGTCACGCTTTTCGCGTCCGGGCTGGTTGTAGACGAACGGCCCCATGTGGATGGCGGCCTACCAGACCCTTTCACGTGGTGCCCATCGGCCACGTTCAGCGAACCACCGGGTCATGCTCTGGGCCCTGCCAGCTGCACGACAGTAGAGTTGCGCTACCTCACTTCTGGGGCTCGTCGCTCTCGCTTGAGTTGCACTACCTCATCTCACGACCATGCTGAAACTGCACCCAAGGCGGGACCATTACGCTCGTGCCCACCTTTCCGCGACTTGCGCAGCGCCTGTCGCTCGGGGCCAGGCACCTTTTTACTGCTTTATTTACTTCTGACTAATCTCTTTCTAGCTAATCTCTTTCTAGCTAATTTCCTGCTAGCTAAACGCTTGCTGGTGACGTTCCTGCTGGCTCCATTCTTCTTTTTTGATATCTCTGCTTGAGCCTGCCGGTGTCATCATCGACATGTCGACGTCGATATCTCCGGACCATATCGCCGAGCCATATCACCGAGCCATGTATCCGGGCCGTGTCTCAGGGCCGTGTCTGCGGGCAATATTCCTCGACGATGACGCTAGCCGATGTCTCCAGCCGACGCCCCTGGCGTCCAGAACGTACCAGCTTCGCCGCTACTCCTTGGCCGAATCCAGCGCTTCCTTGGCCACTCCCTGACACTTTTCCTGGTACTCCTTGCTCAACTTGAGCAACGTCTCGCTCTCCTCGCGCAGGCTCTCTCCGATCACCGACAGGGTTTCCTGCTGGGACTGGCTGGCGTTCTTCAGACTTTCGGCATCGCGCACTTCGCACCAGGACCGGGCCTGTGCGATACCTGCCTTCATGGCGGAGTCCATGGTCTTGAAACGCACATCCAGCATCTTCTGGGAATACTCCAGCGTCAGCAGGCTCCCCTCACGCCACGGACTCAACAATTTGTCCATGGAGGGGATCATGTTTTCCATTGTCGGCATTGCCTTGTTCTCGCTCATGTTGGTACTCCCTATAGGTATGCCAGCACGCTCGGCCCACGGGCAGCCTGACCGCCGTAACAACGACGAGACGAGGCAGCCTGGCAGTATCTTGTGCTGCACCGGTTACATATCGTCTTCAAACGAGCACAGAATCGTCTCGCATGTGAAGACTAGAACGCACCTTGTTGCACCGCAACATCATATAAGGCATATACGAGCCACTAATTGCACTAACGCGGGTAAAGTCACCCAGCATTCTCAGCATCTGCCCAGCGGCGCACCATTCGCACCATAGCAGTAGATGATTGACGCTCTGATGACAGCAGCGGCACCAGCTCCAGAAGCACAATAAACACGCTTTTGTGAGACATAACGACCAATACAATCGCCAATAACGACGGTCGCCGATAGAGACAATCGACAGCAGCGACAATCGGCAGTAGCGACAATCGACAGCTTCGTCATCAAACACAAGACCGCTGCTTCGCCATTTCCGACGGGCCACCGGAGCAACTTGCACGCAGATTCACCAGCTCGGTACAGCTACCGCAGCGTTGTCCGATGGCCTTCCAAAAGATATCTGCAAGATTAGCCAAGACGAGGGCCCTTGCTGGCGATCCTCTAAAGCCATGATCGACATGCGGTAATAACCGAGGGGTCATGATCGCCGCAGACTAAAGGCGAAAGCTTACCGAAGGAAACTGAGGAGGGAAGCGCAACGAGGAGCCAAGAGTCGAGAGCAGAGAGCAGAGAGCAGAAAGCAGAGAGCAGAGAGCAGAGAGCAGAGAGCAGAGAGCAGAGAGCAAAGAGCAAAGAGCAAAGAGCGAGACGACGATATCAGGGCGTCGCCTCGCTCGGCAGCAAGGGTCAGGCGCGATAGGCGCCTTCGATATCACAGATGCGCACCGCGTTGCGGCCGACACCGCCATTGGCATCAAGCATCCGCTCGATCCAGGCGTAAACCGGATCGGCATTGGACACCAGATCCGCGGTGGACACCGAACGCGCCCACATGAAGTTGGCAAACACCAGGTAGTCCGCCGCACCGGGTGTGTCGCCATCAATGAAGTCGCTTCCCGACAGCTGGCCACGCAGGGGCTCCAGGGCGCTATCGAGCTGGCTGAGCCCCTTGGCCGGAGAATGGAACTGCTCCAGGGTCATGCCCAGGCGTTTTTCACGAGTGGTGCGGAAGTAGTCGCGGTCCTTGGGATGGATGGCGTTCATCAGGTCCATCACGATGGTACGCAGGATCGGCAGCTGCAGGGCGCGCTCGCTGTAGTGCTTGAAAAAGCGGGCGCGGGATTCGGCCAAGGGACCGCCAAGCAGCGTCGGGGCCTCAGGGTAGGCACGATCCAGGTAACGCAGGATCTCGAAACTGTCGGTGATCACTTCGTCGCCATCGATCAGCACCGGGACCTTGTCATGGTCCGTGAATTCGAGCTTTTCCTTTTCGGTAAAGCACCAGGGCCGCGCCTCCACCTCGAGCCCCTTGTGGGCGATGGCCAGCTTGGCTCGCCAGCAGAAGGGAGAAAAACGCAGTGACTCATCGATGCCACACAGGTCGTACATCACCAGGGCCATGCCAGATACCTCTAGAAGGGGAATGTCTGCCGATAGTGCCATCAACCGCCCACCTCGCCAACGCCATGATTTCCTGAGGGATGGAGACAAACCTGTCCATTAGTCTAAGAAACTAGCCTCGTTCGCACCCGCCTCCAGCGTCTTTGTCGACTCTAACCTACTGTTAAACAATAAATTTGAAGAATGATCGGACGAGGAGTCATCAGCGCTGCATTGGTCTGACCAATATCCCAGTCTAGAACGATTTCGCTAGTCGGCTTATCGTGCCGCCTTGTCCGAGCCTTACCCCGGCGTGAGACCGCCAACTTCGACACAACGGATATTACAAACAAGGACACGACAAGAGACCCCAACACCATGACCGACACCACTCTAGCCTTGATAGCCTTTGTGCCGCTCATACTGGCCGGCATCCTGCTGATCGGCATGCGCATGGCCGCCAAGGTCGCCATGCCCATCGTCTTTCTGGTCACCGCGCTGATTGCCCTGGTGGCCTGGGACATGACCTTCACACGGGTCCTGGCCTCGACCCTGCAAGGGTTGATCCTGACCGTGGCGATCCTGTGGATCATCTTCGGCGCCATCCTGCTGCTCAACACCCTGAAGCACTCCGGCGGTATCGCCGCCATTCGCAATGGCTTCTCCGGCATCAGCCCGGACCGCCGCGTCCAGGCGATCATCGTGGCCTGGCTGTTCGGCTGCTTCATCGAGGGCGCCTCGGGCTTCGGCACGCCGGCGGCGGTGGCCGCCCCGCTGATGGTCGCGCTGGGCTTCCCGGCACTTGCCGCTGTGGTGGTGGGCATGATGATCCAGTCCACCCCGGTGTCCTTCGGCGCTGTCGGCACCCCCATCGTGGTCGGTGTCGCCGGTGGCCTGGACAAGGTCGGCATCACCGAGACGCTGGAAGCCGGCGGCTCCACCTGGATGGAGTACTTCCGCCTGATTGCCGGAGAAGTCGCGCTGGTGCATGCCGTGGTCGGTGTGCTTATGCCGCTGATCATGGTCAGCGTCATGGTGCGCTTCTTCGGTGCCAACCGCTCCTGGAAGGAAGGCCTGGCGATTGCTCCCTTCGCGATCTTCGCAGGCGTCGCCTTCGTGGTGCCCTACGCCCTGGCCGGAGTCTTCCTGGGCCCCGAATTCCCGTCGATGATCGGCGCCATGGTAGGCCTTGCCATCGTGGTCCCGGCCGCCCGTCGCGGTTTCCTGATTCCCGAAAAGAGCTGGGACTTCCCGGAAAGTGACAGCTGGCCTGCCCACTGGATCGGCAAGCTCAGCATCAAGGCCGACGAGGTCGTGGGCCGCGCACCGATGAGCACCTTCATGGGCTGGCTGCCCTACGTGCTGCTGGCGGTACTGCTGGTGGCGTCACGTACCATCGAGCCGTTCAAGCAGGCACTGACCTCGGTAAGCCTGGGCTTCAGCGACATCCTGGGTGAGGCCGGTATCTCCGGCAGCCTACAGCCACTCTACCTGCCCGGCGGAATCCTGCTGATGGTGGTGCTGATCACCGCTCTGATGCATCGCATGAACGGCAATCAGCTCAAGGCGGCCTTCAGTGAATCCAGCCGTACCCTGCTGGGCGCCGGCTTCGTGCTGGTGTTCACCATCCCCATGGTGCGCATTCTGATCAACTCCGGCGTCAACGGCGCGGATCTGGCCTCCATGCCGGTGGCCATGGCCACCGCGGTGGCCAACGGTGTCGGCGACATCTATCCGCTGTTCGCTCCTGCCGTCGGCGCGCTGGGTGCCTTCATCGCCGGCTCCAACACCGTGTCCAACCTGATGCTGGCAGACTTCCAGTTCAACGTGGCCCAGCAACTCGGTGTGTCCACCGCGCTGATGGTGGCGCTTCAGGCCGTCGGCGCCGCCGCCGGCAACATGATCGCCATCCACAACGTGGTAGCCGCCTCGGCCACCGTGGGCCTGCTGGGACGCGAGGGCATCACCATTCGCAAGACCATCCTGCCGACCATCTACTATGTGCTCGCGGCGGGGCTGATCGGGCTGGTGGCGATGCAGGTCGTCGGTATCTCCGACCCGCTGATGGGGCTGTTGCAGTAGGCACTACGCCAAGCCAGGCGCCACCTGGCTGACCGACAAGGGGGTGTCATCGACGATGACACCCCCTTCTTGTTGGCGACAGGCGCCACCTTTGCTCGAGAACCGCGCCACTCTAAGCACAGTTTGACTACCTCTGTGCTGATATGGCGGCCCTTATACCCTGCGCCTAGAGTTAACTCAGTGTAGTACGCACGTGCAGCATTCTTGCTTTCAGGTTCACCGGCAAGGCGCGTTGTCTGCGTGCTGACCAGGGGATGGCTCTTCGTGAGCGCCCACGGACGCATGGCCTCGACAAGGGCCACGACTCTCGACCAGGGGAAATTCAGATGTCCTATCTGCTGCTTGCCATGATCACCGTGATCGCCGTCGTGGTGATTACCAACGGCGCGAGATCCTCGGAATCCATGCTGTTGCTGAGGCACAAGGCTCCCGGTCCACACAGGGTCAAGCGGCACAGAAGGCCGACCCGACGGCATCTCTAGACCGGGGACGCTCCCTCCAGGGTGTTGACGAGTTGCCCGCAGACCACAGACAGCGCGGCGAAGTGTCCGTGGCCTCTTGCGAAGGGGGGGCCAGGCGCTGTCCGATACGTAGACGAGCGCAGGCTCTGATGACCTAGCCGATGCGAGCCAGCCGGGTACGATGTAGCCGCGCCTTGGTCACGTAGCCCTCGGCATTGGTCTTGAGTGCGGCGATGGCCTTGTCGTCCAGTTGCCGGATCACCTTGCCCGGCGAGCCGACGACAAGGCTGTTGTCGGGGATCTCGGCGCCTTCCTTGACCAGCGCCCCTGCCCCGATCAGGCAGTTCTTGCCGATCACGGCGCCGTTGAGCACCACCGCCTGGATGCCGATCAACGAGCCCTCGCCCACGGTGCAGCCATGCAACATCGCCTGGTGCCCCACCGTGACGCCCGGTCCCACCGACAGCGGGTAGCCGGGATCGGCGTGCAGCACGGCGCCATCCTGGATATTGCTGCCTTCGCGCACTTCAAGTGATTCGGTGTCGCCCCTGAGTACCGCCTGGTACCAGATGCTGGCGTCTTCATGGATTTTCACCTGGCCGATGACCTCGGCGCTCTCGGCGACGAAGACGGTGCGATGAATATGGGGGGAATGGTTACCCAGACGATAGATGGCCATGGCCCGCTCCTGACGAGGTTATCCTTGTGGATGGGGGGCGCTGGGCGCCCACCCTGCCTATATAGTGGACGCTGTTTCCAAACTCTGCCTACTCCGTTATCGGTTCCTGTGCGAGAGAGGCAAAGTACGCTGCGATCTCCGTCGCCACTCGGCGTACATCCGACTCGCTGACCCCCAGATGGGTCACCAGGCGGGTGCGCGGCCTCACCGCGATCAAGATGCCACGCTCGGCAAGAAAGCCCTCCAGTGCGGCGCAGTGAGGAGCCGGCACGTCGAGAAAGACCATGTTGGTGGCCTGACCTGCCACCCCGATGCCTTCAATACCACCCAGCCACTCGGCGAGCTGGCGGGCATGACGGTGGTCGTCGGCCAGTCGCTCCACATGGTGATGCAAGGCATGCCGGCAGGCCGCCGCCAGCAGCCCCGACTGGCGCATGCCGCCTCCCAGCGTCTTGCGCCAGCGACGGGCCGCGGCGATAAAGCGCTCGCCGCCGACCAGCAACGAGCCCACCGGCGCGCCCAGCCCCTTGGAAAAGCACAGCGATACAGAATCGAAACCGGCACACAGCTCCGCCAGCGACTTGCCGGTGGCGACGCTGGCGTTGAACAGGCGGGCGCCATCGAGGTGACAGGCCAGGCCTCTCTCGGCGGCAAGGCCGGTCACCTCCTGCACATAGTCCTGGGGCAATACCCGGCCCTGAAAGGTATTTTCCAGTGCGATCAGTCGGGTTCGCGCATGATGGATATCGTCTCCCTTGATGGCCTCGGCGATATCCTCCAGCGCCATGCGTCCATCTGCCTGCTGGGCCAGGGGCTGGGGCTGGATGCCGCCAAGGACAGCGGCACCGCCGCCTTCATCGCGATAGATGTGCGAGCGTTGCCCGGCGATCACTTCGTCGCCACGCGCGCAGTGGACCAGCATGGCGGTCAGATTGCTCTGGGTGCCGGAGGGAAAGAAGGCCGCCGCGGCGAAGCCCGCGCGATCGGCCACCTCAGCCTCGAAGGCGGCGACGCTGGGGTCATCACCCCAGACGTCATCGCCCACCGGAGCGATGGCCATGGCATCACGCATGGCCTCGGTCGGTTGGGTCACGGTATCGCTGCGTAGGTCGATCATGGCGCTCTCCTTGTTCGCGCTGCCCTTTCCCCGAGTATGCCAGTTCGGCCTTCACCTGAGGACTGCCCTCACGCGCATTGGCCCCCTGCCCTCCCGACGACTCAGGCCAGCGCCTCGGCCAGCACCCTGGCGACATGACGCGCCTCACGTGCGGCACCGTCACGAATCTGGTGACGACAGCTGGTGCCGTCGGCCACGATCAGCGCATCCTCGGCGTCGCGCACCGCCGGCAGCAACGAGAGTTCCGCCATCTGCATGGAGGCCTCATAGTGCTCACGCTCGTAGCCGAAACTACCGGCCATGCCGCAGCACGACGACTGGATGGTCTCCACCTCGAGCTCGGGAATCCAGGACAGCACCTGCTGCACCGGCGTCAGGGCATCGAACGCCTTCTGGTGACAGTGGCCGTGGAGCAGCGCCCGCGACACCGGTAGCGCCTCGAGCGAAAGCTCCAGCCTGCCGGCATCCTTCTCGCGCACCAGAAATTCCTCGAACAACAGGCTCGCCTCGGCCAGTCGCTTGGCGGGCTCGCCCAGGCCGAAGCCCAGGAACTCGTCGCGCAGGGTCAGCAGGCAGGATGGCTCGAGCCCGACCACGGCAAGCCCTTTCTCCACGTGGGGGGTCAGCGCCGCCAGGGTCCGCTCGGCCTCCGCCCGGGCCCGATCGACCTGACCGCTGGCCAGGTAGGTACGCCCACAGCACAGCGGACGACGATCCGCAGCGCTCGCCAGGATCACCCGGTAACCCGCGGCTTGAAGCACGCGCATGGCGGCCTCGGCGTTGTCGGCTTCCATATAGTTGTTGAAGGTGTCGACGAACAGCACCACCTCCTTCATCGCCTGGTCGGCAACGGCCGGTCGCTCGCCCTGTCGGGCCCGCCCCAGGTAGTCGTCGGTGACGCGTGGCAGCGCGCGCTCCTCGGCCAGCCCCAGCGCCCGCTTCAGCGGTGAGGCCAGCCAGGGCATGCCGTCGATGGCCTTCACCAAGGGTGACAGGCGTCGCAGCACCGGTGCGCGCCTGGGCAGGTCACCGATCAGTCGCTCGCGCAGCGACACCCCTTCCTTGGCGACCCGTGCCGCCCGGGCCTCGATCTTGATCCGCGCCATATCGACGCCGGTGGGACAGTCACGCTTGCAGCCCTTGCAGGAAACGCACAGATCGAGCGCCTCCTTGACCTCGTCGCTGGCCAAGCCGTCGCGACCGAGCTGGCCGGACAACACCAGGCGCAGGGTATTGGCGCGGCCGCGGGTCAGGTGCTTCTCGTCGCGGGTGATGCGGTAGCTAGGACACATGGTGCCGGCATCGAACTTGCGGCAGTGGCCGTTGTTGTTGCACATCTCCACTGCGCTGGCGAGGCCGCCGGTGACATCGCGGCCGCTACCCGGTGGGGTCTGCTCGCCGTTCAAGGGATCTCGCTCGACGTTCCAGGGCGACCAGTCCAGCACCGGCGTCAGTTCGATGCGCTGGTACTCCCCGGGAAAGCGGAAAAGCCGCGAGTCGTCCATCTTCGGGGTGTCGACGATCTTGCCGGGGTTGAGCAGGTTGTCCGGGTCGAACAGCCCCTTGACCTCGCGGAAGGCGTCGTTGAGTGTCTCGCCAAACTGCCAGGCCACCCACTCGCCGCGACAGATGCCATCGCCGTGCTCGCCGGAGTAGGCCCCCTTGTAGGCCTTGACCAGTGCCGAGGCCTCCTCGGCGATGGCGCGCATCTTCTCGGCGCCGTCCCGGCGCATGTCGAGAATCGGGCGCACGTGCAGGGTGCCGACGCTGGCGTGGGCGTACCAGGTGCCCTCGGTGCCGTGACGATGGAACACCTCGGTGAGCTTGTCGGTGTACTCGGCCAGATGCTCGAGCGGCACCGCACAGTCCTCGATGAAGGACACCGGCTTGCCGTCGCCCTTCATGCTCATCATGATGTTGAGTCCCGCCTTGCGCACGTCCCACAGCGCCTTCTGGGCCTTGGGTTCGGGCATGTCGACGACACAGTCCGGAAGTCCCAGGTCTGCCATCAGCTCGTTCAACCGGGCCAGGCTCGCCAGCAGCTCGTCGCGATTCTCGCCGGCGAATTCCACCAGCAGCACCGCCTCGGGCTTGCCGATCAGGGCCTTCTCGATCACCGGACGGAAGGACGGATTCTCCAGCGACAGCGCGATCATGGTCTGATCGACCAGCTCCACCGCCGTCGGTGACAGGGTCACGATGTGCTGGGTCAGGTCCATGGCCTGATAGAAGGTGGGGAAGTTCACCACCCCCAGCACCTTGTGCTGCGGCAACGGTGACAGCTTCAGGGTCAACTGGCGGGTCAGCGCCAGGGTGCCCTCGGACCCCACCAGCAGATGGGCCAGGTTGGCGCGACCGTCGGCCTCATAGGGCAGCGGGTTCTGACAGTCGAACAGATCGAGGTTGTAGCCCGCCACCCGCCTGAGCACCTTGGGATAGTGCTCGCGGATGCGCTCGCCTTCGCGCCGGGCGATGGCCTCGACCTGCTCGGCCAGCCGCGCCGCCCGGGAACCGGCGGCCAGCTCGTCGACCAGACCGAGGTGCACCTTCTCGCCGTCGGCCAGCAGGACGTCCAGTGCCTGGACGTTATGCACCATGTTGCCGTAGTGGATCGAGCGCGAGCCGCAGGAGTTGTTGCCGGCCATGCCGCCCAGGGTGCACTGGGCGCTGGTGGATACATCCACCGGGAACCACAGGCCATGGGGCTTGAGCCAGGCGTTGAGGTGATCGAGCACGATGCCGGGCTCGACCACCACCGTACGCGCTTCCTTGTCGAAGGACACCACACCGTTCAGATGGCGGCTGGCGTCGATCACCAGCGCCTCTCCCACCGTCTGGCCGCACTGACTGGTGCCGCCACCCCGAGGCAGCACCGGAATGCCTTCCCCACGAGCGATCTCCAGGGCCGTGGCCAGATCATCCTGATGGCGCGGGATCACCACGCCCACCGGGGTGATCTGATAGATCGAGGCGTCGGTGGAATAACGGCCGCGACTGGCGGCGTCGAACAGCACCTCGCCCTGGATTTCCCTGGCCAGGCGCGCGGCAAAGTCCGGCAGCGGCTGGATCCGTGCATCCCGCCCCTTGGCGGCAGACGTCAACGAGTTCATCACCCTCTCCTTGATAACCCTGGGTAGACCGTCGGCGACAGCGCCGCCGACGGGCGGGCGGTGGTTCAATCGCGAGCAAGGCGGGCCACGTGGGGCGCCGGGTTCTCGGAGAAGTACGCCATGGCAGCCTCGACGCCACTGCCGGCAAGGCTCACCCCGGAAAGCTTCAGCCCCATCTCGCAGCCGGCCAGGGTCGCCATCAGCGTCAGGTCGTTGCAGTCGCCCAGGTGGCCGATACGGAACATGCGCCCCTTGGCCTTGCCAAGCCCGGTGCCGAGCGACAGGTCGAAGCGCTCGTAGATCAGCTTGCGCACGGCATCGGCGTCGACGCCCTCCGGCATCACCACGCCGGTCAGCACCGGCGAGTAGACCTCGGGGTCCTGGCACTGGATCTCGAGTCCCCAGGCGTTCACCGCCGCGCGCACACCCGCCGCCCAGCGCTGATGGCGGGCCAGGACGTTATCCAGCCCCTCGTCCAGCAGCATGTCGATGGCCTCGTTGAGGCCGTAGAGCAGATTGGTATTGGGGGTATAGGGCCAGTAGCCCCCCTGGTTGGCCTCGAGGATCTCGTCCCAGGCCCAGAAGCTCTTGGGCAACCGCGACTCGCGACTGGCGGCCAGGGCCTTGTCGGAGATCGCGTTAAAGCTGATCCCCGGCGGCAGCATCAGTCCCTTCTGGGAGCCGGAAATAGTGACGTCGACACCCCACTCGTCGTGGCGATAGTCGGCGCTGGCAAGCCCCGAGATAGTATCGACCAGCAACAGCGCCGGATGACCGGCGGCGTCGATCGCGCGGCGCACCGCGGCGATGTCGCTGGTAACACCGGTGGAGGTCTCGTTGTGGACCACGCACACCGCCTTGATCCGCTGCTCGGTGTCTTGCTTGAGGCGTGCCTCGATCATGTCGGCCTGGACACCGTGGCGCCAGCCCTCGGCCCCCGGCAGGCCCAGAAACTCGGGCTCGAGTCCAAGACGCAGGGCCAGACGATGCCACAGCGAGGCGAAGTGGCCGGTCTCGAACATCAACACCTGATCCCCCGGCGACAGGGTATTGGCCAGGGCGGCCTCCCAGGCCCCGGTACCGGAAGCCGGATAGATGATCACCGGCTTGTCGGTCTTGAAGATCTTGCCGACCTTGCCGAGCAATTCACGTCCGAGGGCGCCGAACTCCGGGCCACGGTGATCGATGGTCGGCAGGCTCATGGCCCGCAGGATACGATCCGGCACCGGCGAGGGGCCGGGGATCTGGAGGAAGTGACGTCCGGTGGGATGAAAGTCGAGATTCAGCATGTAAGGCCTCCTGGCCAGACGTCGCACTGGGCGACGCCTGGGTAGCTGTTCGGGCGCCAAGCGCTGCCACGCCCCTCTTGTAATAATCTGTAATAATGAATGCAATTTTTATGGTGACACCGCCCCACCGATTCGGCGACATGCCAGACGCTAGCTGCCGATCACGGTGGTGCCGGTGTCAGCGCACGGCACCCTGCTGACGCAGCGCGTCGATCTCGTCCGCTGCCAGCCCGATCTCCCCAAGCACCTCGTCGGTGTGCTGGGCGAACAGCGGCGCCGGCTGGCGAATCGCCAACGGGGTCGCCGAGAACTTGCTGGGAAAGCCCAGGGTCTTCATCCGCCCCATGGTCGGATGATCGACCTCCAGCACCATCTCGCGGGCCAGGTAGTGTTCGTCATGCATGGCCTGGTCGAAGTCGTTGATCGGCCCTGCCGGCACCCCGGCGGCGTCACAGCGATCGAGCCAGTAGGCGCGATCCTGTTGCCCGAGGATGTCCTCGAGGATGGCTTCCAGCGCCTCGACGTTAGCCCCGCGGTCGAGGTTGGTCTTGAAGCGCTCGTCGACCATCAGCTCGGGGCGCTCGATGACGTCCTCGCAGAAGCGCTCCCAGGTACGCTGGTTGGCGCAGCCGAGCATCATGTAACCGTCGCGTACCCGCATCGCCTGGTAGGGCGCGGACACCCGATGGCGCCAGCCGGTGGCCTCGGGCACTCGGCCTTCGGAGAAGTAGGCACCCGCCTCCCAGGTGAACCAGGGCAGGCCACACTCGGCGATGGCGATGTCCAGGTGCTGGCCTTCGCCACTACGCTGACGGTGGATATAGGCCGCCAGGATCGAGTAGATGGCGGTCAGCCCGGCGCCGATATCGTAGACGGCGACCCCGGTCTTGAGCGGACGCCGGCCCGGTTCGCCGGTCATCGACATCAGCCCGCTCATGCCCTGGGCCACCAGGTCGAAGCCGCCCTTGTGACGCGACGGACCGGTCTGGCCGTAGCCCGAGATCGAGCAGTAGATCAGCCCCGGGTTGATCGCCTTGAGGCTGTCGTAGTCGATCTTCAGCGACTGGGTGACGCCGGGTCGATAGTTCTCGACCACCACGTCGGCTTCCTTGGCGAGGCGATAGAACACCTCGCGGCCCTTCTCTTCTTTCAGGTTGAGCGAAATGCTCTTCTTGTTGCGGTTGATCTGGGCGAAACAGGTCGATTCATCCTCGACGTAGGGGCCCATCTGGCGGCTGTCGTCGCCGCCGTTGGCCTTCTCGACCTTGATCACCTCGGCGCCCATGTCTCCCAGCACCATGGTGCAGTAGGGGCCGGCCATGATCTGCGAAACGTCGAGTACCTTGATCCCATCGAGTGGCAGCATTGTGGTTCTCCTTGCCTCAGGGCCTTTACTGACCCTGCCAGCGGAAGGGTGTCTTGTTGACGAACTTGTCCACCGCGGCCTTGAAGTCGCGGCTGGTGTAGCAGGTGGCGATCCAGTCGTCGCTGGCGTCGAAGGCCGGGCGGCGCTGTTCGATGACCCGCTGGATCACCTCCTTGGCCGCCCGCACGGTCAAGGGGGCACGCTCCTTGAACGCCTGCGCCCGCTCGACCACCGTCGCCTCGATGGCCTCGGCGTCGACGATCTCGCCGACCAGCCCCAGGGCCAGGGCCTCCTCGGCACGTACCAGTTCGCCCGCCATCAGTACCTGCTTGGCCCGGGCGATACCGGCGTGCTCGACCAGCCGCGAGACGTTGGTGATCGACAGGCAGTTGCCCAACGTCCTGGCGATGGGGATACCGAACTTGAGACTCGGTGTCGCCAGGCGGAAGTCACAGGCCAGAGCGATGGCCGCGCCACCGCCGACACAGAAGCCTTCCAGCAGCGCCAGCGTCGGCAGCGGCAGGGTCTCCACCCGCCCGACCACCCGGTCGATGCGACGCTCGTAGGCGATGGCGTCTTCGCCCTTGTCGAAGGCAGCGAACTGCTTGATGTCAGTGCCGGCGACGAAGGCTTCTCCGCCGGCGCCACGCATGACTACCGCCACTAGCTCCGGGTCGTTCTCGATGGTCTCGCAGTGGGCCTCGAGCTGGTCGTACATCTGCCAGGTCATGGCGTTGCGGCTTGCGGTGCGATCGAAGGTCAGCCAGGCGACGCCATCTTCGCTGTGGTAGTGCACCTGGCCCTGATCGTTGTCGCTCATGTCGTTGTTCTCCTTGTGGTGGTCGCGATCACACGCCGTAGATCAGGTTGACCAGCGCCAGGGCTACGGCGGGCACGTAGGTGTTGATCAGCAGGATCACGAACAGCACCGCCAGGAACCACAGATTGGTGCGCGTGGTGGCCCAGATGTCGGCCTTGGCGATGGAGCAGGAAGCGATCAGTACGCTGGCGACCGGCGGGGTCTGCTGGCCGATGGCCAGGTTCAGCGTCACGATCAGACCGAAGTGCAGCGGATCGATGCCCACCGCGGTCACCAGCGGCAGCACGATGGGCACCACCAGGATGATCGCCGCCGCCGAGTGCAGGAAGATGCCCAGCACCAGGAAGATGACGTTCAGAAGCGCCAGTACCACGTACTTGTTGTCGGTCATCTCGGCGATCGAGTTGGCCAGCTGCTGGGGAATCTGGGTCTCGGTCAGATACAGACCGACCACCGCAGAGGAAGCCACCAGCAGCATCACCACCGCCGTCTGCACGCCAGCATCGAGACAGGCCTTGTAGAAGATCTTGAGGCTGAACTCGCGATAGATCACCGCGCTGATGAAGATCGCCACGACCACCGCCAGCGCCGCGCCCTCGGTGGCGGTGACGATGCCGCCGAAGATGCCGCCGAGGATGATCACCGGAATCAGCAGCGCCCAGATGGCGCCCTTGAAGGCCTCCCACAGACGCGAGGCCTGGAAGCTCTGCTCCGCCGGCAGGTTGTGACGACGCGCCAGGAAGTAGCACATGGCCGCCAGCCCCAGGGCGCCGAGCAGCCCAGGGAAGATGCCGGCGACGAACATCTTGACCACCGATTCGCCGGACATGACCGCGTAGAGGATCATCGGGATCGACGGCGGCAGGATGATCGCCAGGCTCGCCGCCGAGGACGAGATGGCTGCGGCGAACTCCTTAGAGTAGCCCTTCTTGCGCATGGCCGGAATCAGGATCGAGCCGATCGCCGAGACACCTGCGACGGCGGAGCCAGAGATCTCGGCAAAGAAGATCGAGGCGCCGATGGTCACCATGGCGAGACCGCCCTTGATGAAGCCGACCATGGCCGAGGCCAGATCGATCAGACGGCGCGAGATGCTCGAGGCGTTCATGATGGCGCCGGCCAGGATGAACAGCGGTATCGCGATCAGCGGGAACTTGGTAGCACCGTCGAACATCACCATGCCGACATTGGGCAGGGCCAGGGTGCCGTAGCTGGCCACGGTGGCCAGGGCGCCGACGAGGCCGAGGGCGATGGCCACCGGCACGTTGATCAGTATCAGCCCGATCAGGCCGAAGAACATGGAAGCAATGATCATGGGGTTCTCCTCGTCAGCTGGCGCGCTGCGGACCGGTGGGTGAATCGTCGGTACGCACGTCGTCGGCCAGCACACCGGCCTCTTCGAGCTCGTGATCGACGAAGCCGGCTCCCTTGGCCGCCCGGATGACCTCGGGGAGCCTGAGCAGCTGGGCGAGAATGAACATCGCGGCACCGATCGGAATCACCGACTGGGTGAACTGCACCGAGATGCTGGGCAGGCTCACCAGGGTGGAGCCTTCAAGAATCTGCACCACCTGAAAACCGGTGACGCCGAGCAGCACGAAGAAGCCGATGGTGATCGCCTCGGCGAGCAGCGCGATGGGCAGGCGAATGGACGGCGAAACCATGTTGATCACGCTGGGACAGGCGATATGGGCGCCCTTGAGGGCGGCCAGGGCGGCGCCGTAGTAGGTCAGCCAGGCCAGTCCGATCGAGGCGACCTCGTCGTACCAGCTGAAAGGAGAGCCCAACAGGCGTGACGCGAACCCGATGGTCACCACCAGGGTCAGCGCCAGCACATTGAGAAAGACGATGACCTCCAGAATCTTCTGGTAGGCCGCGGAAATGGTGGTAAGCACAGAGCATCCTCCGAAGGTGGATGCGGCCTCACCGAAAGTGGAGAGGCCGCAGTGGACAGGCGTTATTCGCGCAGTGCTTCCACCCGCGACAACAGTTCCTCACCACCTTCCACCTCGGCGGCGAACTTCTCGTAGATCCCGCGGGAACCCTCGACGAAGGCGTCGGTGTCGACCTCGTTCACCTCCATGCCTTCCTCTTCCATGGTGCTGACCAGGCTTTCGTCAAGCGAGGCGCCCTGCTCCAGTGCGAAGGCCTCGACCTCTTCGGCGGTCTCGATCAGCACCTCGCGGACGTGCTCGGGCAGGCGGGTCCAACTGGCACCTGCCAGCACATAGGCCGGGGAATAGACGTGATTGGACAGCGACAGGTAGTCCTGGACCTCCTGGAAGCGCTGGGAATAGATCTGTACCAGCGGGTTTTCCTGACCGTCCATGGCGCCGGTCTGCAGCGCGACGAAGGCCTCGGACAGCGCCATGGGCGCCGGCGATGCGCCGTAGCTCTTGAACATCTCGACCCGCCACACACCGTTGGGGGTACGCAGCTTGATGCCGTCCAGATCCTCAGGGACCACGATCGGGCGGACGTTGTTGGTGATCTGGCGGAAGCCGTTCTCCCAGATGCCGATGATGCGGTAGCGCTTGTCTTCGGCGACCGGATACAGGACATCGCGCAGTACCTCGTCGCGGACTCGGGCGAGGTGCTCCCGGTCCTCGATCAGGTAGGGCATCTCGAACAGCGAGAATTCCGGCGCCACGCTGCTCATGATCGAGGACGGCAGCGACAGATCGATGGTGCCGAGCTTGAGCTTGTTGAGCATCTGCTCGTCGGAACCCAGCTGGCTGGAGCCATAGGTCACCACCTCGGCCTCGCCTTCCAGGCGCTCGTTGGCCAGACGGGCGAACTCGTTGGCGGTCTTCTCGAACAGCGATCCCGGGCCACCGACGTGGCCGAACTTGATCTGCACCTCGTCGGCCTGAGCGGCACCGACGCCAAGCGCCAGTACGGATGCGGCCAGTACGGTCTTCAGCAGTTTCATAACCCTCACTCCGATTGTTGTTGTCCATCGTGGTCTGGCGGTGGGCGCCGACTGGCACCCTGGAGGAAGCCTCAACGGGAGCTGGCGTGCTCTTCACGTAACGGTTCCGTCAGTCGCGGATTCCGTCACTTGAGCTTTCCGTTTCCAGGGCGTTCAGGGCCTGGGGACAGGAGTCGCTTCCCGCTGGGTCAGGGTCAATATGGATACATAATTCAAAATTAGGTATTATACTTTTGTCTTTCGCAAACTCGCCTTAGAGAATATTTATTTCTTAACTTTCAGTGTCTTATATCGAAACAACGAGCTATCCAAGCCACTCGCTCCCTTGCTGCATCCCTGGAGACATACACAAAAAAAGCGAGCTCGAAGGCTCGCTCTGTCGCTTGCTGGTCGGTCCAGCACCCGTCCCTTTTGCCAGACAGTTGCCAGACCGAAATCAGGGATCTGAGACCGTCTCGGGCTCCAGCCCGGCTTGCCAGCCTGCCGCCTCGATGCCAGCGATGGCGGCGGCCTGATCGTCGGCCGAAGAGGCGCCACTGATACCGACCGCCCCCAGAATGCGCTGGTCGTCATCGAGGATCAGCACGCCCCCCGCCACCGGCACGAAGCGGCCCCCGGAGGCCTCGGCCACCGCCGCCAGGAAGGCGGGACGCTCGCGGTTACGCTCGCCGGTGGTACCACTGGATACCCCGATACCCAGCGCCGCGTAGGCCTTGCCGTTGGCCACCGGCCAGCGCAGCGGGCTGCAGCCGTCTTCACGCTCGGCCGCCACCGGATTGCCGCCGGCGTCCAGCACCACCGCGGTCAGAGGAGGCAGTTCGCCCTTGCGGGCAAAGGCGAAGGCGGCGTCGAGCAATTGCCGCGCCGACTGACGCGACAATTGTACCTGTGCAAGAAATACGTTTCCGGCCATAGCAACTCCAGCGCAAGATATGAGAGAAGACAGAAAAGGCAGGCAGCAAGACAGCGGCCGGAATCCGATCGATGCCATTCGGCCCCACCCTCCGCTGCCTCACAGGGTTACCCGAGTGCCTGGCCAAATACGCTCGCCAACACTCGCATAATTTGAATAATGAATTCATAATACGGAAAAGTTGAACCGTCAAGCGTTCGACCGTCAAACGATGATGAGCCCGGGAAATCCGCTATGGAAAAGATTCAGCCGCGTAGCCTGTACCTGGAAGTGGCCGACAGGATCCGCGACCTGATCGAGCAAGGCAGCCTGCTGCCCGGCGAGAAGATCGCCGAAAAGGCCCTGTGTGAAACCTTCGGTGTGTCACGCACCCCGCTCAGAGAAGCCCTCAAGGTGCTGACCTCGGAAGGGCTGGTCGAGAACCTGCCCAACCGAGGTTCCCGCGTGGTGCGCCTGACCCGGCGTGGGGTCAAGAATACCTACGACGTCATGGGCGCCCTGGAAGGCCTGTCCGGTGAGCTGGCCTGTCAGCACCTGACAGATACCGACGTCGAGGAGATCCGTCGTCTGCATCAGCTGATGCTGGGCCATTACCAGCGCCAGGAGCTGGCCCCCTACTTCGAGGTCAACCAGCAGATCCACGAGTGCATCCTGGCCGCGTCGAACAACGACGTGCTGATCGAGATGTACAACAACCTGAGCCAACGGGTGAAGCGCATTCGCTACAGCGTCGAGATGGGCTCGGCCAACTGGGCCAAGGCCGTCGACGATCACGAGGCCATGCTGGAGGCGATCGAGGCCCGCGATGGCAAGCGCCTGGGCGACATCCTGCGCGCGCACCTCGGCCACAAGCTCGAGGTAGCCGCCGTCAGCGGCATCATCGACGAGGAATAGCAGGTCCCGGGACGGCGCGCAGAAGTCTCTGCCGTCGTCCCGGCACTTACCACTCCTCCAGGCGCATGGCCGAGCGCTCCAGACGCTGATCCTCGGCCTCGATCTCGCGCAGCATGTCACCGATGGTGGACAGGTGCTCCAGCGCCACCCGCCGCGCCAGTTGTGGCTTGCCCTCTACCACGGCTCGGTGCAGGCGGGCGTGCTGGCGGTTGATCATGTCCCTGGCGTCAGGGCGATGATAGAGGTGCTTGACCGAGGCGAACACCGAGCTCAGCAGCAGATCGGTCAGGCTCTGCAGCGTATGCGCCAGCACCGGGTTATGCGACGCCTGGCAGATCGCCAGGTGGAAGGCGTGATCGAGTCGCGCCAGACGCTCCACCTCGAGGGGGTCCGCCTTGTCCACGTAGTCCGCCATCTCGCGGTAGCGCCGGGTGATCAACACCCTGTCCGAGGCGGTGCCTCGGCTCGCGGCCAGGCTCGCCGACTCCCCTTCCAGCAGCGCACGCACCTCGAGCAGGTCGTACAGGGTGCGCGGGTGCTCGCGAAACAGGTGCATCAAGGGCGTGGCATGGGGCGCCTCCACCAGTGGCGCCACCTCGGAGCCACGCCCCTGGCGAGTCACGATCACGCCTTTGCTTCGCAGGCTGCCAAGCGCCTCGCGCAGCGACGAACGCCCCACCCCCAGCCGCTCGCACAGCCGCCGTTCCGAGGGCAACAGCTGGCCCGGGCGAAAGACACCGTCAAGGATCAGCGTCTCGAGCTTCGAGGCGATGGCCTGGGAGGTGCTGCTCGGTGCCAGTCGTTCTTCGTTGTCCCACATGTCCTGCCTCCCGCAGCGTGCGCGGTTCGTCGTCCGTATTGATGCCCTGAACCGAGCACATCTGCCAATAACTGGTCAGACCAGCAAACCAAAATCTGGACACCGAGGTCAAGACAACGCAGATTGTAGTGCAGACAATAACCATCATTAGCCGCACGACCGTGCTAGCTCAACCGAGGAAGCGTCATGAACATCCTCTATGACGAACGCCTGGACGGCGCCTTGCCACGGCGCGACAAGAACGAGGTGCTCGCCGAACTCACCCGCGTGGTCCCCGACCTCACCCTGCTGCACCGCGAGGAAGACCTGCGCCCCTTCGAATGCGACGGCCTGTCGGCCTACCGCGTACTGCCCATGCTGGTGGCCCTGCCAGAGCGCCTGGACCAGGTCGAGGCGCTGCTCAAGCAGTGTCGTGAACTCGGCGTGCCGGTGGTCACCCGCGGCGCTGGCACCGGACTTTCCGGTGGGGCCCTGCCGCTGGAACAAGGCGTGCTGCTGGTCATGTCGCGCTTCAATCGGATTCTCGACATCGACGCCGACGCCCGCATCGCCCGGGTCCAGCCCGGGGTGCGCAACCTGGCCATTTCCGAGGCGGCGTCGCCCTACGGGCTCTACTATGCGCCGGACCCCTCCTCCCAGATCGCCTGCTCGATCGGCGGCAACGTGGCCGAGAACGCCGGCGGCGTGCACTGCCTCAAGTACGGCCTCACCGTACACAACGTGCTGAGGCTCGAGGTGATGACCATCGAGGGCGAGCGCATGACCATCGGTTCCGAGGCGCTCGACAGCCCCGGTTTCGACCTGCTGGCGCTGATGATGGGCTCCGAGGGCATGCTCGGCGTGGTCACCGAGATCACCGTCAAGCTGCTGCCAAAGCCCGAGACCGCCAAGGTGCTGATGGCCAGTTTCGATGACGTGGAAAAGGCCGGCGCCGCGGTCGGTGACATCATCGCCGCCGGTATCATCCCCGGTGGCCTCGAGATGATGGACAACCTGGCCATCCGCGCCGCCGAAGACTTCATCCGAGCCGGCTACCCGGTGGACGCCGAGGCGATCCTGCTGTGTGAGCTCGACGGCGTCGAGGCCGATGTGGACGACGATATCGAGACCGTGCGTGAGGTGCTGGCCAAGGCTGGCGCCAGCGACGTTCAGCTCGCCCGCGACGAGGCCGAACGCGCCAAGTTCTGGGCCGGTCGCAAGAACGCCTTCCCTGCGGTCGGCCGCATGTCGCCGGACTACTACTGCATGGACGGCACCATTCCTCGCCGCGAGCTGCCGAGGGTGCTCAAGGGCATCAGCGATCTGTCAGAGCAGTACGGGCTCAAGGTGGCCAACGTCTTCCACGCCGGCGACGGCAACATGCACCCCTTGATCCTGTTCGATGCCAACCGCGAAGGGGAACTCGAAACCGCCGAGGCACTGGGCGGCAAGATTCTCGAGCTATGCGTGGAAGCCGGCGGTTCGATCACCGGTGAACACGGCGTCGGCCGCGAGAAGATCAACCAGATGTGTGCCCAGTTCGACAGCCTGGAGATCACCGCCTTCCACGCGGTCAAGGCCGCCTTCGACCCAGAAGGACTGCTCAACCCGGGCAAGAACATCCCGACGTTGGCCCGGTGCGCCGAGTTCGGCGCGATGCACGTGCACAACAACGAGCTGCCGCACCCGGAACTGCCAAGGTTCTAGCCATGACAGCCACGAGAGCGTCCCGACGCTGGCGCGCTGCGCGCGATCAAGGTTCAGTGCCATGCATGGTGCACAACAACGAGCTGCCGCACCCGGAACTGCCAAGGTTCTAGCCGGAGCCGCCACGCTTCCAGGCGCCGCAGGAAAGGGTCACGGTTCAGACAGGAAGGCGGCAAGCCTCGTCTCCCGCCATCGACCGTGACGTCCTTGCAGCGCTTCCGTGCTCCGTGTGTCGCGCCTTGTCGACGTTTGTCCCTCTTTGTCGGAATTCAGGTACCACCATGTCCAACAATGACGTTTCCCCTTCCGCCTTCGACGGCCTGGCGGCTCTGTCCGAAGCGATCCAGTCGGCAAGCGCCGAACGTCCGCTTCGCATCGTCGGCGGCAACACCAAGGCCTTCTATGGCCGCCCGGTGGAAGGTACGCCGGTATCCACCCGCGAACACCGCGGTATCACCAGCTACGATCCAGTCGAGCTGATCGTCTCGGTGCGTGCCGGCACCCTTCTCTCCGAACTCGAGGAGGCGCTGGCCGACCAGGGCCAGATGCTGCCCTTCGAACCCCCGCACTTTGGTGCCGAGGCCACCGTCGGCGGCACCATCGCCGCCGGACTGTCCGGGCCCCGCCGCCCCTGGGCCGGCTCGGTGCGGGACTTCGTGCTGGGCCTGCGGGTACTCGATCACCAGGGGCGTGAACAGCGCTTCGGCGGCGAAGTCATGAAGAACGTGGCAGGTTACGACCTGTCACGCTTGATGGTCGGCGCCCAGGGCACCCTGGGACTGATCACCGAAGTCACCCTCAAGGTGCTGCCGCTACCCACCGCCAGCGCCAGCCTGCGTCTGGAAATGTCCCAGTCAGAGGCTCTGAGTCGTCTGGCCGAATGGGGACGCAAGCCGCTCCCCTTGAGTGCAGCAGCCTGGCACAGTGGCGCCCTGCATCTGCGTCTCGAAGGCGGTACAAGCTCGGTGGCCGCCACCCGCGAGGCGATCGGCGGGGACACCCTCGAGGCCGACTTCTGGCGCGAGCTCCGAGAGCTGTCGCTGCCCTTCTTCAGGGATGCCAGCACGCCGCTGTGGCGGATCAGCCTGCCGACCAACACCCCGAGCCTGGACATCGCCGGCGTCGAGCCACATCAACTGCTGCTCGACTGGGCCGGCAATCAGCGCTGGCTCAAGGGGCAGGTCGACGCCGAGTCGCTGCGCGACGCCGTCGCCCAGGCAGGTGGCCACGCCACCTGCTTCACACCGGGCGCCGCCGAGCCCTTCACGCCACTGCAGCCGGTGGTCGCCAAGTACCACGAGCGGGTGAAACGCAAGCTCGATCCCGACGGCATCTTCAATCCGCGCCGACTGTATCCGGACTGGTAGACCGGGCACTGAACGATCACAGCCGCCCGGCGAAGGCGGCATGATCGGACAGCCATCGACAGACGACCTGATCCCCCGTTTGGCCCCGGCGAAGGTCCGGGCCTCGACCATGACTAGCGGATAACAACATGCAGACCCATTTCAGCGAAAAAGACCTCGAGAAGCCGCACATTCGCGAGGCCGACAGAGTCCTGAGAAGCTGCGTTCACTGCGGCTTCTGCAATGCCACCTGCCCGACGTACCAGTTGCTTGGCGATGAGCGCGACGGTCCGCGCGGCCGCATCTACCTGATGAAGGAGATGCTCGAAAGTCCTGAAGACGACGACCAGATCACCGAGGAAACCCGTCTTCACCTCGACCGCTGCCTCACCTGTCGCAACTGCGAGACGACCTGTCCCTCAGGCGTCGAGTACCACAAGCTTCTGGATATCGGCCGCGCCGAGATCGAACGGCGTGTGCCGCGCAGCACCTCCGACAAGGCGCTTCGCTTCGGCCTGCGCAAGGCACTGGTCGAGCCCGGCCGGTTCAAGGCCCTGCTGGCGCTAGGCCAGACCTTCAAGCCGCTGGTCCCCGGGGCGCTCAAGAGCAAGATGCCCCCGGCCCCGGTCGACGCTGGCAAGCGCCCCGACGGCAAGCGTCATCCGCGCCAGATGCTGATTCTCGAAGGCTGCGTGCAGCCCGGCCTGTCGCCCAACACCAATGCCGCCACTGCTCGCGTGCTGGACCGCCTGGGGGTCGGCCTGACGCCCGCCCCCGAGGTCGGCTGCTGCGGCGCCATCGACTTTCACCTGAACGCCCAGGAAGCCGGACGCGAGCGAGCCAGACGCAACATCGACGCCTGGCTGCCTCACTTGGACGCCGGTTGCGAGGCCATCATCCAGACCGCCAGCGGCTGCGGCGCCTTCGTCAAGGAGTATGTCGAAGTGCTGGCCGACGACCCCGACTATGCCGAGAAGGCACGCCGGGTCAGCGAGGCCGCCAAGGACCTGGTCGAGGTGCTGGGGCAGGAAGACCTGACAACCCTCGACGTGCGCGCCGACCAGCGCCTGGCCTTCCATTGCCCCTGCACCCTGCAGCACGCCCAGAAGCTCAACGGCGCGGTGGAAACGGTACTGACCAGGATGGGCTTCACCCTGACGCCGGTGCGAGATGGTCACCTTTGCTGTGGCTCCGCCGGCACCTACTCGATCACCCAGCCCGAACTGTCACGCCAGTTGCGTGACAACAAGATGGACGCGCTGGAGGAAGGCAAGCCGGAGGTGGTTGTCACCGCGAACATTGGGTGCCAGACCCATCTCGCCGCCACCAACCGCACCCCGGTGCGCCACTGGATCGAGATCGTCGATGAGGCCCTTGGCTAAGGACGGATGGTCACCGCGCTGAAATGTTCAGGTGCCAGACCCATCTCGCGGCGACCAACCGCACCCCGGTGCGCCACTGGATCGAGATCGTCGATGAGGCCCTTGGCTAAGGACGTATGGTCACCGCGCTGACATCTTCAGGTGCCAGACCCATCTCGCTGCGACTAACCGCACCCCGGTGCGCCACTGGATCGAGATCGTCGATGAAGCGCTGGGCTAAGGACGGATGGTGACCGCGCTGACATCTTCAGCTGCCAGACCCATCTCGCTGCGACCAACCGCACCCCGGTGCGCCACTGGATCGAGATCGTCGACGAGGCTCTGGTCAGACAGGCCCAGAGCGCCTAGACTAAAAACGAAAATATTTTCCATATTAACCACAACCCTCAATCACAAGGACTCCCCATGCCGACCAAGCCTTACCTCGACCAGTCCCAGGTCAACGCCATCCTCGACGCTGCCCAGAAGGAAGCCGAGGCCAATGGCTTCGCCGTGACCATCGTCGTCAGCGATGATGGCGGCTACCCGCTGGGCCTGCGCCGTCTCGACGGCGCTGCACCGTTCAGTGCCGACGTCGCGATGGCCAAGGCCCGCTCCGCCGCTATCGGTCGCAAGGAGACCCAGGTCTTCGAAGACATGATCAACGGCGGCCGCAACGCCTTCCTGTCGGCGCCCATGGAGGGCCTGATGTCCGGTGGCGTACCGGTGATCATCGACGGCCAGGTGGCCGGTGCCGTGGGCATCTCCGGCGTCAAGCCGGACCAGGACATCCAGGTCGCCAAGGCCGGGGCCGCCGCTATCGGCTAAACGCCTGGGCAGGACACAGTGATACGTCACTCGAATCCTGTACAAGCCTGCTGTACAACTGGTATTGCGTTATCGACCGCCGCCTTGACTGGCGGCGGTGCCTTTTCCGCCAGACCTTCTCGATGACATGGACCCGTCCCGATGCCCCTCCTGCCCTTTCTGGCGCCCCTGGGCGCCGTCTTGATCTGGTCCGGCAACATGACCATCAACCAGCTGACCGTCGGCACCATCGCCCCCAGCAGCATCGCCTTCCTGCGCTGGGTACTGGCGGTGGCCGTGTTGACGCCCTTCGTCTGGCGCCAGAGCTGGCGCGAGCGACACGCCATCGCCACGCATTGGCCCAAGCTTGCGCTTCTGGGACTGCTGGGCATGGCTCTGTGGCAAGGATTGGCCTACGTCGCGGCGGCCTCTACCAGCGCCACCAACATGGGCATTCTGGCGGCCATGGTGCCGCTGTTGACGATTCTGCTCAGCGCCCTGGTGCTGCGTGAGCCACCTAGCTGGGGCGGCTGCCTGGGCGGCGTGATGGCTCTCGCGGGCGTGCTGTGGCTACTCGGCAGAGGTGACATCGCCGTCCTGGCCAACCTGGAAGTGGCTCCTGGCGATGCGCTGATGGTGGTGGCCGCGACCTGCTACGCCCTTTACGGGGTCATGCTCAAGCGTTGGCCGCTTGCCATATCGCCCTGGGTCATGCTCTACGTTCAAGCGGTGTTCGCCGTCCTGCTGTTGCTGCCGGCCTACCTGCTGGGCCCAATGACACCGATCGACACAAGCAACGCCGGCCTGATCCTGTACGCCGGCATCCCCGCCTCTATCATCACCACCTATCTGTGGATGTTCGCGATTCGCCACATCGGCGCCAGCCGCGCCAGCATCTTCATCAACCTGATGCCGCTGTTCAGCGCCCTGATCGCCATGCTCTGGCTCGGCGAACGGCTTGGCTGGTACCACCTCAGCGGCGGCGCTCTGGTGCTTGCCGGCGTGCTGACGGCCCAGACCTTCCGGCAGCCGATCCGCCGTCACGGCGAGGCCCGCTGACTTTCGTCCCGCGGCCCCGTCACAAGGGCCGAGGACGTCAAGATGTCGCTGAAACGGCTAACCATAATTAGACAAGAATAACGTCCGTATTTGCAAAACCACCATGCGTTGTATAGGTTTAGTACAACCGTTGAGCACAGGACGCCAACGGCCTCTGCAAATCCAGCGACGAGAGGTTCCGCATGAAACACATCGTCAAGGCCGCAGCACTCATGAGCACGATGGCACTGTTCTCCAGCATGGCCATGGCCGCTCACCATGAGGAAAACGAAGCCCAGGAAAGCGGCGTCGATACCTCAAACAATGTGACCGAACAGCAAGACTCTTCCAGCATGGCCGATGACAGCGCCATGAATGCCGACAAGCCCCTCGTCGAAGACGGTGGCGTCGACTCTTCCAACAGCGCCGAGCAAGCCGACGACAGCATGTCCGAGACCCAGCCGAAGGGTGAGCTGGCAGAGGATAGCGGCGTCGACTCCGCCAACGACACCGAATAATCGCCAGGCCACGGATGGTCACAGTGGCAGGGACTCGCCACGGCATGGCGGCCAGGATGGCCGCTGGTGGTTCCAGGAAGGAACCGCAGGGCAGGACGCCCACGACTGAGCGATGGACAGGCTCGCGCCCGATATCCCCATGGACGATCTCGGGGCCCACGGAAGGGCCCAGGCCTTGACCCGAACAGCCGCGTGGCAGTCATCGCCGCGTGATAGCGGCCAGGATGGCCGCAAGAGGTTCCAGGAAGGAACCGCTGGGCAGGAACCCCAACAGAGCCAGCGGACAGGCTCAGTGCCCGACACCGACAGGGAAGAACACAGGGCCCACGGAAGGGCTCAGGCCACCCACTCGATGGCGTCACCAGGAAGGTGACGCAATATGTCGGGAGCAGGCCTGCTCACGACCCGCCCCACATCCCGCCCCCCACCCTTCAGTCCCCGCATGAAGCGACGGACAATGAAAGGTCGACGACGGGAATGCCGTTGTGCCGTCATCAGAGCATCATCAACAGCTACAACCCGGAGGTACTACGATGAACACCTACCAGACCACACTGCTGAAGCGCCTCGCCCTGGCCGGCTTGATCGGCCTGTTCTCCAGCGCCGCCCTGGCCGATCACCACGCCGAGGGAGACGAAGAGATGAAGCAGGAGCAAGTCATGCCTGAAGATAGCGGCGTCGACTCCTCCAACGATTCAGCGAAGGCCGAGGGCGAAGATGGCGCCATTCCCGGAGGCGAGATCGTCAAGGATGGCGGTGTCGACTCCAACCACGCGCCCAGCGACGACGCTTCCGCCAGCGACAGCCAGTCGGCGCTGGACGAGGGCGACCTGGTGGAAGACAGCGGTGTCGATTCGGCCAACGAGCCGGAAAACGACGTCTAAGCCTCCAGATTGCAGGACACCTGCGCTGCAGAGCTTGCACGCAGCATCCCAAGGCTCCGCTACGGCGGGGCCTTTGTCGTGGCAAGGCCCGCTGTTTGTTGGACGCGTTCTTTCCAGCGCTCTCTCCAGCGCTTCATGCTTCCCTTGATGTGCACTACTGCCCCCCGAGCTTTAGATGCATAACGCTTATGCTTTTGCGCTATGCTGCACACCTCGTTCCGCCTTGCTCTGGGCGGCATGTTAGACTATGCGGTCCATTTCCGGAGGAACGCTTCATGTCCCTCGATGATCTTCAGCTCAATCTCCGTAACCTCACCTGTGACGACTACCCTCAGCTCAAGGGGCTGATGGACAAGGTCTACCACGACATCGGCGGAGCCTGGCCCAGGATCACCATCGACAGGCTGGTGGCGGAGTTTCCTGACGGCCAGATCGTCATCGAGGACGACGGCCGGGTCATCGGCGTGGCGCTTACCGCCCTGGTCGACTACGAGGAGTTCTCCAACCCGCACAAGTACGACGACCTGATCGGCAAGCGCGAGACGATCCAGAACGCCAAGGACGGCGATGCCATGTACGGCATCGACGTGCTGATCGACCCCGACTACCGCGGCTATCGCCTTGGCCGTCGCCTCTACGAGGCGCGCAAGGAGGTCTGTCGCCAGCTCAACCTCAAGGCCATCCTGGCCGGCGGACGCATCCCCGAGTATCACCGGGTGGCCGACAGCATGTCGGCGAGCGAGTACATCGACAAGGTCTCGCGCAAGGAGCTGCATGACCCGATCCTGTCGTTCCAGTTGTCCAACGACTTCCAGGTCAAGCGCCTGCTGCGCAAGTATCTGCCGGAAGACGAGAAGTCCCAGGGCTACGCGACCCTGCTCGAGTGGAACAACATCCTGTTCGAGCCGGCCGAACGCATGCTGGAAAGTCGTCCGACCCAGGTTCGAGTCGGCGCCGTGCAGTGGCAGATGCGCGAGTTCGCCTCGGTGGAGGCGGTGCTGCAGCAGGTCGAGTACTTCGTCGATGCCTTGTCCGACTACCAGAGCGACTTTGCGGTCTTCCCGGAGCTGTTCAATGCACCGCTGATGGGCCTTCAGGACCGCGCCGCCCAGCAGGACCAGATGGCGGCCATCCGCTTTCTGGCCGGCTTCACCGAGCGCTTCAAGACCGAAATGTCGCGCATGGCGGTGGCCTATAACATCAACATCATCGCCGGATCGATGATCGAGGAAGGTGACGACGGACGCCTCTACAACGTGGCCTACCTGTGCCACCGCGACGGCTCCATCGAGCGCCAGGCCAAGCTGCATATCACCCCCCAGGAGCGCCGCGACTGGGTGATCGAGGGCGGCGAGGATCTGTGCGTATTCCAGACGGATGCCGGACGCATCGGCATCCTGATCTGCTACGACGTGGAGTTCCCGGAGCTGGGCCGACTGCTCGCCGATCAGGACATGGACCTGCTGTTCGTGCCCTTCTGGACCGATACCAAGAACGGCTATCTGCGGGTACGTCACTGCGCCCAGGCCCGTGCCATCGAGAACGAATGCTACGTGGTGCTGTGCGGTAGCGTCGGCAATGTGCCATCCATCGAGAACCTGGACATCCAGTACGCCCAGTCCTCGGTGTTCTCGCCTTCCGACTTCGCCTTCCCCCACGACGCAGTGATGGCAGAGACCACCCCCAACACCGAGATGATCATGTTCTCCGACCTGGATCTGTCGCGGTTGACCGTGGTGCGCGCCGAGGGCTCGGTGACCAACCTCAAGGACCGCCGCAAGGACCTGTTCGACCTGCGCCTGCGCGACTGGTCGTGGAAGTCCGGCGCCAGGGACCAGGACGACAGCTAGGCTGTGTTGTCACGACTCAAGCGCTGGCGGGCGGCCCGCTTCGATGCCCGCCACCCCTTCCCCGCCGCCACCTGGGCAGGCGCCCGAGCGCGCCTGCCCTTGCTGGCCCGCGTGCCCGAGGCTTCGGCCCAGCGCCTGGGTCAGCGCGCCTGGCGGTTTCTTCACGACAAGCGTCTGAGCCTGCACCCGGACCTGGACCCTGCGGCACTGGATAGCGAGGAACGCCTGGCCCTGGCGGCCCAGGCCTGCCTGTTGACGCTCGGCTGGAGCGAGCACGAGCACCAGGAAGCCTTTGCCAACGTGCACGAAGTACTGGTGTTGCCCGACGCCTTTCGTCGCCAGGTCGAAGAGATGGACGAGGCCGGGGTGATGCACGTCTACGAGGACGAGCGCGCCGGCGAGACCTTCTACCAGGGGCCGGTGGTGATCGCCTTTCCCGATCTGGTCGAGAGCGGTGGCCTGGATGGCTTCAACGTGGTCATCCATGAATTCGCCCACAAGCTCGACATGGGCAATTCCCAGGACGTCGACGGATTTCCACCACTGCCGGTCGCCATCGCCTCCAGGGAGTGGCATCGCGAGTTCACGGCGGTCTGGCAGGATCTGCAAAAGCGCCTCGAAGCAGGCGACCCCACGCCCATCGATGACTACGCCGCGAGCCATCCCGGCGAGTGCTTCGCCGTCTGCTGCGAGACCTTCTTCAGCGCCCCCGACCGTCTGATGGAGGCCTACCCGGGGCTCTACGGTCTGCTCTGTCGCTACTTTCAGCAGCAGCCCCTCAAATGGCCGCTGACTGCCGATAACGTCCCGCCCGCACCCTCACCCGCCACTCAGGAATCCCCTTGATGACGCGGCGCTGGCTACTGCCGACCCTGGCCATCACCGTGCTGGCAGCGCTGGGACTGACCTGGCAGTGGCTGGCCATGCATGACCTGCTTACCGTCGACACCCTGATGAAGCTTTCCCAGGATGGCACGGCGTGGCGCGACAGCCCCTGGGCCATCGTCGTGGTGGCTGCGGTCTATGCGGGGCTATCGCTTGTGATGTTTCCGCTGAGTCTGCTGGTGGCAGCGACCGGGCTGGTATTTGGCCCCTGGTGGGGCTTCGGCTACGCCCTGATCGGTACCCTGTCGGCCTCCTGCCTGACCTGGTGGGTCGGTCGCAAGCTTGGTCGCGATGCGCTGTTGCGCTACGGGGGAAAGCGCTTGAACGGCCTGTCACGCTACCTGTCGGGACGCGGCATCCGCACCATGACGCTGGTCAACCTGCTGCCGCTGGCCCCCTTTACCCTGACCAACATGATGGCCGGGGCCTTCCATCTGCGCTTTCGCGATTACCTGATCGGTTCCACCCTGGGCATCGCCCCGGGCCTGGCCGGGGTCACCCTGCTCGGCAGCCAGTTGGGCGAGTTGATCACCGCTGACAGTCGCAGCGAGATCTTCTATGCGCTGGGTGGCCTGGCGCTGGGTGTTGGCCTGCTGGTCGGACTCAAGCGCTGGGCCGACGGGAGAAAGGCCGATCGGGGATCATCCAGACAAGTGGAAAGCAAGTAGCACCGCCACGGCTGACCTTACTGCGTCACGTGCACGAACTCGACTCGGTTTCGACCATTGGTCTTGGCCTTGTACATCGCCTGATCGGCCTGGTTGACCAGGCTGTCGAGGTCGCTCCCATCGCTGTCGATCAGCAACGCACCGATACTGGCGGTGACGCGTATCACGCTGTCGGCGACGGGTATCTCCAGCTCGGACAGGGCAAGGTTGAAACGCTCGAGGGCAGACATCAAGGCGGGCTTGTCGACGCCCGCCATGACCACGCAGAACTCCTCTCCCCCCATGCGGGCGATAAGGTCCGACTTGCGAAAGCTTGCGTCGAGCGCCTTGGCCACGGCGACCAGCACCCGGTCTCCGGATTCATGGCCGTAGGTATCGTTGATCGACTTGAAGTGATCGAGATCGACCAGCGCGACGCCCAGCGCTCCCTTGCCGCGCTGCCAGCGCTTGGCCAGGGTGGCGAAACGGGTAGCAAAGGCGCGACGATTGCATACCCCGGTCAGGGGGTCGGTCTCGGACAGCACTTCCATCTCTTCGATCTGATGATGGATGCGTATGCTGGCGGCGACCCAGTGGGCCATGGCCTGCAGGCGCTCACGATCTTCGTCGGTGAAGGCATTCGGGCTTTCGTGGGCGATGTTCATGGTGCCCACGCAGCGACTGCCGCTGATCATCGGGACATCGAGACAGCACCCCAGCCCCTTGGCACTGAGCATCTGGCAGTCGAGATCGGGACTCCCGTCAAAACGCTCGGCGTACTCCGCCTGGCGAGTGCGATAGACACGTCCGACCATGGTGCCGTAGATCGGCACAGGCTGATCCATCGGGATGGCGTTGTTACCTTCCATGGCGATCAGGGTCAGCTCGGTCTCGGACTGCGCCAGAGTGATGGAAGCGCGGTTGGCGCCAAACACCGTACTTGACCAGCGTGCCACCGTATCCAGCACGTCCTGGAGCGATTCGGCCGCGGACAGCTCATGCACGAAGCGTATCGGTAACTCGATGGTCAGATCCGCGCGCAGGGACACGGCGTCGTCATCACGCTGCGCCGACGATGATCGCTTGCTGTCCTGCCGTGTCTGTTCCAACGTCATACCCTCACCGAGCGCTGGTCGCTCTATCCAACCGAAGAAACGAAGCCTTTGGAGATTCTATCGTGCTCTCCCGGGGAAGCACGAGTCACATGAGCATAAAATGAATAAACGCACTATTCGGAAAATCTTGTGCGTTTAAACCTGGGTGTCTTGAATCACCAAGCGGCGTCACCTCGACGGCAGTTCGGGTTCGTCTTCGTGTTGGCCGGGCCACCAGGATGGCCGCTCCTCACGCCACTCTTCACGCCACTCCTCCTGGACCAGATGGCGTAGCACCCTCCCTCGGTAGCGTAGCATCTGCCACTCCGCGCCCAGTCGGCTGCGTACACGCTCCCAGCCGCCGTCATCGGCGTGGGTGAAGGGGCCACCCCGGGCGATCGCCAGGCGGTAGACCCGCAGGCAGCGCTCGGCGCAGCGAGCCTCGTCGTAGGCCTGGGCCGTGCTCAGGGCGGCCTCGTGCTGGGCCGGCCAGTATCGTGCGTCGGTACATTCGGCCAGGGCCAGGGCGAAGGCCTGCTCATCCTCATGCGCCAGCAGCCGTCCATTCTCGCCATTTCGCACGACTTCGCGAACGCCAGGGGCATCGAGGGCCACCACCGGCAGCCCCGCCGCCATCGCTTCGGCCACCACCATGCCCTGGGTCTCGCTGTGTGATGCAAAGGCAAAGACGTCCATGGCGTGGTAGGCGTCGATCAGCGCCTGCCCGTGCAGGCAGCCGGTAAAACAGACACGCTCGCTCACCCCATGACGATCGGCGGCCGCTTCCACCGCTTCTCGGGCATCACCGTCTCCTACCACCAGCCACCAGGCCTCGGCATCCTCGACCAGCGCCTGGCACACCGCGCCCGCCAGAAATGCCAGATTCTTCTCCTTGGCCAGCCGACCAAGATGGCCGATCACCCGGGCATCAGCGGGGATCGCGAAGTGATCCCGCCAGCGATCACGCTTGCCCGTCGCAAAGCGTGAAGTGTCCACTCCGCTGGGCACCACCGTCATGTCCGGGTTGCCGGCGCGCTGGACCAGCAGCTGCTTGACGCTCTCGCTGGGAGCAATCACCTCGTCGCACAGCCAGGTGTACTGGGTCGCCAGCGCCACCGCAAAGCGCTGCATCCGCGAGGAATCTCCCGGCACGTAGTGGGTGTAGTGCTCGTACAGCGTGTGGTGGGTGAACACCAGTGGCAGGCCGTAGGTTTCCGCCGCGCGCGCTGCGGTGTCGCCCAGCAGGAAGGGATGGTGTGAATGAACGATGTCTGGCTCGAAAGCCTCGATGGCGTCGAACAGTTGTCCGGGGATTGGCACCGGCAGCGAGAAGTCGCTGCCGTTGAAATGCTGCACCGCGACGACACGCACCACGTCCGGCTCGTGTTGCGGCTGACCCTCCAGCCGAGGCGCCACCACCAGGACACGATGCCCCGCCTGCTGCAACTGGTGCTTCAGGCGCTGCACGGACTCGCTGACACCACCGACGATCGGCGCATAGGTGTTGGTGAACATCAACACATTCACGGCGGCAGCAGTCTCCCGAAACAGATGATGGACCGCACCCCGGCGGCGACAATCCCAGGGTGCGGTGCAGGCGGGAGCCGGACGGCACCCTCATTCTCAATTCTATGCTCTTACGAGCGCCAGCGCCCGCCAGCGATAGCGCTCGATAAGCGGGCACGATCATACCGACTCGAGCGGCTCAGCCCCAGCCCTCCTGGAGCAAAGTGCCGAAGCCTGACCTCTTGCCGACAAAGTTGTCACGATGGCCCTGGCGCCACCTCGCCCGCCAGCCAGCGCCATAGCCGTTCGCTTTCGATACTGCCCTGCGCACTGCGCGGGCGACACAACCAGAATCCTTCGCGGGTGGGCACCTCGATGTCGAACGGGGCAACCAGCCCCTGGGGATCTTCCAGCAGGCAGCGGTGCACCAGCGCCACCCCCGCCCCTTGCCGGGCCAGGGCCATCACCATGGACAGGTTGTCGCAGATCAGACTGTGACAGTGGCTCGACAGGTCCTTGCGCCCGGCGTGCTCCAGCCAGGCCGGCCAGCCGGCCGCGAAGCCCGCCGCGTGGAGCAAGGTCTGCCCGGCCAGGGCATCCAGCGAGACGAGCTGCTCTGCCAGCGGCGGCGTACAGACCGGCAACAACGACGACGCCCCCAGTGAGATCGACTCCATGCCACGCCACTCTCCCTGGCCGTAGCGCAGTTCGATATCGGCCCCTTCGGCACCGAAATCCGAACTCCAGACGGCGCTGACCACACGCACGGTCACCTCGGGGTGGGTAAGGTGAAATCGTGCCAGACGAGGCGCCAGCCATTGGCTCTGAAGCGCCGGCGTAGTGCGCAGCGTCACCGAACGATCCGGGGTCACGCCGAACACCTCCAGGGTGCCCTCATCGAGCCGCGCAAAGGCTTCCTGGACGCTCGGCAACCAGGCCTGGCCCGCCGGCGTCAGCGTCAGGCTGCGCGGGTGGCGCACGAACAGTGGCTGCCCCAGGCGGTCCTCCAGCAGCCGAATACGTTGACTGATGGCGGCCTGGGTTACCGACAGTTCCTGGCCCGCCGCGGTAAAGCTCAGGGTTCTTGCCGAGGCCTCGAAGGCCTGCAGCCAATGCAGAGGAGGAAGTCGGTGCATGTAGTTTCTGGCCCTGTGGTTTAGCGACGATGAAAAAGACAGTCATAAGCCAGGCTTGGCCTAAGGCGTCATATTAGTCGTTTGTCGCCATCGCCTCGAGCCCCCACCATCGGCGTCAACACTCGTCACCTATTTCGTCAACACTCGTCACCTGGGAGCCATCCATGAGCACCACCTCGTTGACCTCGACCGCCGACGCCGGCCACATCGACATGCACGAACTGGCCCCCTGGCCCCAGCACCTGACGCTGACCGACGTGGTCGCTGAAGACTTGCGTCTCTCGCTGGTCTGGAACAACGGCGACCGAGGACAATTTCCTCTGTTGTGGCTGCGCGATCACTGCGCCTGTGATCAGTGCCGCCACCCGCTGACCCGGGAACGCCTGGTCACACCGATGGCCGCCGTTCCAGGGCTCGACGAGGCCCGCATCGAGCACGGTCAGCTCCACCTTGACTGGCAGGACGGACACCACAGCCGCTTCGCCGCCGGCTGGCTGCACCAGCGTCGCCCCGGCGAGGCCGTCATCGACAGCCTGCCGCGGCCTGTCGCCTGGCAGACGCCGTTTTCCCCCCAGCATGTGCGGCATGCCGATCTGGTAGCCGGGGGCAACGGCGAAAAAGCCTGGATCACGGCGTTGCTGCGCGACGGTCTGGTGCTGCTCGACGAAGGTCCGCTGGAACTCGAGGAGGTCAGTCGCCTGGCACGGCGCATTGGCCCGCTCAAGGCCACCAACTTCGGGGCTCGCTTCGACGTCATTTCAAAGCCCAACCCCAACAACGCGGCCTACACCTCGATTGCCCTGGCGCTGCACACCGACCTGCCCAACTGGCGCCAACCGCCGGACATGCAGTTGCTGTATTGCCTGAAGAACGATGCCGAAGGCGGCGGCTCGATCTTCGCCGACGGCATCCAGGTCGCCGAGGCGCTGCGCGCGGCCAACCCCGATCACTTCCAGCTTCTGGCCGAGACCGCCATCGACTTTCGATTCCAGGACGAGGAACACGATATCGGCGTCCGCGAGCCGGTCATCGACGTCGGCACGGATGGGCGCATCCGCGAGATTCGCTTCAACAACTGGATTCGTGACACCCTGCACCTGCCTGCCGACCTGATCACCCCCTGGTACGAGGCCTACCACCACTTCTGGACCCTGCTGCATGCACCACAGCATCAGATTGCCCTCGACCTGCGTCCCGGGCAGATGGTGGCCTTCGACAACCGCCGGGTACTGCATGGACGTGAGGCCTTCGATCCCACCACCGGGGAGCGTCACCTCCAGGGCACCTACCTGGACCGCGACATGCTGGAATCCCGGCTGCGAGTGCTGGCACGCAAGGGCTGACGGGGCCGGCAGTCGTTCAATCGAGTGACGGGATCCTGGCCGCCAGGCGCCGAGCGAGGAAGTCGACCAGTGCACGCAAGCGCGCGGGGACGTGCCGGCGCTGGGCGTAGACCGCGAAGAAGTCGGCACGCACCCCCTGCCAGCCCGGCAGCAGGCTGACAAGGCGCCCCTCCTTCAGTTCATCGTGAACGTCCCACCAGGAGCGCAGCATCACCCCGTGACCATCGAGCGCCAGTCGCTTGATGACCTCACCGTCATTGCTGGTAAGGCGCCCGCCGACCTTGACCGACGTCTCGACACCGTCGGCGTCGACGAATCGCCACAGCGCAAAATCGCTGTCATTCTCCCGCAGTACCAGACAGGCGTGGCGCTGCAGCGCCTGGGGAGTCTCGGCCCGACCACAGCGCTCGATATAGTCGGGAGAGGCGCAGGCAACACGTCGGCTGGCCACCAGACGGCGGGCCACCAGGCGCGAGTCGGGGGGCTCGCCAATCCGGATGCCCAGATCCACGCCCTCCACCAATGGCGCGGGAAAGTTGGAGAGTTCCAGTGACGCCTCGATGCCCGGATGCAATGCACAGAACTCGGACAGCAAGGGCGCCACATGGCGACGGCCGAAACCGAAGGTCGCGTTGAGCCGCAGCGGTCCCGCCAGCGCTTCGCGATCCTCGCCCAGGCTCTCTTCCAGTTCGGCCAACTCATCCAGTAGCGCGACTCCCCTCGCCAGGTAACGCTCACCTTCGGCGGTCAGGGTAAGCCGCCGGGTGGTGCGCGTGGCGAGCTCCACCCCGAGCCGCGCCTCCAGCTGCTTCAGGCGCTTGCTGACCGCCGACAGCGACAGTCCCAGCTCGCGTGCGGTGGCGGTCAGATTGCCGGCCTGGGCCAGTTGACGAAAGAACGCCAGATCATCGAGTGACGCCACCCTTTTCTCCACTTGAGGTCAACAATGAATTGCCATCGAGCCCCATTATCGCCTCGCTGTAAAGAGCTAGACTGACTTCACCCCTTGCCCCCGCCAGGTTCCACGCCAGGCACCACCGTGGCCGGCGCGTGAGGCGCAAACGACACGCCAGCAGACAAGATCAAGGAGCTTTCATGGCCCATCGCATCGCCATCATCGCCGGTGACGGTATCGGCACCGAAGTCATGCCCGAGGGCGTGCGCGCCCTCGAGGCTGCCGCCAAGCGCTTCGCTATCGACCTGGATACCCAGACCTTCGACTTCGCCTGCTGCGACTACTACCTCGAGCACGGCAAGATGCTGCCGGACGACTGGCGCGAGACGCTGATCGACTTCGATGCGATCTTCTACGGCGCTATCGGCTGGCCCGAAAAGGTACCGGATCACATCTCGCTGTGGGGCTCGCTGCTCAAGTTCCGCCGCGAGTTCGACCAGTACGTCAACCTGCGCCCCTGCCGCCTGCTGCCGGGTATCAAGAGCCCGCTGGCCGGTCGCGAGCCCGGCGACATCGACTTCTACGTGGTCCGCGAGAACACCGAAGGCGAATACTCGAGCGTCGGTGGCACCATGTTCGAGGGCACCGACCGAGAGGTGGTGATCCAGGAAACGGTGATGACCCGCCACGGCGTCGACCGGGTGCTCAAGTACGCCTTCGACCTGGCCCAGAGCCGCCCGCGCAAGAAGCTGACCTCGGCCACCAAGTCCAACGGCATCGCCATCACCATGCCCTGGTGGGACAGCCGTGTGGCCGAGATGGCCAAGCAGTACGGCGACGTCGAGGTGGACAAGTTCCACATCGATATCCTGACCGCCAACTTCGTCATGCATCCGGACTGGTTCGACGTGGTGGTGGCCTCCAACCTGTTCGGCGATATTCTTTCCGACCTGGGGCCCGCCTGTACCGGCACCATCGGCGTGGCGCCCTCGGCCAACATCAATCCCGAAGGCACCTTCCCGAGCCTGTTCGAGCCGGTTCACGGCAGCGCCCCGGATATCGCCGGCAAGGGCATCGCCAACCCCATCGGCCAGATCTGGTCCGGCGCCATGATGCTCGAACACCTGGGTCACAAGGACGCCGGCGACGCCATCCTGGCCGCCATCGAGGCGGTGCTGGAAGACGGCGACAGCGAAGTGCTGACCCCGGACCTGGGCGGCAACGGCACCACCGAGCGTCTGGGCGCCGCGATCAGCGAGCGTATCGCCCAGGGCTGACCCCCCTGCCGGCCCGGCATCCTCGAGCCGGGCCGGTCTTCAGAACCCCACGATCTGCTCTGGCAACCATGTCGCCAGACTCGGCACCAGTGCCACCGCCAGTAGCGTCACCAGCTGGATCGCGATGAAGGGCAGCACGCCTCGGCACATCTGACCGTAGGTGATGTCATCCGGGGCGATGGACTTCAGATAGAAGATCGACGATGCCATCGGTGGGGTGAGATAGCTGGTCTGGATGGTCACCAGCACCAGGGTGGCGAACCAGACCGGATCGATGCCCAGTTGCTTGACCACCGGCGTGAAGATCGGAACGCAGATCAGCACGATGGAGGTCCAGTCGAGCACGAAGCCGAGCAGGAAGGTCACGCCGAGGAAGAACAGTATGACACCGGTGGGGCCGCCGAGCTGCTCAGCGATCTCGGCCACCATCTCGCCGCCGCCGTTGACCGCAAAGATCCCAGTAAACATGGTGCCCCCCGCCACGATCAGCAGAATCATGGCGGTGATGCGCACCGTCAGGGACAGCGACTCCCCTAGCGCCTGGACGCTGATACCGCCATTCATCACAGCCAGCAGCAAGGCGCCGCCCACGCCGACCGCCGCCGCCTCTGTCGGTGAGGCAATGCCCATCAGCAGCGAGCCCAGCACCGCAAACATCAACAACAGCGGGGGTACCAGGGCCTTGGCGGTGATCACGAGCTTCTGGCCCAGCGGCAAGGGTGTCGCCTCCACGGCCGGAGGGCCGTCCTGGGGGCGCAGGGCGCAGCGCACCAGAATGTAGAGAGCAAACAGCGAGACCATCAATCCGCCTGGCAGAATGATGGCGGCAAAGAGTTCGCCGATGGAAAGCTGGGCAAGGGCCGCATACACCACCACGATCACGGTCGGCGGAATGATCGTGCCCAGAGAGCCCCCGGCGCAGATGGTCCCGCTCATCAGGCTATTGCGATAGCCATAGGCGCGCATCGCGGGTATCGCCATCAGACCGATCATGATCTCGACAGCACCGACCACTCCAGAGGCGGCGGCAAAGATGGCCGCCATGGCGATCGTCGTCAGCGCCAGCCCCCCAGGCAGTCGGCCGATCCAGAGCTGGATGGCATCGAACAGTTGACGCGCGATTCCCGACTTCTCGAGGATTCCTCCCATCAGCACAAACAGCGGGATGGAAGACAGCACATAGTGGGTGGCGGCGCTGTAGACGCTACCGTACAGCTGCTGAAAGATCATCGGTCCGAAGGCGTACCAGCCAGCGGCAACCGAGACCAACGTCAACGAATAGGCGATGGGGATGCCCAGGAAGATAAGCAGAAATAAGCCGGGAAACATCAGACCGGCAACGAGGGCATCCATCAGCGACTCTCCTCGGTGGTACGTACTGTACAAAGCTGCCGCACTCCGTCCACCGCAAGCTGGCAGGCGAAGAGGGAAAGCCCGATGGCGATAAGGGCGTAGAGCGGCCACATCCTGGGTGCCCATACGCTGACCATTTCCACCTCATTGGTGTGCCAGGCCCGCAGGGTGCGCAGCCATCCGTGATGCGCCATCAGCGCCACCACCGGCATCATCAGCAGTAGATAGACGGCACCGTGCAGGCGCTGGGCCAGACGCGGCGGAAGCAGGCGACTAAAGGCATCGACCCTGACGTGGCCATCCACCTTGGCGGTCCAGGCGATGCCGAGAACAAAGGCAGTTCCCGTGGCCATGTAGGACAGATCGAAGGCCCAGATGGTCGAGGCATTGAAGACATAGCGTGCAATGACTTCGTAGAGCATGGCGCCGGTCAGGGCGACAAGCGCCAGGCGACTGCCCCACGCCAGCAGCGTCGACGCCCTGTCGATGAGGTTCATCAGTGTATTCATGAATAGGCGTCACCCCGCAGGCCGAGGTGACGTTCCTCCAGGATCGGTTGAGGGGTCAGTCGCGGATCAGGTAGTCGTTCTGCTCGCTCCAGCGCTGCTGGTAGGTGCGGTAGTCTTCCAGCAGCGCCTGCATTGCAGGATCGTCTGACGCTTCAACCGTGGCCTCCATCCAGGCCCGACCGCTCTGGGCCAGATCCTCGACAAACTCGGGGTCCAGGCTCACCACTTCATTGCGGCCCGAACGGTAAGCCTCCATGGCCAGCATGTCCTGGTGATAGAACTGGCTCAGGCCTTCATAGGTCGTGAGCTTGGCGGCGGCTTCGATCAGCGGCTTGAGGTCGTCTGGGACGGCCGCCCAGGTGTCCTCGGTCACGACAACCTCCCAAAGGAAGGTGGGCTGATGCACGCCGGGAACCACGATGTACTTGGCGGCTTCATGGAACCCTTCTGGCTGGTTGCTCGATGGGGTTGCCCACTCCACCGCGTCGACACCCTTGCGCTGAAGCAGGGTGTAGGTGTCCCCCGGCGGCACCACGGTCGGCACTGCGCCGTAGTATTCACGCATCACCTCCGCCCAGGGGCCCGACGTACGATACTTCAAACCTTCGAGATCGTCGGCACCATCGATCCTGACGTTGGCGTGAGCGAAGACTTCGGTGGAGCCGATACCGACGATCAAGGAATGCAACCCCTCGCTGGCGCGCAGCTCCTGCAAGGCCTCTTGACCGCCCCCTTCGTAGATCCAGTTGATATAGGTCTCCGGCCCCATGCCACCGGGGAAGCCGGCAAAGATGGCGTTGATGGGCTTCTGGTTTACCAGGTAGCTGGGCGTGGAGTGCCCCGCCTCCACGGTGCCTTCCAGCACGGCCTCGTATACCTGCAACGCAGGTACGATCACCCCTGCGCCGAAGGGTTTGATCTCCACCCGACCCTGGCTGAGGGTGTCGGCGTTGTCGGCAAACCGCTCCAGAAAGTTCTCGTAAAAAGGGGAGCCCGCCGGTACCGAGGTCGGCACCTTCCACTCGACGTCAGCCGCCAGGGCAGGCGCCACCAGCCCCATCACCAGACTTCCGATCGCTGCTGCACTCAAGGCCTTGTTGTTCATTGTATTGACTCCATCGGTGTATCCAGCGCCCATCGCCAGATTCCACATTCCCCAACGCTTCGACAGGCCGATACACCCAGACTCAGGCAACGCCGCCAAAAACGTAGATTGTATAAAATATATTTACAGGATACCCAAATGCAAGAGCGCCGTGAAAGCCCGCCCCTGTGATCCATCAAGACAATGGTCAGACCAGAACCCGGTCAGGTGGCGCATGCCAGCTCGACGTGACACAACCGCACCAGGCCACCCTGTACCAAGGCGTCGCGCGTCGGCCGAGAGAGCCCGCGAAAAAAGCACGGAGGGAAGGCAGGAAACAGAGAAGGATGCCGAGAGAAGAATGCAGAGAGACGACCAGAGAGCACAGAGCATTAGCAGGCTTGGCAAACCCGTGCCCCCGAGGAGGCAACCATGGGAGAGGGAGCCTCCTGGAGGAGGCCGTCCGCTGAACGACATACAGCGGCGCTTATTCTATGAATCCAGGTGCTTGAATTCAGGGGGTCAAACTGTCAGGTTCGCGGCAATGGGTGGTGTTGCCACACCCCCTGGACCACCCTAACCCGGTCGTCGCTGAGGTTATCGAGCAGGTTACGGCCCATCTCCACGAAGACCTCACCAAAGATCAGCGCAGGCCCGGGCAAGCGGGGACGAATGGGAGGACGGGCAGCAGGTCCTGACGCCTGAGGTGACGACTCGCCCCCCTCCTGCCTGGGCGGCTGCGCCTGGTCCGTGTTGCTGCCCCCATGGGCTCGGCGGTCGGTCCCGCCCTGCTCGCGACGCCGGTGATGGCTGCGCCAGGCCAGCGCCTCGGCGCTGACATCCTCCAGTGCCTGGCGCTGAAACCCGGCGGCCTGGAGGTGTTGCTCGAGATCCTTCAGGGACAACAGTCGGCTATGCTCGGGCGTTCTCGCCCAGGGCACCGGCAGCGATAACGGCGCAGGATTGTCGCCTCGAACCACCTCGTGGAGCAGCAACCTGCCGCCCGGGGCGAGCACCCTGCGACACTCGCTCAGCACAGCGGCGATGTCCGGCATATTGAGCAGGGCATGCTGGCACCACACCGCCTCGACACTGGCATCCCCCAGCGGCAACTCGGCAGCATCGGCGCACACGAAACGGGTACTGTCCTCCAGTCCACAGGCCCGACTCAGCCAGGTCGCGACCTCGATGAAGCCCGGCGTGATATCCACCCCCACCACTTCGTAGCCAAGCTCACGGGCCAGCAGACGACTGGCGCCGCCGGTACCGCAGCCCAGATCGAGCAGGCGCGCTGCGCCGCTGGAACCCGTGCCCGCACCCGCGAACGCGTCCAAGCGAGGACCGTCCCCCTTGTTCGGGGGCTGGCCGGCATCCCTCCCCGCCAGGGCCATCAATCGCCGGCTGGCCGCCCTGCCCCCCAGATGCAGTTGATCGATACCGGCCATCTCGTCATGACTCAGATGGTCGGGGTCGCATCCCGCCTCGACAAAGGCACGTTCGAGCCGAGCCAGCAGGCTTCCTTTGGCATCATAGTGCTGGCCCAGCTGGCTACCTGCCGTTCCCTGCGCGGCCTCTCCTGGTGCCCCCTTTAGCGTCATGCGGCGCTCCTTGCACGTTTATGGCTGCTCGATCTCAAGCAGGAAGCCTCTTGGACAACAGCAGCAAAAAAGACATACACTTCTTGTACGGAAATTATGCAACACATTCAGCGGTGACTCGTCTTCCACCCGCCTGCCACCCTTCAGGAGCCCTCATGGATACGCAAGGACGCCGGCCTTCGTCGGCCCCGGCTCGAAAGCCGACGCGCCTCTCCACCCTGCTCGCAGCCGTTGGCGCCCCGCTGGTGCTGTCGGCCTGCACAGGCCTGCCCTCTGGCACCCAGCCCATCGATGACTTCGCCCTGGAGGACTATCTGGGTCGCTGGTACGAGATCGCGCGCTTCGATCACAGCTTCGAGGAAGGGCTCGACTGCGTCACCGCCGACTACGCCACCCGGGATGACGGTGGCGTCCAGGTGATCAACCGTGGCGTCGACCTGTCCAAGGGCGAGCCCGACGTGGCCGAAGGCAAGGCCTACCTGCTGGAGGAAGACAACGTCGGCCGCCTGAAGGTGAGCTTCTTCGGCCCCTTCTATGCAAGCTACAACATTCTGGCGCTGGATGACGCCGGACAATGGTCGCTGGTCACCGGACCGGACCGCGACTATCTGTGGATCCTCGCCAGAAGTCCCCAGCTTGACGATGCGACCTACCGCTCGCTGGTCCAGCGCGCACAGGATCTGGACTACCCGGTCGAGGAGCTGATAGAGGTCGAACAGGGCGAGGAGTGCGAGCCCTATCGCCAGGGCTGAGCAATAGTCAGGCGCTGCCGCAGGGCCGCCTGACTTCGTCAGAATGTATAACATACAGACCAGTGAACACCTCATACGCTGAAAGGGCGACCACCTCGGTCGCCCTTTCACTGCATGGAGGTCAAGCAATGTCACTGGGAAGACGAGAGTTTCTTGCCGCCACGGCGGCCATCGGCGCCACCGCTGCGGCGCCGTCGCTATTTGCCCACGCCGGCGGCACGCCCGAGCGCTATCCGATCGACGCCTGGCAGGTGGTGGATGATCGCTTCAAGCAGTACATGCTGTTCAACGCCCCGCTGGAACGGGAATGGACGGGCGGACTCTGGCTCGAGGGGCCTGCCTGGAACGCCGTGGGTCGCTACGCAGTGTTCAGCGACATCCCCAGGGCCCGGCAGATGCGCTGGGACGAGGCCAGCGGCCAGGTCAGCGTGCTGCGTGATCATATCGGCCATTCCAACGGCAACGCTTTCGACGATCGTGGTCGCCTGATCGCCTGCGAACACTCGCCGGCCCAGGTGGTTCGCTACGAGTGGGACGGCAGTCGCCATGTGCTGACCAGCACCTTCGACGGCAAGCCACTCAATGCCCCCAACGATCTGGTCACCCTGCCCGGCGGCGCCATCATCTTCACCGACCCCGGCTACGGCGCGCACTCCGACTACGAGGGCAAGCAGCGCTCGCTCGAACTCGAGACCGCCATCTACTACTGGGAGGACGGCATGCAGGAGCCGACCCGTCTGACCACAGAGCTCTACAAGCCCAATGGTATCGCCCTGGGGCCGGACGGCAGCTCGCTGTATGTCACCGATACCGCCCCTTCGCACCATCCCGATCAGCCCGCTACCATCACGCGATTCACTTTCAGCGCCGAGAACAGGACGCTGGCTGGTGCCGAGAGGCTGGTGGAAAGCACCAGCGAGGGCTACGACGGCATGTGCTGTGATGAGGACGGCAACCTCTGGGTCGGCACCTCAGGGGGCGAGGGCAAGGATGGGGTCAGCGTGTTTGCTCCGGATGGCACCCTGATCGGTCGCGTCCTGCTGCCAGAAGTCTGCGCCAACGTCTGCTTCGTCGGAGAGAAGCGCAACCGTCTGCTGATGGCCGCCAGTCAATCGCTGTATACCCTCTATACCGGCGCTCGCGGTCTCTAGGCGCCTGCCGCTGTGGCCGCTCATCTCCAACCCGGCGGCGAATGCTGCCGGGCCTTTCATTATCGCACCCCCGGTTTTCACCAGATCGACGCTCGCTCTTGCGAGGTCCCTCGCTGCCTAAGAAGGTGAAGCGGCATCCGCGCCTCCAGCGATGATCGAATGCCCGACCATCGGCCGCTGACAGGCCACGCCCTGCCCTGTTTCCGTTCGCCCCAGCTCGGCTGGCGAGTCGGCCCGGAGGGTCGCTAGTGGGTAGGTAGTGGGCCAGCTCTGGGCCGATAAGAGGCAACGGGGTCCTCCTGGGGGCTCGCAATGGTGCGGCGACAAGAATTCGATAAATGCCTTGGCAACAAGAAGACTCCCGATGACGTTTGTTCTGACACCCGACTCAGGTTCCCTTTGTTCCTCGCCTCTGGCGGGAGGTCGCCATGCTGGCTGAGTGGCTGACGGCAAGTCTTGAGGCCGATGCGTCGTCCCCCGACCGGCCGATCAAGGGCCGGGAAGGCTCGCTAAAAGGCGGCCGCTATCGGATCGAGGGGCCAGGCCTGCTGCGCCTGATCCCGGACACCGTCGGCGCAGATGCACGCGCCTGCGTGCTGTCCGTCGGCATCCACGGCAACGAGACCGCGCCGATCGAGCTGCTGGGTGATTGCCTGGCGCGCCTGGAGGCAGGGCTTGCCTCTGTCGGTGCTCCGGTATTGGTGATCCTCGGCAACCTCGAGGCGATTCGTCGCAACACCCGCTTCGTCGAGACCAACCTTAATCGGCTGTTCCGGCGGGAACTCGACCAGCTAGGCGACGAGGCCGTCCGCGCGCGTGAGCTGATGGCCGCGGTGGATGCCTTCTTCGCCGACCACAGCCAGCTGCCAAGGCTGCACTACGACCTGCACACCGCGATCCGCGACAGCCACTACCCACGCTTCGTGGTGGACCCTTTCGCCGAGACTCGTACCGATAGCGAGCAGTGGCACTGGATGGCCGGCGCGGGCATCCAGGCGGCGCTCAAGCAGCATCAGCATAGCTGGACCTTCTCCCACTACAGCAAGCACTACCACGGCGCCCAGGCGTTTACCCTGGAACTCGGCAAGGCGTTGCCGTTCGGCCACAATGATCTCGAGCCACTTGAACCCATGGGCCGGCTGATTCAATCGCTGATCGCCGGACAATTGCCCGAGTCGGGCGAGATCCAGCAGCTGGATGGCTTTGCGGTGGCTGTCGAAGTGTTCCGTGAAAGCGAGGACTTCGCGCTGTGCTTTGCCGATGACATTCCCAACTTCACCGAGTTCGCCCCCGGTACCGTGGTGGCGCGTGACGCCCAGGCCGGCGATACCCGTATCGGTGACGAGCCGCTCAAGGTGGTGTTCCCCAACGCCAGGGTAGAACTCGGCGCTCGAGCGGCGCTGCTGGTGCGCCCGGTGAGGCTGACATCAGCGTAAGATCGCACCTCTTTTACTTACAATAAATATATACATAACAACAACCTGGAGATAGACGCATGACAACTCCCGCCCCTATACTCGACGAAGGTCTATACCCCCTCGGATCAGCTTCGTCTGCTGCGCCGTTCCAAGCCTGTTAGAATCCCCCGTTTTTTTCGCGCCAGCCCGCGCCATCCGGCCGGCCCACCCGGCACGGCCGATTCTATCTGGAGCCCGATTCATGGCTGATACACCAATTCCGCTGGAAGTGCGCAATATCAAGAAGCGCTTTGGCAACACCGAAGTGCTCAAGGGGCTGTCTCTCGAGGCCCGCAAGGGGGACGTCATCACCCTGATCGGCGCCTCCGGCTCCGGCAAGAGCACCTTCCTGCGCTGCATGAACCTGCTTGAACAGCCCAACGAGGGCGAGCTGTTTGTCCACGGCGAACAGATCCGCTTCAAGGAAACCAAGCACGGCCGCGAGCCTGCCGACTGGAACCAGGTGGTACAGATGCGCGCCAAGCTGTCGATGGTCTTCCAGAGCTTCAACCTCTGGGCCCACATGACCCTTCTGGAGAACGTCATCGAAGCGCCTGTCCACGTGCTCAAGAAGTCGAAGAAGGAGGCCATCGAACACGCCCGCGCCCTGCTAAAGCGGGTCGGCCTGGCCGAACGCGCCGACTACTATCCGGCCCAGCTTTCCGGTGGCCAGCAGCAGCGTGGTGCCATCGCCCGGGCACTCGCCATGGACCCGGAGGTCATGCTGTTCGACGAGCCGACCTCGGCGCTGGACCCGGAGCTTGTCGGCGACGTGCTCAAGGTCATGCGTGACCTGGCCGAGGAAGGCCGCACCATGATTGTGGTAACCCACGAAATGGCCTTCGCCCGCGACGTCTCCAGTCAGGTGATCTACCTGCACCAGGGTCAGGTCGAGGAAGCGGGTCCGCCCGACCAGGTGCTGGGCAACCCCAGCTCCGAGCGACTCAAGCAATTCCTTGCACCCAAGCGCTGAGGCGGCCAGGAGAGACCCATGATTGACCTTCACGGTTACGGGCCACGCCTTCTCGAGGGGGCGCTGGTCACCATCGAACTGGCGGTGCTGTCACTGATCCTGGCCATCGGGCTTGGCCTTGTCACCGCCAGCGCCAAGATGTCGCGCAACTGGGTGGCCCACCGCCTGGGCACCCTCTATACCACCATCATCCGCGGCGTACCGGACCTGGTGCTGATGATGCTGCTGTTCTTCGGCGGCCAGATCGGCATCAACATGGTCACCGACTGGCTGTATGCCCGCTTCGGTATCGACATCTTCATCAACGTCAACGAGTTCGTCGCCGGCGTCCTGACCATCGGCCTGATCTTCGGTGCCTATATGGGCGAGACCTTCCGTGGCGCCTTTCTGGCGGTGGACAGCGGCCAGATCGAGGCAGGCCGCGCCTACGGCATGAGCCACGCCCTGGTGTTCCGCCGTATTCGCTTCCCGCAGATGATGCGCCATGCCCTGCCGGGCCTGTCCAACAACTGGATGGTGCTGTTGAAGACCACTGCCCTGGTCTCGGTAATCGGCCTGTCCGACATGGTGCGGGTCGCCGCGGAGGCCTCCAAGGCCACCCGCGAGCCCTTCCTGTTCATGATCATCGTGGCGGTCATCTATCTGCTGATCGCCAGCGTCTCGGAGTGGTTCTTCGCCAGACTGCAGAAGCGCTACGACGTCGGCTTCGGAGGGCATGACTGATGGATTCACTGCTTGCCTCAATCGAAGCACTGCTGGCCAACAACACCATCTTCACCCTCGACACCCTGTCCTACTACGGTGAGGGCCTGACCACCACGGTCCAGCTGGTGTTCCTGTCATTGATCGTCGGCCTGATCGCCGCGGTGCCACTGGCCATCGGCCGGGGTTCCAAGCGCCGCTGGATCAAGATGCCGATCTTCTTCTACACCTATGTGTTCCGCGGCACGCCGCTGCTGGTGCAGCTCTATCTTATCTACTACGGCGTGGTGTTCGTCGAGGGCATCCAGGACACCTGGCTATGGGTACTGCTGGAGAAGCCGTTCTTCCCGGCGCTGGTGGCGTTCTCGTTGAACACCGCGGCCTACACTACCGAGATCTTCCATGGTGCGATCAAGGCCACCCCGCGTGGCGAGATCGAGGCGGCCAGGGCCTACGGCATGCGCTACTCGCTGATGATGCGCCGCATCGTGCTGCCCAGCGCCTTCCGCCGGGCGCTGCCGGCCTACGGCAACGAGGTGATCTTCATGCTCCACGCCAGCGCCATCGCCAGCGTGGTGACCATCATGGACCTGACCGGTGCGGCACGCTTCGTCTATGCCCGCTACTACGCGCCCTTCGACGCCTTCCTGTTCGTGGCGGCGATCTACCTGTGCCTGACCTTCGCCATCCTGTACCTGTTCCGCTATCTGGAAAAGCGCCTGCTGGCTCACTTGAAGCCGGCCTCCGGTTAAGCCGTCGTGACGCCGGAGGCCACCGCCTCCGGCGCCGTCGCGCTATCGTCAAACAAGCGTTGGGAACTGGCGTTTCATTTCTGCCGCCCTGCCCTTCCTGAGAGGGCCCCGATTCGCTAAGGTGATGGTATGCGTCCACAAGACGCCCTCCCATCGCATCAACACCCGCTTATCAATAACAAGGGTTTACCGATATGACACTGCGCAAGCTCTTTACCGCTGGCCTGATCGGCACCGCGGTTCTCGCTTCTACCGCCCAGGCCGAGGTTCGTGACATCCGCATCGGCGTCGATGTGCCCTACGAGCCGATGGAATACCGCACCCCCGACGGCGAGCTGACCGGCTTCGACATCGATCTGGGTAACGCTCTTTGTGCTGAAGTCGGCATCCAGTGCGAGTGGGTGGTTCAGGGCTGGGACGGCATCATCCCCGGCCTGATGGCGCGCAAGTACGACGCCATCATGTCCTCCATGACTATCAACGACGAGCGTCGTGAGCAGGTGCTGTTCTCCGACCCCTACTTCACCCCGCCGTCCGCCTGGTTCGCCCCGACCGACCTGGAGATGGGCAACCCTGACGTCGAGTCCCTCGAGGGTCTGACCATCGGCGTGCAGCGTGGCACCCTGCAGGACAACTACGTCACCGACCTGTACGGCGACGTGGCCGATGTCAGCCGCTACGCCACCGCCGACGACCTGGTGCTGGACATGGACTCCGGCCGCGTCGACATCGGCTTCCTCGACTATCCGGTCGGCAAGTCGACCCTGCTGGACAGCGAGGCAGGCGACTACAAGGTGGTCGGCGAGCAGATCACCGAGCCCAAGGAGTACTTCGGTGACGGCTTCGGCATCGCCTTCCGTCAGCGTGACGAGGACCTGGCCAAGGCCTTCAACGAGGCGCTCGCCACCCTGAAGGACAACGGCACCTACGAAGAGATTCATGCCAAGTACTTTGCTGAATAAGTCTTTGCTGAATAAGCATCTTGCTGAAGCAACAAGTCCTGCTCGAGCCAACGCCTCGAGCAGGCACCGCGCCGGACCTTCCGGGTCCGGCGTCACCACCGGCACTCGCTGGAACACTTGCTGGCAATCTTGCTATAGCACTCGCTAGAACACTCGCTAGAACACTCGACAGCACCTTGAAGCGACAGGACATCTTCGTGCCCCTGACCCGGCTCCCCATCTTCGCAGAGTCCCTTCCCCGGCCGCCCTGGCTGGATGGCTTTGCCCTGAGCGAATGGTTCGACGAATAGCGTCCCCGGCGTATACTCCAACGCCTTGAAAGTTCTGCTTGTTCGCCCTCCCCTGGCGACATTCCCCTGTCTGTCGGCAGCCCCCTGCTGATGCATCGTTGCAGGGGTCATATGCTGTGGTTATTCACTCTTGTCCAAGGAAGTCCCCATGAATCGTTCCCCCCTTCTGCTGGCCTCCGCCCTGTCCGCGCTGATGATCGGCGCAGGCCCGGCACTCGCCGATGAGCCGCTGCGCCTGGCCGTCGATGTGCCCTACGAACCCTTCGAGTACAAGACCGCCGACGGTACCCTGACCGGCTTCGAGATCGACCTGGGCAACGCCGTCTGCGAGCGCCTCGAGATCCAGTGCACCTGGGTCGAGCAGCCCTGGGACGGCATGATCCCGGCGCTGATGGCGCGCAAGTTCGACGCCATCATGTCGTCCATGGCGATCACCGAGGAACGCAGCCGCCAGGTGCTGTTTTCCGAGCCCTACTACACCACCCCGAGCGCCTGGATCACGCCGCGCGGCCGCGACATCGACATCGCCGACAAGGCCAGCCTCGAAGGCCTGAGCGTCGGCGTGCAGCGCGCCACCCTGCAGGATCGCTACGTCACCGACCTGTACGGCGATGTGCTCGAAGTGCGCCGCTACGCCAGTGCCGACGACGTGGTCGCCGACCTGCGTGCCGGCCGCCTGGACCTGACCTTCATGGACTATCCGATCGCCGAGGCGATGATCGACATCGATACCGAACAGAGCGACTTCGTGCGCATCAGCGACTTCATCAAGGAGCCCGAGACCTACTTCGGCCAGGGCGTCGGCGTGGCCTTCCGCAAGCGCGACCGTGAACTCGCCGAGCGTTTCAACGAGGCCCTGGCCGAGCTCAAGTCAGACGGCACCTACGACGAGATCATGAACGAGTACTTCAGCTACGACGTCAAACTGTGAACGTTGCCCTTTATCGTTCAGGCCGGCCTGCCCCAGGGCCGGCCCTGTCTCGGGAGCCGCCATGCTGACCCTTCTGAAGAATGCCCGCCTCTACGCCCCTGCCGCGATGGGCCTGAAGCACCTGCTGATCACCGACCGCCGCATCGCGGCGGTGCTGGAGCCCGAGGCCAGCGTCGATGAACACTTTCCCGGCCTCGAGGTACACGACCTCGAGGGCCGGCGGGTCATCCCTGGCCTGGTCGATCCGCTGGTGCACATGACCGGCGGTGGTGGCGAAGGCGGCTTTGGCACCCGCACCCCCGAGCTCCGCCTCGAGGATGCCATCGCCTCCGGCGTCACCACCCTGGTGGGGGCGCTCGGCACCGACGCTCTGACCCGCACGCCGGCCAACCTGCTCGGCAAGGTACGCGAGCTCGCCGCCGGCGGCCTGAGCTGCTACGCCTACACCGGCTCCTACCAGCTGCCGCCGGTGACCCTGACCGGCTCGGTGGCCGAGGATATCGTCCATATCCCCGAGTTCATCGGCGTCGGTGAGGTCGCCATCAGCGACCATCGCGGCTCCCAGCCCAGCGCCCATGAGCTTGCTCGGCTGGCCTCCGAGAGCCGCACCGCAGGAATGCTCGCCGGCAAGTCCGGGATCGTCTTCATCCACACCGGCGACGCCGAAGGTGGCCTGGAGATCCTGCGTGAGGTAGCACGCACCACGGCCTTGCCCATCGCCCAGTTCATGCCGACCCACATCAACCGCACCGCGGCGCTGTTCGAGGATGGCCTGCGCTTCGCCCGGGACGGCGGGCGGATCGACTTCACCACCAGCACCACGCAGGAGCTTCTGGCCGACGGCGAGGTGCCTGCGTCAGAAGCCGCCGCCAGGGCGCTCAAGGCCCGCGTCGACCCTTCGCGCATCAGCCTGTCCTCCGACGCCAACGCTTCCCTGCCCCGCTTTGACGCCGAGGGGCGATTCGTCGGCCTCGAGGCTGGCCGCCTGGACAGCCTGTTCGAGGTACTGGGCGAGTGCGTCAACGACCACGGCATCGCCCTGGAGGTCGCCGTGGGCCTCGCCAGCACCCACGCCGCAGACGCCCTCGGGCTCAAGCGCAAGGGACGTATGGCGGTCGGTCAGGACGCCGACCTGCTGGTGCTCGGCGACGATGACTGGGCCATCGACCAGGTCTGGGCGCTGGGCCAATGCCTGCATCGGCGTGACACGAATCGTTAGGCGTGTAAGGATCTCTCCATCACCACGACTGATTACGGTCCCGCAAGCTGGCGTGTAACCTTGAGGGCAAGCCATCGCGCCGAGCCTGCGTCTCCCCCACCCACGAGGAGAGCCCATGAAAACCTATGAAAAGTCACCCGAGGCCATCGCCCGACTGAACCGCGAGCAGTATCGGGTCACCCAGGAAAGCGGCACCGAGCGTCCCGGCACCGGGGAGCACCTGCACAACCAGGAGCCCGGCATCTACGTGGACATCGTCTCTGGCGAGCCGCTGTTCGCCTCGTCGGACAAGTACGAGTCCGGCTGTGGCTGGCCCAGCTTCACCAAGCCGATCGAGCCGGCCTACGTCAACGAGCTGGTGGATTCGTCTCATGGCATGATCCGCACCGAGGTGCGCTCATCCCACGGTGACAGCCACCTGGGTCACGTCTTCAACGACGGCCCCAGGGACAAGGGAGGCATGCGCTACTGCATCAACTCGGCGTCGCTCAGGTTCATCCATCGCGATGACATGGAAGCCGAGGGCTACGGCGAATATCTGAATCAAGTCGAGGAGGTCTGAACATGGCACAACAACGCGCAGTTCTCGCAGGCGGATGCTTCTGGGGCATGCAGGATCTGATTCGCCAGTTGCCAGGGGTCGAGTACACCCGGGTCGGCTACACCGGTGGCGACGTGCAGAACGCCACCTATCGTAACCACGGCACCCACGCCGAGGGTATCGAGATCCTGTTCGATCCCGACGTGATCAGCTATCGCAAGCTGCTGGAGTACTTCTTCCAGATCCATGATCCGACCACGCCCAATCGTCAGGGCAACGACCGTGGCATGTCCTACCGCTCGGCCATCTACTACGTGGATGAAGAGCAGAAGCGTGAAGCGCTCGACACCATCGCCGACGTGGAAGCCTCGGGTCTGTGGCCCGGCAAGGTGGTCACCGAGGTCGAGCCGGTGGGGGATTTCTGGGAGGCCGAACCCGAGCACCAGGACTACCTGCAGCGCATTCCCCATGGCTACACCTGCCACTTCCCGCGCAAGGACTGGGTACTGCCCAGGCGCACCGAAGAGGCCTGATGCGCGTCGTCTGACAACGCCAACCAGGCCATCGCATCACGGCACCCACCAGCGCCGCCCCTCGGGGCGGCGCTGTCGTGTCCGGCTCCTGGTGTCCTGTCCGGGCTCTCTGCAAGGGGAGACGCGGGCTTGCGCCAGCCGGGCTCAACGCCGCGGATGGACGCCACCGACGTGGGCATGCTCCAGCGTCTCGGGGGGATCGACCGGTTGGGACAGTTCATTGAGGATGCCGCACTCGCCGACCTTGCCCTGGCCTGCGCAGCGACGACGCAGGCCTTCCAGTTCGACCTTGAGCTTGGAGAGCTGAGCGATCCGCTGCTCGACGTGCCCCAGGTGCGCCTCGATCAGGGCGTCGGCCTCCTCGCAGGGCTGCTCGGGATCGTCCTGACAGACCAGCAGCGCGCGGATCTCGTCCAGCGTCATGTCCAGGGCGCGGCAGTGACGGATAAAGTCCAGGCGCTCGGCGTGGGCCTCACGATAGAGTCGATAGTTGCCCTCGCTGCGCGCAGGCTCGGGCAGCAGGCCTTCGCGCTCGTAGTAGCGCACCGTCTCCACCTTGACCCCGCTGCGTCTTGCCAGCTCGCCGATCTTCATGGGTATTCCTCCCGCCAAACGTCCGTCCACTCCTGCCAGGCATCGACTGTCTCGTACCAGCCCTTGACCCTATAGTGACTACAGGGTGTCAACTCTGACTCAGAGACCCGAGTGGAGTTCCCAGGATGGTAGATTCCCCCAAGATGGCAGATTCCCCCAAGATGGCAGATTCCCCCAAGATGGCAGATTCCCCTGAAGAGCGCAGCGCGAAAAGTACGAGCAAGGCCGGCTGCTGCGCCTCCAGTGCCACGCCCCGCACTGAAACCAAGACCGAAACTAGAGACGAAACAACAAGCGAAACCAGGCCGGCGGGAACCAGTACCTGCTGCGGGGCAGCCGAGACTGCCGACACCCCACAGAGCAGCGAAGCGTCCCCTTCGGCCAGTCGTCTTGCGCTGACCATCGACGAGATGTGCTGCCCCACCGAAGAAGGCGTGCTCAGAAAGGCGCTGGCCGATCTTCCCGGGGTCGAGGCACTGAGCTTCCAGCTGATGCAGCGTCGTCTGGTGGTCCATCACCACGGTGTCGATCGCGAAGCCTTGGCCGCCCGTGTCCGCGACACCGGCATGACGCCTCGCTTCGAGGATGACCAAGGCGCCGACGCCACCGATGATTCCCGCAGCACCACGACGACGCCCTGGGGGCGCCTCGCGCTGGCCGGCATTCTGGCCCTGGGCGCCGAGGCCATCGGCTGGCTCGGGCTGACCGCAGGCTTGCTTACGCCGCTGCTGGCCATCGTCGCCATCGCCCTGGTCGGCATTCCCACCTGGAAAAAGGGCCTTGTGGCGCTGCGCCACGGCACCCTCAACATCAATGCGCTGATGAGCGTGGCGGTAACCGGCGCCATGCTGATCGGCCACTGGGCCGAGGCGGCCATGGTGATCGTGCTGTTCACCCTGGCCGAGCACCTCGAGGCCAGGTCGCTTGCACGCGCGCGCCAGGCCATCTCTGGACTGCTCGATCTGGCCCCACCCAGGGCACGGGTGCTGGATGAAGGAGAGTCTGGCAGCGGCGAGTGGCGCGAGATCGACGCTGACGACGTCGCCATCGGTGATCTGGTCAGGGTACACGCCGGCGAGCGTCTGGCGCTGGACGGCGAGATCGTGCGCGGTGACCCTAGCCTGGATGAGGCGCCGATCACCGGCGAGAGCCTGCCGCGTGATCGCTCCCTCGGCGAGAGCGTCTACGCCGGCTCCATCAACCTGGCCGGCGACTTCGACTACCGCGTCACCCGGCGGGCCAATGACACCACCCTGGCGCGCATCATCCACGCGGTGGAAGAAGCCCAGTCCCGTCGCGCGCCTACGCAGCGCATCATCGATCGCTTCGCCGCCATCTACACCCCGGTGGTGTTCGTGCTGGCCGGGCTGGTCGCGCTGGGCTGGCCACTGCTCGGCCTCGGCCCCTGGCTCGACGGGGTCTACCGCGCCCTGGTGCTGCTGGTCATCGCCTGCCCCTGCGCGCTGGTGATCTCCACCCCGGTAACGGTGGTCAGCGGCCTCGGTGCCGCCGCACGCCAGGGTATCCTGATCAAGGGCGGCGTCTTTCTCGAGCAGGCCACCCGACTCACCCACCTGGCGCTGGACAAGACCGGCACCCTGACCGAGGGCAAGCCACGGCTGGTGCGCTCAGCTGCGCTCGGTGACAGCAGCGACGCCGAGGGACAGCGCCTGGCCCTCGCCCTGGCGGAGCGCTCCAACCATCCGGTGTCCCGCGCCCTGGTGCAGGGGCTGGGCTCTCAGCCTGCTTCTCAGCCCGCGGTCTCACTGGAAGGTGTCGAGGAGCGCGGCGGTCGTGGTCTGGTGGCAAGCGAGGCCGATAGCGGTGCGACGGTGTGGCTCGGCAACGCCCGCCTGGCCGGCGAGATGGGGGTCAGCCAGGCCCAGCTGACCAGCGGTGACGCCGACAACGACGACGCCGGCATCGTCTGGCTGGGGCGCGACGATCGGCTGCTGGCCTACTTCGCGGTCAGGGACGCCCTGCGCAGCACCAGCCGCCAAGCCATCGAGCGCCTGCATCGCCAGGGGGTGAGCGTCAGCATGCTCAGCGGCGACGCCCAGGCCAGGGTCGATGCCATCGCTCGTGAAGCCGGCATCGACGAGGCCTACGGTGAGCTGTTGCCGGAGGACAAGCTGGCGCGCCTGGACGCGCTGTCCCGCCGCGGTGTGTGCGCCATGGTCGGCGACGGCATCAACGACGCCCCGGCGCTGGCCCGGGCCGATATCGGCATCGCCATGGGCGCGGCAGGCAGCGACGTGGCCATCGAGACCGCCGATATCGCACTGATGAACGACGACCCGGCCAGCCTGCCACGGCTGATCGACCTGGCCCGCAGCACCCGCCGCCTGCTGGTGCAGAACATCGCCCTGGCGCTCGGCATCAAGGCGGTATTCCTGGCCCTGGCGCTGACCGGCCACGCCACCCTGTGGATGGCGGTATTCGCCGACCTGGGCTCGAGCCTGCTGGTCGTCGGCAACGGACTGAGGATACTCAGACAGCGGTTTGATTGAAGCGCAGTATCCACTCGGCCATCACGCCGTCGTCGATGCGTCCGGCTAGCGAGGCCTGGCCTGGCATGTCCGCCAGCTATTTGGCGGCCAGACCTCAATCGCTACCATGTTCTCGAATGTACTGTTTCAGGGCCTGGTCGATGCGGCGCTGCCAGCCATCACCGCCCTGCTTGAAGTGGTCAATGACGTCCCGAGACAGACGGATCGACGTCTTCACCTTCGTCGGCGTTCGTTGCGCCCCCCGCTGTCCGATGGCCCGTTTGAGGTTTGCAGGCAACACCTCATCCATGGGGCGCATACGTTCGATATCCTCATCGGTGAGTTCCCGGACCTCACCTGTCCTGTCCGTGAGTCGCCTTGTCATAGCGCCGCACCTCCCGAGCGTTGGCCTTTCTCAAGCTGATGACGCGAATTCCACCTTCAATCGGCGTGAAGCACACCACGTGGGCCCGCTGACCGATCATCCCGATGGCAACAAACCGACGCTCCGGGTAATCGTTGCGCTTGTCTTCGGTCAGTAGCGCCCCTTCCCAATCGAAATGAGACACCTCGCTGAAGGGCAGGCCGCGCTCTCTGGCATTCCAAGCGCTCTTCCCCGGATCGAAGTCGATGATCATGCTTTAAATGTATGGACAAAAAAAGGACAAGAAGGTTCGTTCTCCCACTACGCACTCGTTGCCGAAACTAATGCTTGCCAGGTGCCTTGGCTGCCACCACCAAATAATGGCCTCCATCTTGCGTCTCGTCACCCCTCCCTGACCGCCATCGCCTCGCGCATGAAACGCAGTATCCACTCGGCCATCACGCCGTCGTCGATGCGTCCGGCCAGCGAGGCCTGGCCCTGGCGTACTCGCTCCTCGCCGACCAGGCCCTGGCGCAGTCGCATCAGGTCGCGGGAGTAGTCGGGGCGAAACTCGGGGTGGCCCTGGACGCCAAGAAAGCAGCGGCCGACGCGGATCAGGTAGTGGGGACAGAAGCCGCTGCCGCCCAGGGTCGAGGCGCCTTCGGGCAGCGTCTCGACCTGATCCTGATGGCTGACCAGCAGATCGAGGTCATGCTGCCAGGGGGTCATCCAGGGCTCGCGCTCGCCGACCCGATTGTTGGAAAGCCCCACGCCCCAGCCCTTGGGACTCTTGATCACCTCGCCGCCCAACGCCTTGACGATCAACTGGTGACCGAAGCACACCCCCACCAGAGGCTTCTCGGCGCGATAGAGCGCGCGCACGAAGTCCTCAAGCCGGGCGATCCAGGCGTGGCCGTCGTTGACCCCGAACTTCGAGCCAGTGGTCAGCCAGGCGTCCACAGCCTCGACGTCATCGGGAATCTCGCCGTCCAGGCAGCGGTAGACCTGCCACTCGAGGCTGACCCCCAGAGAAAAGGCCGCCGGCGCCAGCAGCGCCTCGAACATGGCCGGATAGTTGCCGTGGGCGTCGATCAGCTCCGGCGCCACGTCGTCGCACTGCAGTAGACCGATTCGCATGATGTTCTCCATCACCAGTACTCCCTTGACGCTGGCCGGCCACCTTGCCAGAGACGAGCCGGGCGCCGCCAGGGCCACGTCATCGGGCGGGGCCGGGCGCTATACCAACGCTATACCAAGCGCTATAGCCGGCCCTGCTGGGCCGCCAGGAAGATGCGTTGATAATCCTCGGCCGTAAAGGCGATGGGATTGCTTGCCGCGGACGGGTCGACCACCGCCATTTCGCCGATCTTCACCGCCTCGGCGTCATCGATGCCGATGGCCGCCAGGTCGTGGGGGATCGCGAGCCGCTCGCGCAGCTCGAGCACCCAGTCGATGGCACTTGAGGTGCCCGGCTGGCGAATATCGAGATAGCGACACAGGCGCACCATGGGCTCACCGATGGCGCGCTCGTTGGCCTTGAGCACATAGGGCATCAGGATGGCGTTCAAGGTGCCATGGTGGGCGTCGTACAGCGCCCCCAGTGGATGGGCCAGGGCATGCATGGCGCCGAGCCCCCGCTGGAAGGCGGTGGCGCCCATGCTCGATGCCACCAGCATGTTGAGCCGGGCCTCCAGATCGTCGCCGTGGGCGTAGGCCCGGGGCAGATAGTCGCGGACCCGGCGCATGCCCTCCACCGCGATGCCCTCGGCCATGGGGTGATAGCCCGGCGCGCACCAGGCCTCCAGACAGTGGGACAGAGCATCCATACCGGTGGCGGCGGTGACCGCAGGGGGCAGGCCCACGGTCAGGGTCGGGTCCAGGATCACCCGGGCCGGCACCATGCCGGGGTGGAAGATGATGCGCTTGACCCGCTCGGCCTCATCGGTGATCACCGAGGCGCGTCCTACCTCCGAGCCGGTACCGGCGGTGGTCGGCACCGCCACCAGCGGCACGATGGCGTCGCCGTCGGCGTTCTTCCAGTTGTCGCCGACATCCTCCAGCGACCACAGCGACAGGCCGTCGCGCTGATTGGCCATCAGCGCCACCGCCTTGGCCGCGTCGAGTCCGGAGCCTCCGCCGAAGGCGATCACGCCGTCGTGTTCCCCCTGGCGGAAGGCATCGACGCCGGCGATGACGTTGGCACCGGTGGGATTGCCCTTGATCTCGGCAAACAGCCCCGCCCTGAGTCCTTCGCCGGCGCAGTGATCGAGCACTTCACGCACCATCGGCAGCGCCGCGAGCCCCGGATCGGTGATCAACAACGGCGCCGTCATGCCAAGCTCTCGGCACTGCGCTGGCAGATCACGAATTCGACCGGCGCCGGTGAGGATGGCCGAGGGGTAGTTCCAGCTGGTGGTGTAGCGGCTGATATCGCTCATGGTTGCCTCAGGCGTGTTTCAGGTGGAAGGACTTGGGCCGGGTCAGGCTGTCGAAGCCGAGCCGCGACAGCGAGCAGCCGCGGCCTGAGTGCTTGACGCCGGTCCAGGCCAGCTCCGGGTCCAAATAGTCGCAGCGGTTGACGAAGGCGGTGCCGACCTGAAGCCGCGCAGCCAGCGCTTCGCCGGTGACCAGGTCGCGGGTGAAGATCGCCCCGGTCAGGCCGAATTCGGAGTCATTCATCAAGGCGATGGCCTCGTCGTCGCCGTCCACCGCCATCACCCCGACCACCGGGCCGAAGCTCTCCTCGCGCATCACCGCCATGCTGTGGTCGACCCCGGTCAACAGCTGTGGCGCCAGATAGGCGCTGCCGGGGCGCGACAGCGGATAGTCGCCGGGGTCGATCCAGGCGCGGGCGCCGGCGGCCACTGCCGCCTCCACCTGGCCCCGTACGAAGTCGGCGGCGGCGGGCTTGACCACCGGCCCCAGGCTGGTAGACGGGTCGCAGGGGTTGTCGAGCCTGAGCTGCTTCAGCCAGGCCACCGCCCTTTCGACGAAGTCATCGAAGATGGCGCGCTCGACGTAGATCCGCTCGATGCCACAGCAACTCTGGCCCGAGTTGAAGAAGGCGCCGTCCATCACCCCTTCCACCGCGCTGTCCAGGTCGACGTCGGCGCGCACATAGGCGGCGTCCTTGCCGCCGAGTTCCAGCGCCGTGGCGATAAAGCGCCCGGCGGTGGCGGCTTCGACGGTGCGACCACCGCCCACCGAGCCGGTGAAGGACACATGGTCGATGCGAGGGTCACCCATCAGGGTCTCGGTGGCCTGGTGGCTCAGGTGCAGGTACTGGAACACCCCCTCGGGGATACCCGCCTCTCGGGCGGCCTCGACCATGCGCTCGGCACACAGCGGGGTCTGGGCGGAGTGCTTGAGAATCACCGCATTGCCGGCGAGGATCGCCGGCACCACGGCGTTCACCGCGGTCATGTAGGGGAAGTTCCAGGGCGCGACGATCAGCGAGACGCCCAGCGGTTCGCGGCGGATATAGCGGGTAAAGCCGGGCTTGTCGGCCAGGCGCAGCGGCGCGAGCGCCTCAGGCGCCATGGCGATCATTGCCCGGGCGCGCTCCTCGAAGCCGCCGATTTCCCCGCCGCCCTGAGAAATGGGCCGGCCCATCTGCCAGCACAGCTCCTCGGCGTGCTGATCGCGCCGGGCGACGAAGGCGTCCACCATTGCGCTGCACAGGCGGCAGCGCTCGGCGACGTCACGCTCGCGCCAGTCCTGCTGGGCCTCGACCGCGCGGACCAGGGCCGTTTCGATCTCGGCCGCGCCGGCCTGCTCGCGCTCCACGTACACCGAGCCGTCCACCGGCGATATCGTCTGTTGAATGGCCATGCAGTTCTCTCGTCTGTCGGTTGGCGGGATGCCGGGCATCCGCGTCAGATGATCTCGATACCGGGCATCCGCGTCAGATAATCTCGAAATAGCGATCGAGCTCCCAGTCGGTGATATGCCGACGGAATTCGCGCTCCTCCCACTCCCGGGTGGCGGCAAAGTGCTCGACAAAGTCGTCGCCGAAAAGCCCGCGCGCAGGCGTCGATGCCTTGAGCCGTTGGGCCGCCTCCCACAGGGTTCGCGGCAGCGCCTGGTGCTCGGGATGGTCGAGCTCGTAGGCGTTGCCGGTGACCGCGGTATCGGGCTCGAGTCCCTGCTCGATGCCATAAAGGCCGGCTCCGATGGCCGCGGCCAGCGCCAGGTAGGGATTGGCGTCGGCGCTGCCGAGCCGGTATTCGACCCGCTGGGACTTGGCGCTGCCGGGGATCACGCGCAGGGCGGTGGTGCGATTCTCGACGCCCCAGGTGGCGTCCGTCGGTGCCCAGAAGCCGGGAATCAGCCGGGTGTAGCTGTTGATGGTGGGGGCGAACATGGCCAGAAACTCCGGCATCAGCCGCTGCTGGCCGGCAACGAAGTGACGCTGGATGGCGCTCATGGAGTGCTCGGCGTCGGCGTCGTAGAAGGCCGACTCGCCGCTCTCGAGGTGCTTCATCGACAGGTGGATATGGCCGCTCTGGCCGGGATAGTCCGGCGACCACTTGGCCATGAAGGTGGCCATCAGGCCGCGTCGCTGGGCCCACACCTTGGTGAAGGTCTTGAACAGCGCCGCCTTGTCGCCGGCGGCCAGCGCCTCGTCGACGCCGATGGCGGCCTCGAGCACGCCTGGCCCGGTCTCGGTGTGCAGCCCCTCGATGGGGAAGTCCATGCGCTGGGACAGCTCCAGCAGCTCGTGGTAGAGCTCGGCGTGCACCGAACTCCTGAGCATGGAGTAGCCCATCATGTCCGGGGTCAGCGGGCGCAGGTTGCGAAAGCCCTTCTCGCGCACCGATTCCGGCGTCTCCTGGAACATGAAGAATTCATACTCCAGCGAGCCGTGTACCGAGAAGCCCATCTCGGCGGCCCGGCCCAGCACTCGCCGCAGCAGGCCACGCGGACAGATCGCCTCGGCCCGCTCGGTGAATTCGGCCATGAACAGCAGCATGTCGCCTTCGAAGGGTACCTCGCGACAGCTCTCCGGCAGCACGCGCAACTGGGCGTCGGGATAGCCGGTGTGCCAGCCGGTGTAGCGCGTGTTGTCGTACAGCTCGTCCTTGCTGTCCCAGCCCAGCACCACGTCGCAGAAGGCGAAGCCGCCGTCGAGGGCGGCAAAGAACTTGTCGCGGTGCATGTACTTGCCGACCATCACCCCGTCCAGATCGAGAAAGCCGATCTTGACGTGGGAGAGGTTGCGCGCCTCGACCACCCGGCGGGCGTCATCCGCCGTGCGCACGTCCCTGGGATTGAGTCCTGACATCGATCACCCTCCTCATGGGCGAAGGAACAAGGGCGAAGAAACAACGGGCCGACCTTGATTGCCGGGCCGGCCCGCAACGCCCGATATCTACCGAGAGTGTCAGCTGTAGCGGTAGGGAGGTCCCGCCTGCTGCATGGTCTGACGATAGTCCTTGAGGATCTGCACCACCTTGGCGTTGCGCTCGCTCTGGCCTGCGATCTCGTCCCAGAAGCTCAGTGCCTCGTCCTCGATGGTCTGCCACTCGCTTTCCGGGATCGAGGTCAGCTCCAGCTTGCCGCCCTGGGTGCGGTAGTGGGCCTCGCCCCACCAGTACCAGTGCTGACGATAGTAGTGAGAGCTGTCCATGCACATTCTGAACAGCGTCTTCAGGTGATCCGGCAGCTCGTTCCAGCGCTCGCTGTTGGCGAAGTAGGAGCCGGCCCAGGCGCCGGAAATATTGTTGGTCAGGTAGTAGCTGGAGACGTCCGCCCAGCCCACGGTGTAGGCCTCGGTGATGCCGGCCCAGGCGATGCCGTCGAGTTCACGAGTCTGCATGGCGACCTCGATGTCCTCCCACGGCAGGGTCACCGGCACCACCCCGAAGCGGGTCAGGAAGCGCCCGGCGGTGGGGAAGGTGAAGACCCGTTTGCCCTCCAGGTCCTTGATGCTGCGGATCGGCTCCCGGGTGACAAAGTTGCAGGGGTCCCAGCTGCCGGAGCCGAGCCAGGTCACTCCCTCGATCTCGCCGTAGGCCTCCTCCCAGATTTCCTTGAGGCCGTAGTGGTTAAACAGGGTCGGCACGTCCAGGCTATAGCGCGAGGCGAACGGGAAGTAGCCGCCGAACACCGAGACATCGACCGGAGCATTGATCGAGTCGTCATCGCTCTGCACCGCGTCGATGGTGCCCCGCTGCATCGCCCGAAACAGCTCGCCGGTGGGCACCAGCTGGTCGGAGAAGTACAGCTCGATCTCCATCTCGCCGTTGGCGGCCTTGTTGAAGGCCTCGATGGAAGGCTTGATCACGTGCTCCGCCAGGGCTGGTCCTGCGTAGGTCTGCAGTCGCCAGCGGATCGGCGTCTTCGACTGGGCGTGGACGTAGGGGGCGGCCAGGGTGCCCGCCCCCACGGTGGCGGCGGTGGCGACACCGGCCTTCTTGAGGAAGTCGCGACGATTGGTCATCCGTTCTCTCCCGTTTTCGTTGTTGTTGCCTGACGTTGCGTCCGTAAAGGACGCCTGTTGTCGTCTTCTCCTGCCTTCTTTAAAGCTCCTTGCTTCACATCCCTGCCTGCCGGGCCAAGACCGCGACAGTCCTGCCTCAGTAGTCCCTGAACAGACCCGGCAGCCATAGCGCCAGCTCGGGAAAGGCGGTGATCAGCGCAAGCCCCGCCAGCATGATGGCGACGAACGGCCAGACGCTGCGGTAGATGTCGCCGAGGCTGATCTCCGGCGGGGCCATGGCGCGCATCAGAAAGAGGTTGTAGCCAAACGGTGGGGTCATGTAGGCGATCTGCACGGTGATGGTGTAGAGCACTCCGTACCAGATCGGGTCGAAGCCCAGGGTGATCACCAGCGGCACGTACAGCGGGGCCACGATCACCAGCATGGCGGTGTCGTCGAGGAACATGCCGAGCAGAATGTAGGACAGCTGCATCATCACCAGGATCTGCCAGGGGGTGAGGCCGAACTGGTCGAGGAATACCGACTCGATGGCGCGCACCGCGCCGAGACCGTCGAACACCGCGCCAAAGCACAGCGCCGCCAGGATGATCCACATGAACATGCAGGTGATGCCGAGCGAGCGGCGCACCGTGGTGTCGATCACCGCCAGCGTCAGACGGCGCTTGAACGCCGCCGCCAGGGTCGCCGACAGCGCCCCCACCGCGGCGCTCTCGACCAGGCTGGTGACGCCCATCACGAACAGCCCGGTCATGAAGAAGAAGATCGCCAGCGGCATGATGCCCGCGCGCAGAAGCTTCAGCTTGTCGGCGGTGGACAGGTTGCGCTCCTCCGGCGGCAGCGCCGGCCCCAGGCTCGGCTGCAGGCGACAGCGCACCACGATGTAGATGACGAACATCGCCGCCAGGATCAATCCGGGGATGGCTCCGGCGAGCCATAGCTGGCTGACCGGCTGTCGCGCGATCATGCCGTAGAGCACCAGCACCACGCTGGGCGGCACCAGGATGCCAAGCGAGCTTCCGGCCTGGATCACCCCGGTGACCATGATCTTGTCGTAGCCCCGGCGCAGCAGTTCCGGCAGGGCGATGGTGGCGCCGATGGCCATGCCGGCCACACTCAGTCCATTCATCGCCGAGACCACCACCATCAGGCCGATGGTACCCACGGCGAGCCCGCCCTTGAGCCCGCCCATCCATACGTGGAACATCTCGTAGAGTTCGGAGGCGATGCCCGACTCCGACAGCATGTAACCCATGAAGATGAACAAAGGCAGGGTCAACAGCGGATACCAGTTCATCAACTGGATGGCGGCGCTGAACGGCATCTCCATGCCGCCATCGCCCCACAGCAAGAGCGCCGCCGCCGCGCCGACGAAGCCGATGACGCCGAACACCCGCTGTCCGGTCAACAACAGCAACATCATCGAAGAGAACATCGTCAGCGCGATCATTTCATAGCTCATCGATCGCCCTCCGTCCCTGGCTCTGGCTTAGCAACAGCAACATCATCGACGCTCTCGACAAGGGCAGCGTAAGCGCGATCATTTCATAGCTCATCGATCGCCCTCCGTCCCTGGCTCTGGCTCTGGCTCTGTCTTAGCAACAGCAACATCATCGACGCTCTCGACAAGGGCAGCGTAAGTGCGATCATTTCATGGCTCATCGATCGCCCTCCCCGTCCTTCCGGTCCTGCTCTTCCCTGCCGTCCTTCTCCCCCTCGGTCTGCTCGAGCGGGTGTCCTCTCAGCACGGCGATATCCTTGAACAGGGTCGAGAGGCACTGGGCGAGCATCAGCGCCACCCCCAGGGTCATGATGATCTTGATCGGCGCCAGCGGCGGTGCCCAGGAGCTGTAGTTGGTCTCGCCGTACTTGATCGCGTAGCTGGTGCTGGAGATGCCGCCGGCCAGCAGGGTGGCGAGGAACACCAGCAACAGCAGCATGGTCAGGACGTCGCTCATGGCCTTGGCCCGTGGCGACAGTCGGGTATAGAAGAGATCCATGCGCACATGGTCGTCGAGCTGCATGGAGTAGGCGCCGCCCAGCAGAAAGTAGGCGACCATCAGGAACTGAGAGACCTCGACGCCCCAGATCAACGGCCGATCAAACAGGGTGCGCGAGAGCGAGGCGTAGAGCAGGACCCCGATCATCACGAAGATCAGGTACATGACGATACGACCGATACGCCGATTGAATCGGTCCACGTAGCGGACGTAGAGACGAATGGCTGCCGGCATGGGCGCTCCCGGACACAAGAGGAATCTCCTGAGTCTTGGCCCAGCCTGGCTGGACGTGCCAGTTGCATCGACTTCAACGACGTGATGACTATCGAAGCTTTCGATACTGCTCAAGCAAAGTGCAGAGAAAAGCAGCCACTGCACCGAAACCGGCCATGAAACTGGCCATCGCCGGGAAGATCCTCAGACGGAAGTGACGATCTGCTCCTCGACCCAGGGCAGCTCCTCGGTGAGCGTGGCACGAAAGTCGCCGTCCAGCAGGCGGCGGGCGTCCCGCGCCAGCTGTCCAGGCAAGCCACCGAGTTCGTCGCGCCTGGCGACCAGCGTCAACGAGCGCTTGAGCGGCGCCAGCGGCAGCGCTTCGATGCGCACCCTGAGCTGATCGAGCCCCGCCTGATACAGGCACAGCGGGGTCGTCACGGTAAAGCCGACGCCGTCGCTCACCGCCTTGAGCAAGGCGCAGGTATTGTCCAGGTGCAGCCGCGCCGGCAGCTCTACTCCGGCCAGGCGCAGGTGGCGCTCGATACTCTGGCCGATCAGCGACTGTGGCACATAGCGCACGAAGTCGAGCTGACGCGATAGCCAGCGCAGATTGTCAGCAGGCCCCGTCCAACTCGCCGGCAACACCAGCACAAAGGGCTCGTCCAGCACCCTGTGACGCTCCAGGCCGTCGTAGTTTTCCAGCCGATCGTCGGAGATGATCACGTCCACGTGCCGGGTCAGCAGCGAGTGGCCGTGCATGTGCGAAAGCCCGGTGGTCAGGGTGTAGTCACGGGTGTGGCGGCGGATGACATCGATCAGCGGCTTGCCCACGGCGGTGGCCAGCGAATCTACCAGCGCCAGGCGCATCTGATGCAATTGACCGAAGGCGCCGGTGATCAGTTCGCGGCGGGTATCCCGGGCCTCGCCCAGCAGACGGCGGGCACGGTCATAAAAGAAGCGTCCGGCGCTGGTGGGTTCCAGCGGCCGCGAGCGGCGCTCGAACAGCGCCAGCCCCAGGCTCTCTTCGAGGGTCGCCAGACAATGCGACACCGACGACTGGGTCAGGCCGAGCGCCTCGGCGGCGGCGCTCTGGCTACCGCGTTCCAGGGTCTCGACGAAGATTTCCATACTGCGCAGGTCGAAGCCGAAGCCATTCTTCATGGCGTCTCCTCGGTGGTGATGTTGTTATTGTCTCGGCGCTGTTGTCGGCTCTTGCAGGGGCTGTCGCAGAGATCCTTGACCCGGTGCTGATCCTGGTCGGTGTCGAAGCTCTACTCTGACTCCTGCGGAACTTGTCGGCCCGGCACAAGTCTACCCTGGCAAGCCGAACAACAGGGAAGTCCGATGACCTACGTCGCCAGCGCCAGCTACCACGAACGACCGTCCTCCCACTGGACCGGCTGGGGCCAGTGGATCGCGCTTGTCACCATGACCCTGGACCACCTGGCACGCTACCTGGCCACCGACGCCTGGCACCTTGGCTGGGTCGACTCGAGCGTGGGCCGTATCGCCTTTCCACTGTTCGCCGGCATGGTCGCCTGGCACGGGCTGTTCAATACCCGTGATCCGCTGCGCTACGCGCGCCGGGTGATGATCATCGGTCTGCTGGCCCAGTTACCCTACCAACTGATGCCCCGCGAGGCGCTGTTTCAGCTCAACATCTGCTTTACCCTGGCGCTCGGGCTGATGGCCGGCCACTGGCTTGAGCAACTGACCCGGCGACAGGAGGCCGGAGAGCTGGGCCATGTACGCCTGGCGCTGGAAACCCTCGGCGTGGCAACCGGCTGGTACTTTGCCGGCTTCTGGGTCGAATACGGCCACCATGGCCTGTTGCTGGTGCCGTTTTTCATGCTCGGCATGGGCCAGCTCCATCGTACCGACGACGCCCTGCTCTCGCGCCTGCTGGCGGTGGTCGGCTGCCTGCCGCTGCTGCTGGTGGCAGGCATGATGAACAGCTCCGACATGGCCAAGTCGGTGACCGTGGCCACGGTCCTGGCGGTGCTGCTGCTGGCCGCTGGTGCTCACCGGCTATGCCGCGCGCCCGGCATCGTCATGCCGCGGCGGATGTGGCTCGCATGGTATCCCGCCCACTTCGCGGTGATCGCCGCCATCCTGCTGTGGACCGGCAACGCTCAGATAATGTAACGGCACCGGCAACGCTCAGATCCTCTAGGCGTCCTGCGCCGGAAGCGCGAAGCGGCTTCTCTGTTCCATCAAGAAGACCTTGAAGGCCTGCCAGGCCGGGCTGCGGTAGCGGTCCGGATGCCACACCAGCGAGAAGTGGCGGGTCAGCGGCAAGTCATGTGACAGCGCCAGCAACTCCCCTCGTTCGAGCTCTCCCCGCACGCTCAGGTGCGACAGGCAACCCAGTCCCAGGCCCGCCGCCACAGCCTGCTTGATCGCCTCGTGCTGCCCCAGCTCCATGCGTACCTTGAGCCTCGGCACCCGGGGCAGCACCGCCGCCTCGAGCACCTCCCGGCTGCCGGAGCCGATCTCGCGCAGGATCCACGACTGCTCGATCAGATCAGCGTCCTCGACCCGGCCCTTGGCCACCAGCGGATGTCCGGGCGCGCAGACGATCACCATATGGTCCTCGCACCACACTTCGCTGGCGAGTCCCGGCTCGTGACAGCGCCCCTCGATCATCCCCAGGTCGGCGTCGAAGCGCTGTACCTCGGAGATCACCTCGCCGGTATTGCGCAGTCGCAGGCGCAGGTCGACCCCCGGATGCAGCCCGCCGAACTCCCCGGCCAGCGGCGGCAACAGATAGGTGCCGATGGTGGCGCTGGCGGAGATCGCCAGGCTGCCGTGGAGCTCGTCTCCCGGTTCCTCGGCGGCGGCGATCAGCTCGCCCAGATCATCCAGCAGCTGTTCGGCGCGCGGCAGCAGCCGATGGCCCATGTCGTTCAGGCCAAGCCGCCGTCCCGGGCGTTCGAACAGGGTGACACCAAGCTGACGCTCCAGGTCTGCCAGCGCCTGGCTGGTCGCTGACTGGGACAGGCTCAGTTGCCTGGCCGCGGCGCTGACGGTTCCCAGCCGGGCCACCGCCACGAAGACCTCGAGCTGGCGCAGGGTGATATGGGAGCGGGCGGGACTGTCTGGCGAGAAACTCATCACGGTGCTCGACGGTTGCAGGGAAGATGGCGGGGAAACGACAACGGCTCCTATATCGGCTCAGCTTATAACAGGTTTCGTTATTACACGATAATCATCTGGCATATCCACGCCTAGAATCTCCCTATCGAAGCGACGCCTCAGGCTCCACCCAGACGAGCCGGTAGCGGCGATACCCTGACACGAAGAGGAGATCCGCCCATGTGGCAAGGACTTGCGCTATGCGCACTATTGACGCTGGCCGGGCAGGCCATCAGCCGACTGCCCGGTATCGCCGACGCAGGCGTGAGTCCGCTGGTGTTCGCCCTGCTGCTGGGCATCGTGGTCGGCAATCTGCCGCTCAAGCGCACCGTCGAGGGCGCCCAGCCGGGGCTCGCCTTCGCTACCCGCTGGCTGCTGCGCGGCGGCATCGTGCTGTTCGGCCTGTCGCTGACCTTCGCTCAGGTGGTCGGACTCGGGCCCAAGGTGCTGCTGCTGGACGCGCTGATCATCACCGCGGTACTGCTGGTCGGCTACCAGATCGGCACCCGGGTGCTCGGCATGGATCGCGAGACCACCCTGCTGACCAGTGCCGGCAGCGCCATCTGCGGCGCCGCTGCGGTGCTCGCCACCGAGTCGACCATTCGCTCGAAGCCGGCAGCAGCGTCCATGGCGGTGGCCACGGTGGTGCTGTTCGGCTCCCTGGCCATGCTGACCTACCCGCTGCTGTATCCGTGGCTGGGCATGGACGAGGGACTGTTCGGGGTCTATATCGGCGCTACCGTGCATGAGGTGGCCCAGGTGGTCGCCGCCGGCGACGCCGTCGGCCCGGATGCCCTGGCCAACGCGGTCATCGTCAAGCTGGTGCGGGTGATGCTGCTGGTGCCCTTCCTGCTGGTGGTCGGCCAATGGTGGCTGCGTCAGCCGACCCAGGAAGGCGCCGAGGCAGGCGGTCAGGGTGCGGCCAAGCTGGTGATCCCCTGGTTTGCCCTCGGCTTTATCGCCATGGTCGGCGTCAACAGCGTCGTCACCCTGCCCGCGCCGCTGCACTCGGGCCTGGTGCTGGCCGGCCAGATCGCCCTGACCATGGCCATGGCCGCGCTCGGCATCAACACCCGGATGTCTCGCCTCAAGGCGCTCGGCGTGAAGCCCTTTCTGCTCGCCCTGATCCTGTTTGTGCTGCTGGTGGTCGGTGGCGGAATGGCCAGTGCCCTGCTGATGGGCTGACCGGATCGACGTAACGGGCAGGAACCCGATTCACAGCGAAGAAGGCGGCCTTGCGGCCGCCTTCTTGCGTGGTGCTGATCCATCATTGAGCAGCGATCGACTTGCGCGCTCGACTTGCCCCCTGCTACAGAGAGAATTCCTCGCCGTCGTAGGACGTCTGTACCTCGATGCTTCCTTCGACGATCTCGCCGGCGAGGCGATCGAGTTCGGCGACGATGTCGTCCTCGACCCAGGGCGCCAGCGACAGACGCACCGCCTCCGGGTTCTCCAGGCCGATACGCACCACCTCACCCGAGCTCCAGCGGCCCTGCTTGACCGCCTCGGCAGCAACAAAACCCGCCATGGACACGTTGGCGATGGCGGAGCCGGCGAACACCTCCGGGTAGTCCTCATGCCACTCGCGCACATTGCCGAACTGCCAAACGCCTTCGGTCTCCTGCATCGCCTCGATGGCCCCTTGGCGACCCGCATTCAACATGGTGAAGATGATATCGGCACCGGCCTCGATCTGGGCGCTGGCCACGTCATGGGCCAGTGACACATCGTCCTGATCGCCGGCGAAGATGGTGAGGAAGTCGGCGTCCGGTCGGGTATGCTGCAGACCGTGGTAGAAGCCCCCGCGACCCTTGAGACCCGGAGTGACGCGAATCCCCGAGATATGGCCCACCACGCCGCTTTGGGTCAGCAGACCCGACGCTGCACCGGCGAGCCAGGCGGATTGCTCCTGAAGGACCTCATAGCTCGACACATTGTCGCCGGTGACATCCCCCTGGGTGACGGAGAACAGCACCTCGGGATAGTCCCCTGCCACCGTCATCACCGCCTCGGAATTCTGACCGCCGTGGGCGATGATCAGGTCCGGCCCGGCATCCGCCAATCGCCGCAGGGCGGCCTCAAGCGCGTCGGGCTCCGGCGCTATCCCGTCCTCGTAGCTGATCTCGGCGCCAAGTTCGGCCTCGATGCGCTCGAGTCCACGGTAACCCGCCTCCATGAAGCCGCCGTCATCCTTCTGCCCCGGCAATAGCATGGCCACCTCGAAGGCATCCGCCACGGCCAGGGAAGGCGAAAGCGAGAGACCACACAGCGCCGCCATGTATCCAACTTTGCGAATCATCGAACACCTCATTACTTATTTTTGTATACAGAACGCATCAACTACTCTAGCGCCGCGGTGGCGTCATCGCCACCCCGAAACAACGACGGGCCCCGTGTTGGGGCCCGTCCTGGAGGGAGCAAAACAGCGCCTGGCTCAGTCTTCGAAGCTGAAGCGCACCTCGGGCGCGTCCGGCACCAGGGCGGCGCATTCGCGCACCCGCTCAAGCAGGCTCGCGTGATCGTCGGCGACCAGGTTGATGTGACCAAGCTTGCGACCGGCGCGCTCGCTCTTGTCGTAGCGATGAAGATGAGCGTCGCGCATGGCCAGCACCTGGCTCGGCTCGGGCTCGCGTCCGATCACGTTGACCATGCAGGTCGGCGCCCGGGCACTGGTGTCCCCCAGCGGCAGGCCCTGGATGGCACGCAGATGATTCTCGAACTGGCTGGTCACCGCGCCATCCATGGTCCAGTGGCCGGAGTTGTGCACTCGCGGTGCCATCTCGTTGGCCAGCAGGCTGCCGTCGGCGCACTGGAACAGCTCCAGGGTCAGCACACCGACATAGTCCAGCTCATCCAGCAGCGCCCGGATGTATTCATCGGCGGTGTGCTGGACGCTATCGTCGAGATCCGGCATCGGCGCCAGCGAGTAACGCAGGATGCCATCGACATGGACGTTTTCCGCCATGGGGTAGAACACCACCTCTCCGTCGCGTCCGCGCACGGCGATGATCGACACCTCGCGCACGAAGTCGACAAAGGACTCGACGATCAACCGCGGGTGATTGATGCGCTTCCAGGCATCGGCAGCTTCCGCCGGGTCCTTCAGCACCGCCTGCCCCTTGCCGTCATAGCCCTCGGTGATCGACTTGGCCACCACCGGCGTGCCCAGCTCACGAGCGGCGGCTTCCAGCGACTCGGCGCTGTCCACCAGGCGATAGGCCGGCGTCGGAATACCCAGTCGATCGAACAGCGCCTTCTCCTCGGCACGATTCTGACACACCCGGATCGCCTCACTGCCGGGGTAGACCGGTTTCTCGGCTTCGATCGCCTGGACCAGCGACACCGGCAGGTGCTCAAACTCGTAGGTGACCAGGTCGACGTCTTCGAGGAAGCTCTGGACGTGCTTCTGGTCGGTGTCGATCATCACCTCGCCGATCCCGGCGCTGGGGTGGCCGGTGGTATCGAGAAAGCGGAACCGGTTGGCCAGCGGATAGCCGGCCAGCGCCAGCATACGGCCGAGCTGTCCGGCCCCGAGAACGCCAATCTTCATGACTTGCTCCTGTTTTCCTGCGGGTACACGACGCCGTTCAGCCCTGACGAGACTCGGGCGGACGAGGATCGGGATTGTCGAGCACGGTCTGGGTCTGCTCGGCGCGGAAGGCCTCGACGGCCTCGCGAACCTGGCTGTCCCCGAGCCCCACGATCTGGGCTGCCAGGAGGCCAGCATTGGTAGCACCAGCCTTGCCGATGGCCAGGGTGCCGACGGCGACGCCGCCTGGCATCTGGGCGATCGACAGCAGTGAATCCAGTCCCTTGAGCGCCTTGGACTCCACCGGCACGCCGAGCACCGGCAGCGCGGTCTGGGAGGCGACCATGCCGGGCAGGTGCGCTGCGCCGCCGGCCCCGGCGATGATCACCTGAATACCACGCTCGGCGGCACCCTTGGCGTAGTCGAACAGCAGATCCGGGGTGCGGTGGGCGGAGACCACCTGGGTCTCGTAGCTCACGCCGAGGCGCTCGAGCATGGTCACGGCGTGTTCCATGACCGGCCAGTCGGACTTGGAACCCATGATCACGCCGACCCGGGGCGCTGGGGAAGTGGATGACATCGGCAACTCCTCGAAGAAACGACGGCGCCGCGGCAAAGAAATCGCCACGACAAGGGAACAATCGGGAAGCGGCATAGTCTAGCAGAGCCGGGGGAGCAGTACCTCTCCCTATGCGGAGACGTCGCCAGCCAGCGACAGCGCCTTTCACCCTGACTGCGCATTGGCCTGCTAGGGTAACGCTGCTGTCGCGGCCATCGCCGACACTCCACGCCGCCTGACAGGACGACCCGCTCACCCAAGGAGAGAGCCATGAAACCGACCCTGCTGCTTATTGCCGCCCTGACCTCCGGCCTGGCGCTGGCCGGTTGCGATGAGGGACAGAGCACCGCCAGCACCGCGCAGGAGGGCTCGAACGCCAGCCAGCAGAGCACCACCGAACAGGCGCAGAAAATGACGCTTGACGGTACCCTGAGCTTCGCCGAGGCCGGCCAGAGCCTGCCCGACAATGCCGAGGCCACGGTGTTGCTCAACGACGTTGCCCTCGCCGACGCCCCGGCCAGGACCATCGCCGAAACCACGGTGACCATCGAGCGCCAGGCGCCGACCGACTTCTCGCTGAGCTACGCAAGCGACGCGGTGAACCCGCGCCACACCCACAGCCTGCGTGGCGAGATCCGCAACGACGAAGGTCAGTTGGTGTGGACCAGTACCGAAGCCACTCCGGTGGAAGTCGGTGCCGACGCCGACCAGCCGCCGGTGTCGGTGGTGCTGCGCCCGGTGGGTGCCGACGGCAATGCCCAGAGCGACAGCATGCAGAAGGCCCAGGAGGCGCTGCTGTCCAGCGGTGATGAACCCACCGCCGCCGAGAAGCAGGCCGTGGAAGAGGCCGACGCCGTGGCCGAACAGGCCGCCGGCATGCAGGAGCCCAGCCAGGGCGCCGCCGCGGCGAGCGGCGAAAATGCCGACACCGGTGCCAATACCGAGACGTCGTCCAGCCAGCCGCAGTAAGCGAGCGCCCTCGACGGACCGGCTCCTCCCGATATGACAACGCCGTGCCCAAGGGCACGGCGTTGTCGCTGCTGGCGGCTGCCCTGGCGCCGCTAAGCTGTTGCCGGCGAGCGGCGAGCCTGCCAGAAGTTGAGGCTGATGATCGCCAGCATGACGGCGGCACCGGCGACGTCGAACACCAGCGACGGCAGGAACACCCCGACGATCGCCGGCAGCAGCAGCACGCGCTGCCAGATCGCCATGCGGGTGAACAGATAGCCTTCCAGGGTGGCGGCGAAGGCGCCCAGCGCCAGAAGCCCGGTGAAGCCCTTCCAGATCAGCAGCCAGACCGGCCCGCCGACGATGATCTCGGGGTTGTAGACCATGAACAGCGGCACCAGGTAGAGGCCCTTGGCAAACTTCCACGACTGGAAGCTGGTCTCCATGGGCTTGGCCCCGGCGATGGCGGCCCCGGCGAAGCCGGCCAGCGCGATCGGCGGCGTCACGTTGGAGTCCTGGGAATACCAGAACACCACCAGGTGGGCGATCAGCAACGGCACCCCGAACTCATTGGCCAGCGCCGGTCCCACCAGCACGATCAGCACGATATAGCTGGCCGTCACCGGCAGCCCCATGCCCAGCACGAGACTCGCCAGCAGCACCATGATCAGCGCCAGCAGCAGGTTACCGCCCGAGAAAGCCAGCATCATGGCCGAGAACTTGAGGCCGAGACCGGTCAGCCCCACTACCCCGACGATGATCCCTGCCACCGCACAGGCCATGGTCACCGCCACGGCGTTGCGCGCACCGAGTTCGAGGCCTTCAATCAGCTTGAGCAGACCGTTGCGACAGGCCAGCCCCAGACGCTCGGCGGTCACCGGCTGCCCCTCGCCTGGCGCCACGAACAAGAACCACACCGCAAAACGCAGCACCGCCACCAGCAGCATGCAGACGATGGCGTAGTAGCCCACTCGCATCGGCGACATGTTCATCATCAACAGCCACACCAGCACCGCCAGCGGCAGCAGGAAGTGCCAGCCGTGCTTGAGCACGTCGCTCATCTGCGGCAGCTCGTCCTTGGCCATGCCCTGCATGCCCTCCTTGAGGGCGATGATATGCACGAACAGATAGACGGTGGCGAAGTACATGAAGGCCGGCAGGATGCTGACCTTGACCACCTCGAGATACGGCAGCCGGGTGTACTCGGCGATCAGGAAGGCACCGGCCCCCATCAGCGGTGGCATGATCTGGCCACCGGTCGACGCCGCCGCCTCGATGCCACCAGCCTGGTGGGGCTTGTAGCCCAGGCGCTTCATCAGCGGGATGGTAAAGGCGCCGGTGGTGACCACGTTGGCGATGGCGCTGCCGGAGATCGAGCCCATGCCGGCGGAGGCGATGACCGCGGCCTTGGCGGGCCCGCCACGCTGGCGGCCGGTGGCAGCGTAGGCAAGATCGATAAAGAACTTGCCCGCCCCGGTGATCTCGAGAAAGGCACCGAACAACACAAAGATGAAGATATAGGTCGCGGCCACCCCCATGGGCAGGCCGAAGATGCCTTCCTGCCCCAGGTAAAGCTGGCCCACCAGGCGATCGAGATTGTAGCCGCGATGCTCGAGGATGCCGGGCAGGAACTGGCCGAGCCAGGGTAACTCGCCACGAGGCCCGGCAAAGGCGTAGAGGATGGCGATCAGGCCGATGATGGTCATGCCCAGACCCACCGCGCGACGGCTGGCCTCCAGCACCGTGATGGTGGCGATGATGCCGACGGTGATGTCGGTCTGGCTCCAGAAACCGGCGCGATTGATGATCTCGTCCAGAAACAGCGCCATGTAGCCGCCGGTGATCATCGCTCCGGTAAAGAACACAAGGTCGATCGCCCCACCCAGCACGCCCCTGTCACGCTTGGGACCGAACACCGGAAACATCAGGAACGCCAGCATCATCACCAGCGCAAGGTGGATGCTGCGCTGATAGAACAGCCCCAGCGGCTGAATCCCCGCCGAGTAGAGCTGGAACAGCGACAGGCCGACCGCCACCAGGGTGATCAGCCATAGGATGGTCTTGGGGTGGTTGGCCTGGCTGCCAGGCACCACCGGTGAAGCTGCCGTTTCGCTCATTGTCGTGATTCTCGTCAGGCCTTGCCGGCGCTTGGCCGGTCGGCATAATTCGGAATGCTGTCGCAGGTCGCAGGCCCCTCGAGGGGCCGAAGTGCCCACGCGGTTGGTGGCGTTATTCGATAGCCTGGGCCAACGACAGGCTAGTCGCGCCGCTCGAGTCCAACGCTGACCAAACGCCCCGCCGCCAGATCGCTCAGGCTGATGGGCGTGGAGGCCGCCGGCACGGCCAGGGAGTCCCCGTCCGCACAGTCGGCCCGAGCCTTGATCAACGTCTCCAGGGTCGGCTCACCACGGCTGACCAGGCGATGATCGACGCGCTTGGCGCCGACCCTCAGCCGATAGCGATTGCCGGGGACGGGCTCGTCGATGTCCTCGATCCAGTAGCCGCCCTGACCGTCGCTGACCTGGCGTCCGCGCCCGGGCACATGGTCGAGGCCCGCGGCGAAGTCCGGCAGGTGGCTACGTTCAAGCACCATGGCACCGCCGAGGTTGCGATAGCAGTCAAGCACCTCGAAGCCTTCTACCGAGTGATTCCAGGCCAGGCACCAGCCGGCGCCATCGGGCATCGGCAGTTCCACCAGCGCGGCGCCCTCGGCGTCGCGCACGCTCAAGGTAAATAGAGCATCGCTGTCGGCATCACTTGCCTGGCCAGCGCCCGCCACGGTCATCAGCGTGACCAGCCCAAGCGCAGGCAGGGCGAGCCCGGAGGCCCGCCCTGCCATGTGTCGACGCCCCGCCATCAAGGACGCTGCTTGTCCTGCACCTCGGCACCGACTTCCTCGTAGTAGCGCAGTGCGCCAGGGTGGAAAGCGATGGGTGTGGAGTTCACCGAGAACTCGACGGTGGTGTCATTGGCCGCCGGATGGATGGCGATCAGCTCGTCGGTCTGCTCGAACAGGGTCTTGGTGATCTGGTAGGCCAGTTCCTCGTCCATCTCGCTGCTGGCGATCAGCACGTTGGGTACGCCAAGGGTCTGCACCGCTTCTTCCATGCCTTCGTAGAGACCGGCCTTGAGCTCATACGGGGCAAACACCGGTTCGTCCTCGCGCGCCTTGGCGACTTCCTCGTCGCTGAGGCCGATCAGCCGAACATCGCTGGTGGTGGCCAGATTCAGAATCGAGCTGGTGGGCGGTCCCACGCTCCAGAAACCGGCATCGATATCGCCATCACGCAGGGCGTCGGCGGTCTCGTTGAAGTTCAAGCGACGCGGGTCGAAGTCGTCGTAGCTGATGCCGTTGGCTTCGAGGATGGCGCGGGCGTTGAGCTCGGTGCCGCTGCCGGGCGCACCCACGGACACGACCTTGCCTTCCAGGTCCTCCAGCGAGTCGATGTCGGAGTCGGCCATGGTCACGATCTGCACCGCATTGGGATAGATGGAGGCGATGGCACGAATGTTCTCGAGCTTGCGCCCCTCGAAGTCACCGGTACCGGTAGCGCCCTGGTGGACGGTGTCGGCCAGCGCCAGCGCCAGATCGGAGTCACCACGCCAGACCAGTCCCATGTTCTCCACCGAGGCGCCGGTCACTTCGGCCACGGCGTCGTAGCCGTCGACGTGCTTCTTGATCAGCTCGGCCAGGCCTCCACCGTAGGGGTAGTAGGTGCCGCCGGTTCCACCGGTGGCGATCGACAGCTGGCTCTGGGCCACGGCGCTGTGGCTGGCAACCAGCAGGGATGCCGTCAGGGCAAGGGTCAGTGCTCGCATGGTCTTCCTCCGTTCCTCGTGGGAACCGCTTAGAATTTATTGTGCGGAATTGAAGTGTCGATACAGCAATCGCCTAGGCAAGCTAGCAAGAGCCGGCCTCGCTTGCCACTGCAGACATTTCGACGTTTTTTATCTTTGTCTGCAATTCTCACAAGGTCTTAGAGACACTGGCCCGCCATCCTGCCCGTCGAACCCCCGAAGGGCGCGCGTCTCAGGGAGCTGGCGTCGCGCCGGCTTTTCACGCCTCAGCGTTGACTGTCGACCAGCTCGCGTACCTTGGCGACGATATGGGCACCGATCGGCAACGCCGAGGTCGCCGCCGGCGATGGCGCATTGCCTACGTTGATGGTGCGCGGCGTGTTGACGAACAGGAAGTCGTCGACCAGCTTGCCGTCTCGTGTCACCGCCTGGGCACGCACCCCGGCCGGGTAGGGCTTCAGGTCATCCAGGGTGAGACTCGGGCAGTACTTGCGCACCTCTTCCAGATAACCACGCCGTGACAGCGAGTTCTTCATCTCGCGCATGCCAGGGCCCAGATGACGCCACAGCACCTTGAGAATACCCGGATGGCTGACCATGCCGACCAGATCCGCTGCCGAGACATCACGCTTGCGATAGCCCTCGCGGGCCAGTGCCAGCACGGCGTTGGGCCCCACCGTCACGCTGCCATCGATCATGCGGGTAAGGTGGACGCCGAGAAACGGCATGCTGGGGTCCGGAATGGGGTAGATCAGATGATTGACGATGGCGTTGCGGTGCTCGGGCAACTGAAAGTACTCCCCGCGGAAGGGACAGATGGTGAAGCTCGGGGTCTGCCCCAGCATGCGCACCACCCGGTCGGCCATCAGCCCCGAGCAACTTACCAGGTAGCGACTGCTGAAGGTCTCGGTGGTGGTGGTCACCACCACTTCCTGGCGACGTTCGTCGAGCCCGGTGACCTCCCGTGAGTAGCGGATCTCGCCACCGCGTCGCTCGAACTCGGCGGCCATGGCGCGAGTGACCTCGGCATAGTCGACAATACCGCTGGACGGCACGAAGATGCCGCCGACGCCGGTGATGTTGGGCTCACGCTCTGCAAGGGCACCGGCGTCGAGCCATTCACGCTCGAGCCCATTGGCTTCGGTGCGTTCCCACAGGGCCTTCATCCGCCCCAACTCCACCTCGTTGGTGGCGACCAGCAGCTTGCCGCAGCTGTCGTAGGCGATGCCGTGGGTCTCGCAGAACGCCTTGGTGGCACGGTTGCCTTCCAGACAGAAGCGCGCCTTGAGGCTGCCCGGTGTGTAGTAGACCCCGGCGTGTATCACGCCACTGTTGTGACCGGTCTGATGGCGAGCCGGACCGTCCTCCTTTTCCAGCAACAGCATGCGCTTTTCAGGATAGGCGTCCTTGAGCTGCATGGCGGTGGACATGCCCAGAATGCCACCGCCGATGATGATGAAGTCGTACATGGGGGTCTCGTTGTCCTTGGTCTTGCCCCGCCGCCGGGACGGGACCGGATACATCGTGGGCGGCCGGGTATCGCGGGGCCCATCACCCTAGAGTACCGCGTCGGGCCGTGCCCCGCTGCACCCCTCTTCCCCGGAGGACACCTCAGCCCTGGCGCGCTCGCAGGGTGCTGCCACAGGTGAAGACACCGCGCTGGCGCATCAGCTCGCGTCTGAGCTGCGGGTGAGCCTTGAACTTGTCGCGACCGTGCAGCCAGAAGTGGTTGTTGATCAGCAGGAAGCTTCCGACCGGGTTGGGCAGGGAGATGACGCCGTCGCTCGACTCCAGCGAGTCCGACAGCTCGCAGAGCCAGTTGCCCTCCTCCAGATCACGTGGCTGGACAAACTGATCGATGTAGGCCATCACCGGGCGGCCATCACGGTCGACGTCGAATACCGGGTGAAAGACGTCGCGCACCACATTCTTGCTGGGCGGAGCCGACCAGCGCATCTCACTGAACGCCAGCGGGTGACGGCAGAACCGCTCCAGCTCGTGCCAGTCGTCCAGATGGAGCAGCCGCGAGTTGCCGCCTTCCATGTGCTGCTCGTCAATCTTCATCATCAGCACATAGTCGGTGACCTGCTCGACGAAGGTGCCGTCGTTGTGAAGCTCCATCACCCGATGCGGCGCCCGCAGATAGCTGTCGGAGGTGTCGACATTCTCGACCACGAAGCGGGCATAGTACTGACCACTCATGGCATCGAAGTTGGATCGTCCGATCAGGTGGGCAACGGCGGTGGCAAACTTGACCATGTCCTCGGCCTGCTCGACCCGGTCCAGCCCTTCCGGCACGACCTGCAGCGCTCCCTGGCGACGGTCCAGCAGGATATTGGCCAGCCGCGGCTTGAGCGTCCCCTCGCACAGCTCATCGAGTATTCCCGCGACACGAAAACGCAGCATCGACTTGTACTCCAGCGCCTGAATCGGCCATTCGGCACAGGCGTCGAGGAAGGCAGCGACGACCGACCGCTCGACACGCAGCTCCTGCAGACGCTCGGAAGAGGTCGACGGGACCAGGGTGAACCCGCGTGGATCGCGTGCGCCAGGGGCGGTGGTCTGATCATCACGATCCTGAAGCTGGGCAGAGGCAAGGATGGACATGGCAGGGCTCCGTATTGTTTTGACGTTTTGTAAAAATATCTACATTTTAATTTTTGGTCAACAAAAACCCGGCTGCCGCCGGGTGCTGATTTTCGGGACAAGGTCCAGAGTTCTTGAAGCGTCCGCCGGCCGGCAAAGCCGCCGACCGGCGTTGCGGTCAAGGCGTCAGGTGCCTTCCAGCTCACGACGCATCTGTCGCTGGCTGTAGGCCGTGCCATAGCGGCGGCGGGACCACAGGTACAGGCAAAGCCCGGCGCCCATCCAGCCGGCGAACAGTCCCCACTCGATGGGTGACAGCGCCGAGGGGCTGCCGGGCAGGTAGAGCCCGATCAGTCCCAGCGACAGCACCACCGCCAGCCAACCGACCAGGCGAGGATGGCTGACCTTGAACGGCCTTTCGAGTTCCGGCTCCTTGCGCCGAAGCACCAGAAACGAAATGGATACGAACAGGTAGGCGATGACGATGCCGAGACCACCGGCCACCACCAGCCACACCATGGCCTGGCGGCCCAGCAGAGGCGCCAGGCTCGACAAGGCTCCCATCAACAGGATGGCGTTGACCGGCGTCCTGTGACGAGGATGCAGCTTGGCCAGAAAGGCCGGCAGCATGGCGCAGTGGGCCAGTGCATAGATGGCGCGAGAGCCACCGACGTAGAAGGCGTTCCAGCTGGTCAGGATGCCGGCGATACCCGCCAGTACCATCAGGTTGGCCGCCCAGGGGGTATTGAACACCGCCCCCATGGCGTCAGGTACCGCCAGGGAGCTGTTCTCGAGCTCCGCCTTGGGCAGCATCAATGCCGTTCCCAGCACGATGAAGGCGTACCAGAACACCGCCAGGACCACCGACAGCATCAAAACCCGACCGATCTCGCGAAACGGCAGGTCGATCTCTTCCGCCGCCTGCGGGATGACGTCGAAGCCGACAAACAGGAAGGGAACCATGATCAGCACCATGGTGATCCCGCCCAGCACACCCTCTTCGGTGTTGAACAACGGTGTCAACGAAGCACTGCTACCCTCGAACAGTGCGCCGGTGATGAACATCACACCGACGGCCAGAATCAGCAGCGTCACCACCTTCTGCACCAGCGCCGCGGTGCGCACGCCAACATAGTTGATGGCCATCATGACCACCGAGCCGGCCACACCGACGGCAACCCAGGTGGCCTTGACGTCCCAGCCCGCCAGGGTCCACAGGTGACCGACGGCGTAGCCGGGGAACAGATGCTCGACCACGGTGGGCAGCGCTACCGCCTCGAAGGCCACCACGCTGAGATAGCCCAGCACGATCGCCCAGGTACACAGGAAGGAGGCAAAATGGCCCAGGGCACGGTAGCTGTAGACGTGCTCACCGCCGACCTGGGGCATCGCCGAAGCGAGCTCAGAGTAGGTCAGCCCCACCAGCACGATCACCATGCCGCCCAGCACGAATGCCAGTATGGCGCCAAGGCTTCCTGCCGAGGTGATGAAGCCACCCGTCAATACGATCCAGCCCCAGCCGACCATGGCACCGAAGGCCAGCGCCAGGACGTCCTTGCGGGCCAGCACTCGGCTCAGCTGGGCTCCGCCATTGCTGTTATTGTCCATGAGATAAACCTCTCGCCGCAGTGGTGCGTTCCCGCAGAACAGTGATTGTTGACCGGGGACAGGACGCACCGTTGAATTTATCAATCGCGCGTGCAACTTATCATGAGGATGTTTGCCGTCCGCAGCCTTCGTTTATACCTCTTTGGTCTAAGTTTGTAGGGCCTGCAGATGGCGCCATCGCCGTCAGCCGCAGTCTCCCGCGGCGTCTGCGGAATGAGGAGTTTTCGTCGCTGCGCCACGTCCAGAACGGACACCAAATTGGACTGGCAAGAGGGCAAAAAAGGTTGCATGCTGTAGGGGTCGAAAACGCCCATTGGAGTACCATGAGCACCGCAGATTCCTTGTCTCGAGCAGACGCTTCCGAACCGCCTCCTCGACGATGCCCTGACCTCGATGTCAGGGACCTGGAACAGCGCACACGACTGATGCGCATTGTTACGCGGCTTATCGCCGTATCTGATCTCGGAAGCCGCGAGATCGCACGCCGCGCGGGTCTCCCCATGCAGAAGATCAGTGATCTGCTGTCGGGACGACTGGAACACTTCACCTGCGACGAGCTGCAGGCCATTCGCCGCATCATCGACGATGGCCATCTGTCACTCTCCTGATTGGCCCGTGCTGGACGGCGCCCCGGAAGGCAATTCTGCCAGGGCGCCGCGTCTTGTTCGCGCGAGCCATTGCCCCGCCCTTCCCCTTGATCTTCATGCCATGAGGAATCATCGATGCGCCGTCTGCTAGCGGCTTGTCTGCTATGTGTGTCTGCAAGCGCCCTGGCCGATGGCCAGGCCACCCTGGTCGATGGCAGTGGCGACCCCGAGAGCGCCGTCACCGCACGCTGGATCGGTGATCAACTGCGCCTGGACTTTCCCCGCCACGCGGCCAAGGGCTATCTGCTGTTGAGAGACGGCAAGGGCCACGTGGTCACCAACTTCGGTGGTCAGACGGTGGTGCTGGGCATCCGCGATGTTCAATCCATCGCCGGGCAACTCGGTGGCCAGGACCTGTCCGACCTCGGCAGTTACCAGGCCCAGCAGGTGCTGTCGCTGGAGCCTGTCGGCACGCGGGAAAGCGTCGCCGGCATCGAGGGCGAGGTCTATCGTCTTGACTGGATTACCCAGGAGGGCGATCGCCGAGAGGATGAACTGGTACTCAGCCAGCGACCGGAGGTCATCGAGCTTTTACGGGTCGTCGACCGCTATCAGAGCATTCTGTCGGGGCAACCGGACCCGGTGGCGGCAAGGCTCGAGCAACAGGGGCTCGGACTTCTGCGTTTTGGCGACAAGTTTCAGGTGGCCAGCCTGACGGCGACGTCGCCCGATCCTGCCCTGCTGGCATTGCCGTCCCAGAGTGGCAACGTTGGTGAGCTGTTGCGTTCGGTCATTCAATAGACTTAGGGCCAGGCGCCAACTTTCCCCCTCTCCAGCACTAGATCCACAGCATACCTAGGATGGTGTACTTGATCGCGCACCGCGTGGAATAGGTGTGTGTCAATTGCGTGTAAAACCGCGAAAATGCGATGCAGGAGTCTCCAATCCACGATATATCTTGAAGGTAGCCTTCAAGACATGGTGCGGCCGCACGGCTCGATGTCGTTCCGCAGTGGTCGCACCCATCCAGTGAGAGTTGCCATGAGGCCAATCGACAAGTCCCTGCTGGAACAGATGCACATCAGCGAGGTCGAGATCCAGCGTCGCAAGGAATTCCTGAGCCTCGACGAAGCCGACCTGGCCGATCTGGCAGCGCTCAAACCCCTCATCAACGAGCATATCGAGATCATCGTCGAAGAGTTCTACGAGCGGCAGACCGAGATCGACGAGATCAGCCTGCTGATCGGCGACTCCGAGACCCTGCAGCGACTGCGCTCGGCCCAGCGCCAGTACGTCCTCGACATCTTCACCGGCTACTACGACGCGGAATACGTCAACAGTCGGCTGCGCATCGGTCTGGTGCACAAGCGTATCGGCGTCGAACCCAAGCTGTTTCTGGCCGCCATGCGCACGCTCAAGGAAATCCTGTTTCGCGTCATCGACGAGAACCTCGAGGACGTGCAGGCGACCAAGTCGGCGAAGAACAACCTCGACAAATTGATGTACTTCGATATCACCCTGGTCTTCGATACCTATATCGATACCCTGCTCAACGAGGTCCACAGCGCCAAGCGCCGAATGGAGCTCTACGCTCGCAACCTGGAAGAGAAGACCAAGGAGCTGGCCGCCTACGCAGAAAAGGACGCCCTTACCGGGCTGTTCAACAAGCGAGGCATGAGCGAGGCCCTGAACAGGGAGATCCGCATGGCCGAGCGACGTCACTCGCTGGTCAGCCTGATCTACTGCGATATCGATGACTTCAAGCAGATCAACGATACCCACGGCCACCACAAGGGTGATGAAATCCTTGTCACCTTCGGCCAGATCATGCGTGAAACGGTCCGCAGCAGCGACATCTGCTGCCGCCTCGGGGGGGATGAATTCTGCTGTATCCTGCCAGACTGTGACGCCAAGAGCGCCAAGACCATCGGCAGCAAGATTGAACTGGCCTTCCAGAGCAAGTACCCGAACTTCTCGATCAGCCTGGGCGTCGCCGAGACCGGGGATCGAGACTACCTGCGCGAGGAAGAACTGCTGCGCGCCGCCGACGCCATGATGTATCGCAACAAGGAAGCCAGAAAGCGCAGTGCCGCAGAGGCCGCCTCGAAGACCTCAGCCAAGACGTTGCCAGCCCCCGCCCAGGCAGCAGAGAAGACAACCAGCTCAACGGCCGCCCAGAGTGACGATCACTGACTTCCACTCGCCTGGCTCGGCATTGTCTCGATAAAAATTTAAATTTCTGCTAATAAAGTTGGGTCTAAAATAAAAAGCCTCGATCAGGGCATGCGGGAAGCTCGGCAGACGCCCCTGCTTCAACCAGGTCCTGATGGTGGCATGTGCTGGTTGTCGTACGGTCTCGAGGAAAATGCCCCATGTCCTACCATGAAGCCAAGGAACACGCGCCCGGTCGCCTGCATCGGCTATTCAGTTCGCCCTATACCGCCTTCGACAACCAGACCAGCGAGCGACGCCTGCATCTACTGCTGGCCCTCAATCTGCTGGTCTTCGCGCCGATGCGCCAGGGCCGACTGACGTTACGACTGCTCGATGGCTGGGAAAACGGCGACTGCGAACAGCACACCCTGAACTTCCGGGACGCCGACATCCACCGCCCTCATGACCTCATCAACGCCGCACCACACACCCAGTCACACCCACTGCTCGCCCCGGCCCTGGAAGAGGCGTTGTCCAGCGCCGAGGCCAATGCCATGGGGCTGGATAGCGATATTCGCCTTCACCCGGCGAAGTGGCCGGCCTTCCCCGGCGGACTCTCGCTCTACACACGCTACAAGGTCTGCCATCGCCTCATCTATGGCGAAGACGACAGCTACCGCTCGATTCGCTGCGAGACCCCGGTAGGCCTGCGCGAGATTCACGAGTTCCACCTCGAAGAAGGCGACTTCGCCGTCAGCCTGCCCCACGATGACTCCCCCGCCGACAGCGATGACACCGTGGGCCTGGTCCTTCATGCGGCCCAGCGCTCCGCCCTCACCCACTGGCTTGCCGATCTGGCAGAGCAACCACTGTCGAAGCTGATGGGCTGAGTTCAGACGTCTCTGGGCACCCTGCCCATCAAGTAGAATTCCGGGTTGGGTGGCGTACCGGTCAAGGTCACCAGGCGGTTGGACAGCCCAAAGAAGGCGCAGATCGCACCGATATCCCAGATATCGTCGCGGCTGAACCCCACCGCCTGCAGACGTTGCTCCCACTCATCGGTCAGCTCGCCCAGATCGATTGCGCAGTGCAGCGCGAAGTCCAGCATGACGCGATGTCGCTCGCTCAAGCCAGAACTGCGATGGTTGACCGCCACCTGGTCGGCGAGCAGAGGATCCTTGCTGTAGATCCTGACCAGCGCTCCATGAGCCACCACGCAGTAGAGGCAGTGGTTGCGGGCGCTGGTGGCGACCACGATCATCTCCTTCTCGGCCTTGGTCAGGCTATCAGACTCACGCTCCATCAGCGCATCGTGATAGGCGAAGAAGGCACGAAACTCCGCCGGCCGATGGGCCAGCATCAAGAAGACATTAGGCACGAAGCCCGCCTTCTCCTGAACCGCCAGGATGCTGTCACGGATATCATCGGGCAGATCGTTCAGTGATTCGGGGACGGGAAAGCGGCTGAGAGATGGGCTGATCGAGGGGCTCATGGGGGCTCCGGGCTGACGTGGGCATGGAAGAAGGGCCAGGCAATACATTGACGTTAACGTAAAGGTCAATTTAGTGCTCTGGTACTTTGATCGAATGCCGGGTCGCCGCTGCCGAAAACGACGATGCCCCCTTGATGGGGGCATCGCAGCCTGCAGCCGGGCCAGGCCCGAGAGCTCGAGTCAGACAGGACGTGGCCGCTGCGTCAGCATGCCTGCTCGGCCCTGGATCAGCCGAGCGAGATGGTGCTGTTGATGCCGCTCGAGACGTTTTCCGGCTCGAACCAGCGCGCGGTCACCGTCTTGGTCTGGGTCCAGAAGCTGATGGCCTGCTTGCCATTGGGGCCAAGGTCACCCAACTTGGAGGCGCGCGAGCCGGTAAAACTGAAGTAGGCCACCGGCACCGGGATCGGCACATTGATGCCCACCTGACCGACATCGATATCGCTCTCGAAGCGACGCGCCACCCAGCCGGAATTGGTGAAGATGGAAGTACCATTGCCGTTGGGGTTGGCGTTGACGAAGGCGATGGCCTCGTCCAGCGTGTCCACCTCGACCACGCACAGCACCGGACCGAACACCTCTTCACGATAGATGCTCATGTCCGCCGTCACGCCGGCGAACAGGGTTGGGCCGACGAAGTTGCCGTCGGGGTAGCCCTCGACCTGGCAGCCACGTCCGTCGACCAGCAGCCGAGCGCCTTCCTGTTCGCCCTTGGCGATCAAGCCTTCGACACGATCCTTGGCCGCCGGTGACACCAGAGGCCCGAGATCCGCCTCGCGGTCGGTGCCCGGCCCCACCTTCATGTTGCGAGCCCCCTCGACGATATCCTCGAGCCACTCCCGGGCCTGGCCGACCAGCACCACCACCGAGTTGGCCATGCAGCGCTGGCCGGCGGCGCCGAAGGCCGACCCCAGCAGGTTGTTGATGGCCTGAGAGCGGTTGGCGTCAGGCATCACCACACAGTGGTTCTTGGCACCCATCATGGCTTGAGCGCGCTTGCCGGACTCGCTGGCACGGCGATAAAGCTGGGTGCCGACATGGGTGGACCCGATAAACGACATGGCCTTGATATCCGGGTGCTCGCACAGGTGATTGGCGACATCAGGGCCGCCATGCACCACGTTGAGGACACCGGCGGGGACACCGGCCTCGAGCGCCAGTTCCACCAGGCGCAGGGTGGAGCTCGGGTCCTGTTCGGAGGGCTTCAGCACGAAGGTGTTGCCGGTGGCAATGGCCAGCGGGAACATGAAGCAGGGCAACATGATGGGGAAGTTGAAGGCGGTGATGCCGGCACCTACCCCCAGCGGCTGGTTGAGGGTGTAGACGTCCACCTCGTTGGCGGCGTTCTCGGCCAGCTCCCCCAGTTGCAGCGAGGTGATCGAGCAGGCGTGTTCGACCACCTCGAGACCACGACCGACTTCACCTTCAGCGTCGGGCAGGGTCTTGCCGTGCTCCTCGGTGATCAGGGCGGCAAGCTCCGGGGTATGCTCGCGAATCAGCGCCTGCAGCTTGAGCATGATGCGCATGCGCTTGGCCAGCGGCACCTTGCGCCAGGTGGCAAAGGCCTGATGGGCGCTGGCAACGGCCCGGTCGACCTCCTCCAGGGTACAGAATGGCACCCGCGCGACCACTTGCTGGGTCGCCGGATTGATCACATCGCGCCATTCGCTGGACTGCGAGAGGACGGCCTGACCATCGATGATCATGGGAATTTCGCGGACTGACATGGGCGTGCTCCGGCTGTTGTCGTTGTGCATGAGCGTGGCGTCGTATGAGATGGACTGGGCGTACTGCCATGCCAGCAGCCGCCTTGATCGCCGTGGCGGTGTGCACCACGGCACGGCTATCCATGCTGACCAGTCTAGACACAGGTAGGATGGCCAAACAACGGCCAGCCAGGCACATTGCTTGTGCACTGATGCACAACCACAAACACATCGAAGTCCACGACGTCGTCGCTCAGCGGAGGTGATTTTTGCTCGACTGGCAGGATCTTCAGGTCTTTCTCGAGGTGGCCAGGCATGCCCGCCTGTCCGACGCCGCCCGACGGCTGGGCGTTGACCACTCGACCCTGTCGCGGCGAACCCGCCGCTTCGAACAGCGACTCAACACCCAGTTGTTCGAACGCAGCACCCACGGCTACCGCCTGACTCCCGCCGGCGAACGTCTGAAGAGCCACGCGGAACAGATGGCCCGACACGCCGACGAGGCCGCCGACAGCCTGACCGATCAGAACCTGCGCCTGGAGGGCCAGATCCGACTTGGCGTGACCGAAGGCTTCGGGACCTGGGTGGTGGCCCCGCTGCTCAGCGCCTTCTGCCGGCGTCATCCCGGCCTCACCCTGGACCTGCTGGCGCTGCCTCGCGTGGTCAATCTCAGCCGCCATGAGGCAGACCTGGCGATCACCATCGAACGACCGGGCAATCCCGGCCTGGTCACCTCACGACTGTGCGACTATCGGCTCAAGCTCTACGCGGCGAGGCACTACGTCGAACGCCACGGGGCACCGCAGCAGCTTGCCCAGCTGGGCACACATCCGCTGATCGGCTACGTGGACGACCTGTTGTTCAGCGAGCAGCTCAACTACCTGGATCCGTTGCTGTCGCCGCAGGTGCAACAGGCGCAGCAGACCCACTTTGCGCTTCGCAGCACCAGCGTGACGACCCAGATGATGGCCACCGAGAGCGGCGCAGGCCTGGGCATTCTGCCGTGCTTCATGACGGCGGGACGAGACGGGCTGATGCCGCTGCTGGAGGACGAAGTGTCGGTGGTGCGTCAGTTCTGGATCACCGCCCGGCAGGAGCAGCGCCAGCTTGCCCGGGTGCGTCTGCTGTGGGACTTCCTGCGCGAGGCGCTGGCAATGAATCAGGATTTTCTGATGGGACGCCATGACCGGCTGGTGCTGCCGGACGACGTCGAATGAACACCGGCTGGCTGCCACCAGGGCCGGCGCCAGCATAGGACTGGGCCCCCGCCCCAGAACCACGACACCCCGCCTGGGCGGGGTGTCGTCGATGCGCAAGCAACCGCGTCAGGATTCGACCTTGGGTGGCTCGACCTCGAGCTTCTGGGCAGCGATCACCGCCTGGGTGCGCGAGTGCACGCCCAGCTTTCTGAGGATGGCGGTCACGTGGGCCTTGATGGTGGCCTCGGAGACGTTCAGCTCGTAGGCGATCTGCTTGTTGAGCAGGCCTTCGGTCAACATGTTGAGTACGCGGAACTGCTGAGGCGTCAGCGAGGCGATGGCCTCGGCAAAGCGCGCCTCTTCCTCGTTGGCCTCACCCAGGGCGTCAGCCATCTCTTCCGGCAGCCACACTTCGCCGTCGAGGATCTCGCCCACCGCCTCGGCGATCAACGCCAGCGACGAGGACTTGGGAATGAACCCCGAGGCACCGTAGTCGATGGCGCGGCGCACGACGTGCACTTCATCGCTGCCGGATACCACCGCCACCGGCACATCCGGGGTCTGACCACGCAGCTGGATCAGCCCGGAGAAGCCGTGGGCCCCGGGCATGTGCAGATCGAGCAGGATCAGGTCCGCGTCGGGGTGGCGAATGACCACGTCCGAGGTGGCCTCCATGGTGTCGGCCTCGATGATTTCGGCCTGGGGCGCGAGCTGGCGAAGCGCCTGCGTCAGGGCGGCACGGAACAGCGGATGATCATCGGCTACGATGAATTTCTGGGCAAAGGCCATGGACTCTCCTCCGGATTCCGATGCAGCGTGTCAGGCCTGGACGCCGCAACGCAAGACGCTTGTTTGCACAGCATGTTACCCCATGGTTGCCGGCTTTCCCAAGCGCCCTGACGCAAGCATCCTCAACGGCTACCCGTGGTGCCGACTCTGCGGCCTCCATCACTATGCAAAAACGGGCCGGCGCCGGAAGTTTCCGGCAGCCGGCCCGCGGGACCTGCTGTTACGCCATGAGCCTTACTTGGCGGCGCGGTGCTCGATCAGATCCTCGACCACCGAGGGATCGGCCAAGGTACTGGTGTCACCGAGGCCATCGCACTCATTGGCGGCAATCTTGCGCAGAATCCGGCGCATGATCTTGCCCGAGCGGGTCTTGGGCAGTCCCGGTGCCCACTGGATATGATCCGGCGAGGCGATCGGGCCGATGTCCTTGCGCACCCACTGGGTCAGTTCCTTCTTGAGCTCGTCGGTGGGTTCGGCCTCGTCGTTGAGGGTCACGTAGATATAGATACCCTGCCCCTTGATGTCATGGGGGAAGCCCACCACGGCGGCCTCGGCCACCGCTGAGTGTGCCACCAGCGAGGACTCGATCTCGGCGGTGCCCATGCGGTGACCGGACACGTTGAGGACGTCGTCCACCCGGCCGGTGATCCAGTAGTAGCCGTCCTCGTCACGGCGACAGCCGTCACCGGTGAAGTAAGTCCCCTCGTAGGTGGAGAAGTAGGTCTGGATGAAGCGCTCGTGATTGTTCCAGATGGAGCGCGCCTGTCCCGGCCAGGAATCGAGGATGACCAGGTTGCCGTCGGTGGCGCCCTCGAGGCGCTTGCCTTCGTTGTCCACCAGCGCCGGCTGCACCCCGAAGAACGGCAGGGTCGCGGAGCCCGGCTTCTGGTCGATGGCACCGGGCAACGGGGTGATCATGATGCCGCCGGTCTCGGTCTGCCACCAGGTATCGACGATCGGGCATTTGCTGTTGCCGATCACCCGGTAGAACCACTCCCAGGCCTCGGGGTTGATCGGCTCGCCCACCGAGCCAAGCAGGCGCAGGCTATCCCGCGAGCTGGAATCCATCACCTTGTCGCCGTGGGCCATCAGGGCGCGCACCGCGGTGGGGGCGGTGTAGAGAATATTGACCTTGTGCTTGTCGACGATCTCGCCCATCCGGCCGTGGGTCGGATAGCTCGGCACCCCCTCGAACATCAGGGTCACCGCACCGTTGGCCAGGGGCCCATAGACGATGTAGCTGTGGCCGGTGACCCAGCCCACGTCCGCGGTGCACCAGTAGACCTCGTCCTCGTGATAGTCGAACACGTACTGGTGGGTGAGGCTGGCGTAGGTCAGGTAGCCACCGGTGGTGTGCTTGAGCCCCTTGGGGGTGCCGGTGGAGCCGGAGGTATACAGGATGAACAGCGGATCCTCGGCGCCCATCTCTTCGGCGGGGCAGTCGGTGTCCTGGTCGGCCACTGCGTCGTGGTACCAGACGTCACGCCCCTCGTGCCATTCGATGTCGCCGCCGGTGCGCTTGACCACCAGCACCTTCTCGGCTACGTCGGTGCCGTCACGGGTCAGGGCGGCGTCGACGTTGTCCTTCAGCGGTACCTGCTTGCCACCGCGTACGGACTGGTCGGCGGTGATGATGACCCGTGAGGCAGCGTCCTTGACCCGCTGGGCCAGGGCGTCGGGAGAAAAGCCGCCGAACACCACCGAGTGCACCGCACCGATACGGGCGCAGGCCAGCATGGCCATGGCGGCTTCCGGGATCATCGGCATGTACAGGGTCACGGTGTCACCCTTGCCGATCCCCATTCCTTTCAGGGCGTTGGCCAGCTGGCAGGTACGCTCGTACAGCTCGCGGTAGGTGATCACCGAAGATTCGTTCGGGTCGTCCCCTTCCCAGATGATCGCCGGCTTGTCGCCACGCTTGTCGAGGTGTCGATCCAGGCAGTTGGCCGCCACGTTGAGGGTGCCATCCTCGAACCAGCGGATATCGACATTGTCGCTGGCGAAGGATACCGACTTGATGGTCTGCGGCGGCTTGATCCAGTCAAGGCGCGCGGCCTGCTCCTTCCAGAAGCCCTCGGGATCTTCCACCGACTGCCGATAGAGCTTGTCGTAGGTGGCCTTGTCGGCCCAGGCGGTCTTGGCAAACGCATCGGAAACCGGATAGACGTGCTGATGATCGCTCATGGTGCTCTGTCCTTGGATACCCATCGAAGTGAAGAGCCAGCCGCCTGAATAAGAGAGACCGACCGGCGCGAATAACCTGACAGCCAGCATAACGTCGCCAGGCCAGGGTTTCCCCTTAGACATTGGTATGACTATTTTTTTATTTTATAACAATAGCTTAAGCACAAATTTCAGCACTTCTTCCCAACCAGGCACAGTCGGCCACGACAGTGCCGGCAGCGATACTCCTGACCGGCCTGGGCGTTGGCGTGACGCCGTGCCGAGAATCCGTGCTCGCGACAGGCGCAGCGATAGCGATACGGGACAGGGCTCGAGCGGGCGGTATCGAAGCGATGGGTGACCCGGGGGGCCAAGCCGAACAGCCTGAGCATGACGGTCTGCCACTCCCTGCCATGGGGGCGAAAGGTGGGGCCATCTTCCAGGTGCCAGACCAGCCAGTGGGCCACCTCGTGGGGCACCACCTCGGTGAAGAAGGCGTGGCGGTTCTCTTCCAGCAGCTGGCCATTGAAGCGCAGTCCGCCGCGACCGAAGTGGGCCTGCCCTGCGCCCTTGCCGCGCAGATCGCACCACACCTTCGGCTCCGGCAGCCCAGGATGATAGTCACGACACAGCGCCACCGCCTCCACGACTCTTGCCATCAGCGCCTGGCGCAGGGCGGCGACGTCGAGTGACTGAAGCCAGGCGTCGTCGACGTCGGGCAACACCGGGGTGGGAGAGTCACCGCGAGCGCGCGGGCGAATTGATGGCCGGGTCGAGGTCATGACGCAGTCAGAGTAGGTAAAGGAGTGCTAGAATGCCGCCTCGAACGGGGACGGTAAAGACCACCGTCCAGTCATCCCCTCGCCAAGTGAGCGCCCCATGTCCGACGCCGAAACGCCGCTCCCCCTCCCCTTGCTCGAAGACGACGCTCTGGACCTGCTCGATGACTTTCTCGAGGAGCGCGCCGGTCCCGATGCGCTGGACCTGATCGGCGCCCACGGCTTCCTGGTCGCGCTGGCGGTGGCGCCGCGGGATGTCGAGGCTGCCGCCTGGGTCGCGGAGCTGTTCCACGGCACCCCCGAGTTCGAAAGCGACCAGGAAAGGGAGATCATCCTGGGCCTGCTCGAGCAGCTCAGGACCAACGCCATCGGCGTGCTGGAAGGCGGCGGCCTTCCCGAGCTGCCCTTCGAGCTGACGCTGGACGGCATGGCGGCGGAAGAGACGCCGATCGGCGACTGGTGTGCCGGCTTCATGGAAGGCGTCTTCCTCGACGAGGCCGCCTGGTTCGAGGGCGATGAAGAAACCGTGGCCACACTGCTGTTGCCCTTCATGGCGCTGTCGGGACTGTTCGCCGACGAGCCCGACATGGCCGATCTGGCCGGGGAAGGCGAGCGACTCGAGCGCCTGGTCGGTCAGTTGCCGGAACTGGTGCTGGATCTGTACCTGCACTTCCGGGTACCGCCGGACACCCCCAAGCCCAAGCCCCGCGGCAAGGCGCCAGCCGGCGGCAGGGGTGGCAAGGCAGGCAACAAGGGGCCTGGCAACAAGAGCCAAGGCAACAAGGGCAAGGGCGGCCAGGGCAGATCCCAGGCCAAAGGCCCCAAAGGAAAGCGATAGCGAATAACAGGCCAAGCGCTAGCGAAGAACAGGCCAAGCGATAGCGAGTCACAGGCCAGGCGCTGGTCAGCACCGGAGCAAGCGATAGCCGGCGCCTCAGCGCAAGCGGGTCAGCCAACCATCAAGGGTGCCGTACAGCCAGGTCCTGATCCTGGCCCACCAGGGGCGGCGCGCCCAGCTTTCCCGGGTGATCTCCCGACTCGCCGCGAAATTGCGCTCGAACAGCGCCGCGACCTCGTCGGCCAGAACGGCGTCCTCGACCTCCTGATTGGCCTCGAGGTTCCACTGCAGGCTCCAGTGGTCGAAATTGCAGGATCCCAGGCTGACCCAGTCATCGGCGACCACGAACTTGGCGTGAATGAAGCTTGGCTGGAACTCGTAGATGCGCACCCCCGCCCGCAGCAACCGGGAGTAGAAGCGCTGCCCGGCGTAGCGAATACCGGGATGGTCGTGGTCCCGTCCTGGCAGCAGCAGGCGCACGTCACGGCCCTTGCGCGCCGCGCGCTGCAGCCTGAGCCTCAGCCCCAGGGTGGGCACAAAGTAGGGCGTACACAGCCACAGGCGCCGTTCGGCGTGGGCGATTCGTTCCTGCAGTGAGTGGCGAATGGCCTGAAAGCGGTAACCCCGCCCCCAGATCACCCGTGCCCTGACTCCAGGGTCATGGCGCCTCTCGCCACTCGACGGAGGCAGCGCCGGCGCCTGCGGGGCGCCTCTGGTCAACGGCGAGTTCCACACCTGGGCAAACAGTGCCACCCAGTCGTCCACCACCGGGCCCTCGACACGCACGGCCACCTCGAACCAGGCCGCCAGGAACTCATCGACGGCGCCAAAGCCCCCGGTAAAGGCCAGGCGCTGGTCCACCACCACCAGCTTGCGATGATCACGACTGACGTTGCGTCCCAGCGAGTGCCAGCCCAGCGGGTTGAAGTCCCGCAACCACACGCCGGATGCGACCAGGCGTTCTCGATCCTGGCCTGAAAGCCCCATGGCGCCGAAACCGTCCAACAGCAGATAGACGGCGACGCCGCGCTGCGATGCGGCCACCAGCGCCTCGATGACGCGGTCGGCCAGTTCGCCGGACTCCATCAGATAAAGTTCGATCAGCACGCTTTGACGGGCCTCGGCCACCGCCTCGAACAGCGCCGGCAGGAAGCGATCGGCCTCCGGCAATAGATCGACGCGATTATGCTGTCGCCACGCGGTGGTCATGCTGCACGTCTCCCTGGCGGTGTCATATCAACCGGATATCAAGCAGATCATGGCGCCACCCTAACCGATCGTTATACTGACGGCACGACATGGATGGCCCGCAGACGGTCCTCGCCTACTGCCCCGAACAACGGAATTGCTATGCCTGGCATGCTTCGCGCACCGCTGCGCCGACTCATCGAACTGTGGACAGAGGTTCGGCTGGCGGAACCGACGCCGGATAAACTGGCGCTGGATCCGCAGCTGCCGACGCTCTATGTGCTACCGCGTCCCTCGCTGAGCGACGCCCTGCTGCTGGACAGCTACTGCCAACGTCATGGCCTGCCCCCGGCGCGTGGCCGGTTGGCGCTGCCCGACAGCAACCTGCCGCGCTGCGTGGCGCTGCCGGCACGCCGGTTCCGGCTGTGGCCGGGCCAAGCCACCGGTGTCGCGCCCTTCACCGAGCTGATCACCAGCGACACCCGGATACAGCTGGTGCCCGTCAGTGTGTTCTGGGGGCGAGCCCCGGGCAAGGACTTCGGTCTCTGGCATCTGCTGGCAGCGGACAGCTGGCGCCTGACCGGACGACTGCGGCGAGCGCTGTCGGTGCTGGTCAACGGCCGCGACGTGGAAATCCAGTTCGGCGCCCCGCTGCACCTCGAAGAACTGCATGACGGTGACGCCCCACGCACCAACCGCAAGGCGGCAAGGCTGTTGCGGGTACACTTTCGCCGGGTGCGTACGCGGGTGCTGGGGCCGGACCTGTCGCACCGCAGCACGATGATTCAGGGAGTGGTGGCAAGCGACGAGGTGCGTCGGGAGATCGACCAACTGGCAGAGAAGGCCAGCTCACGCAAACGACTCAAGCGACGCGCCAGACGCTATGGCCACGAGATCGCGGCCAACATGACCTATCCGGTGCTGCGCTTTCTGGCCGGCGCCTTGAAGCGCCTGTGGAACCGGCTCTACGACGGCGTCGACGTCAATGGTCTGGAAGAGGTCAAGGCCCTGGCCGAGGATCACACCCTGATCTACGTGCCCTGCCACCGCAGCCATATCGACTACCTGCTGCTGTCCTACGTGCTCTACCGCGAAGGCTTGATGCCGCCCCACATCGCCGCAGGACGCAACCTTGACATGCCGTTGATCGGCCCTTTGCTGAGACGTGGTGGCGCCTTCTTCCTGCGTCGCAGCTTTCGCGACAACCGCCTCTACGGCGCGGTGTTCAACGAATATCTGCACCGCCTGCTGGCCCGGGGCTATCCGATGGAGTACTTCATCGAAGGCGGTCGTTCCCGCAGCGGTCGCATGCTCACGCCTCGTCCCGGCATGCTGGCGATGACACTGCGGTCCTTCCTGCGCTGCCAGCGGGTCGACGAGCGGCCGATGGTCTTTGTTCCGGTCTATATCGGCTACGAGCGCATTCTCGAGAACTCCAGCTACCAGCGCGAACTGGGCGGTGGCAAGAAGCGCAAGGAGTCCCCGCTGGATCTGCTGCGGGTGCTCGGACGTCTGCGCGAGCCCTACGGCCGGGTATCGGTCAATATCGGCGAGCCGCTGCCCATCGGGGGCTTTCTCGACAGCCACGCCCCTGGCTGGCGAGACGACGAATCGCCGCGCCCCGACTGGCTGGCACCGACGGTCACCACGCTTGGCAGATCCCTGACCCGGCGCATCAACCGGGTGGCGGCGCTGAATGCCATCAACCTGACAGGCCTCGCGCTACTCTCGTCCCCGCACCGCGCCCTGGAGTACGCCACCCTGACAGACCAGCTCGCCCTGCTCTGTCGCCTGGCCGACAGCCCCGCCTGCGGCGAAAGACCCAGTCTGCCCGACGAGTCTCCGGAAGCCTGCATCGCCAGGGCGGTGGACCTGGACATGGTCGAGCGCCACGCCCATAGCCTTGGTGACATCGTCAGCGCCACGCCCGAGCAGGCGGCGCTGCTGGCCTGGTATCGCAACAACGTGCTGCACCTGTTCGCCCTGCCGGCGCTGGTCGCCTTCGCCTTTCGCAGCCGCCACCAACGCAGCCTCCACGAACTCTGCGACCTGTTGACGCCGCTTTGGCCACCGCTGGCCCGGGAGTTCTGTGTCGATGAAAGCGCGGACATGAAAGAACGCCTCGCGGCCATTCTTGCCGTCCAGGTGGACCTGGGGCTGCTGGAGCGCCATGGCGAAGGCTTTACGCCGGTGGAAAGCCTCGAAGGCAGAGAACGCCTCGAGCTGATCGGCCGCATGATCCAGCCATCGCTGGAGCGCAACGCCCTGCTGATCGAGGTGCTGCTGCGATCCGGATCGGGGGCACTGGACCGGGCCACCCTGAAGGAGCGCTCGCGTGCGCTGTCGGAGCGCCTTGGACTGCTCAGCGGCCGCGAGGCACCGGAGTTCTTCGACCCCAAGCTGTTCGAGACCCTGATCGATACCCTGGAACAGGAAGGCTGGGTGTGGCTCGAGCAGGACCGGCTGCACTTCGACGAGTGCCTCAAGCGCGCGGCCCAGCGGGCCTCACGCCTGCTCGACGCCTCGCTGCGACGGCGGCTGGCGTTGATCAGCCGTCACCGCGAGGAGGCCATCGAGACTCCCTCGGAGGTCAGCGCTCAGCCTTGAGCGAGCGGTGCACGTAGATGTCGTAGCGGCTGGTCTTCTCCTCGAGTCGATGCCTCGGCTCGGGGCCTGCTATGGCAGGCGCCTTGCGCGGACGCTTGACCACCACGCGGTGGCTGGCGACGTCCAGCGCCGCTTCCAATAGCCGCGGTGCATCGTCATCGTCCCCCGCCAACTCGCGAAACAGCCGCATCTCCTTCTTGACCAGGGCCGACTTGTCGCGGTGGGGGAACATCGGGTCCAGGTGGATCACCTCCGGGGCTACCCCGGCCGCTGCCACGATGGCGCCAAGCTCACGACTGCTGTCGCCGTGGGCAAGGTGCATGTGCGCCGCCGCTTCCTGAGTGTCGCTATCCTCCCGGGCACGCTGGAGTCCATCATCCAGCAGGGCCGCAATCGCGGCTACCCGCTCGATCAGCAGCACCTCGGCGCCCAGGCTCGCCAGCACGAAGGCGTCACGGCCTAGACCCGCGGTGGCATCGATGATGCTCGGGGTGACGCCCTTGGCCAGACCACAGGCCCGAGCCACCAGCTGACCGCGCCCGCCGCCGAAACGCCGTCGGTGGCCGGCTCGCCCACCGACGAAGTCCACCCACAGCGGCTTGCCATAGCGGGCCTCGTCACCGACCAGCACCAGCCGACCCTGGTCATCCCGTTCCAGCGCCAGCGCCGCCTCGGGATCGGTGTCCAACACGAAGGGCAGCGCCAGGTCAGGGCTCAGGCGAACACTCACGAACGCGCCTTCCGCTCGGTCTTCTTCCAGGCCACCTGGTCGCGCAGATAGACGGGCTGGGCGTCATGGGGACGCTGGGCATCGCCTGCGGCAAAGACCTCGACGGCCAGGCGCACCATGTCCTCGGCGGCAGGGTCGACATCGGTCACGGTCAGATTGAGGCTGGCCTGGATCTCGGCGGGCATCTGATCCCACAGCGCCCAGCCAGACCCCAGTCCCACCCAATCATGGTCTTCATGCTCCCGGGGCAACACCAGTCGTTCGGGCGGCAGCACCGCTTCGTCCATCAGTGCCAACGGCCGCCCGTCCTCGACCCGCCAGGCACCGACGTAGATTTCGCCCATGCGGGCGTCCAGCGCGGTGACCATGTAGCGATAGCGATGGCGCAGGTGGCCGCCCAGCGCCAGTGCCTCCAGCGTCGATACACCGACCAGCGGGCGGTCCAGTCCATAGGCCAGCCCCTGGGCCACACCCGCGGCAATCCGCAAGCCTGTGAAGGAGCCTGGTCCGCGTCCGTAGGCCACGGCGTCCAGTTCGCTGGCCGCCACCCCGGCCTCGGCCAGCACTTCGTCGACCATCGGCAACAGACGGCGGGTATGCTCTCGCGGGGTCTGCGCAAAACGCGCTATCACCTCGTCCGGGCTACCCTCCTGGCGACGCAGCAGGGCCGCGGAGCAGGCGCTCGAGGAGGCATCGAGGGCCACAATCAAGGTCATGTCAGGCTCATCCTGGTAGTGAATCCGGCACATTATAAACGACTCACGGCCCGCCTTGGGGCGAGCCGTGAGTCGAATGCAGCAAGCGTGGTGCGGTCGATCAGCCTTCGAGGGCCTCGCGCACCTGACGGGTGATGTCGTCGACACTGCCCACGCCTTCCACGCGATGATAGCGGGGGGCATCTTCTGGCGCCTGCTGGGCCCATTGCTGGTAGTAGCCCACCAGCGGCTCGGTCTGCTCGTGGTAGACCGACAGACGATTGCGAACGGTATTCTCGCGATCATCATCACGCTGAACCAGCGCCTCGCCGGTCACATCATCCTTGCCGTCTTCCTTGGGCGGATTGTGGTCGACGTGGTAGACGCGGCCGGACGCCGGGTGGACCCGACGACCCGCCAGACGATTGACGATTTCCTCGTCGGCCACGGCGATCTCGAGCACGTGGTCGATCTTGACGCCACCTTCCTTCATGGCATCGGCCTGGGGAATGGTGCGCGGGAAGCCGTCAAACAGGAAACCGTTGGCGCAGTCAGGCTGGGCGATGCGTTCCTTGACCAGGGCGATGATGATGTCATCGGAGACCAGGCCACCGGTGGTCATGATTTCCTTCACCTTGAGGCCCAGTTCACTGCCTTCCTTGACCGCTGCACGCAGCATGTCACCAGTGGAAATCTGCGGGATATCGTAGCGCTCACAGATGAATTGGGCCTGGGTGCCCTTGCCGGCACCCGGGGCACCCAAGAGGATCAAACGCATCGTTGGAACTCCTTCGAGAAAGCGAAAAGTCGGGGTGAAGAATGGGTTAAGCGAACAATACCCGTGCCGTCTTGGCGACACAACCTGAGGTTACACGCAACTCACCGAAAACCTGCAGAAAAAGCGTTTAACATCAAGCTGCTGGCATCTAGATTGCACTTTGGTCAGGAGTCATAGAAGCGTCACGATTCGCCCGGCCTGGCACATCCACATGGCACGCTGTCAGAGCTGACGGCAGGACGAGAAACGGCGCCTTGCGGCGCCGTTCTGTTCTCGCATTCAGCCTGAATTACAGCAGAAGGCGACGCACGTCGGTCAACAACTGTCCCAGCAACGCGGTAAAGCGCGCGGCATCGGCACCGTTGACGGCACGGTGGTCATAGGACAGCGACAGCGGCATCATCAGTCGCGGCTGGAAGTCCGCGCCATTCCACACTGGCTTCATCGACGCCTTGGAGACCCCGAGGATCGCCACCTCCGGCGGGTTCACGATGGGCGTGAAGGCGGTCCCGCCGATGGAGCCCAGGCTCGAGATGGTGAAGCAACCACCGGTCATCTCGTCACGCTTGAGCTTCTTCGACTGAGCCTTCTTGGCCAGCTCCACCGACTCCTTGGCCAGGTCGATCAGCGACTTCTTGTCGGCATCACGGATCACCGGCACCATCAGGCCATCGGGCGTATCCACGGCGATACCGATGTGCACGTACTTCTTCTGCACCACGGTCTCGCCGTCGGCCTTGAGGCTGACGTTGAACTGCGGGTACTTGTTCAAGGCATAGGCGCACGCCTTGATCAGGAACGGCAGCGGAGTCAGCTTGGCGCCCTGGGCTTCCGCCTCGGCCTTCATCGACTTGCGGAAGGCCTCGAGCTCGGTGATGTCCGCCTCGTCGAACTGCGTGACGTGGGGAATATTGACCCAGCTGCGATGCAGATTGTTGGCGCCCATCTTCATCAGGCGGCCCATCTGCTTCTCTTCGATCTCGCCGAACTGGCTGAAGTCCTGATCCGGGATCGGCGGAATGCCAGAGCCCCCGGCAGCAGGTGCCGCAGCGGCGTCGCTCTTGCCCTTGCCCTGGTTGGCCATGGCCTGCTTGACGTAGTTCTGCACGTCTTCCTTGAGCACTCGGTCCTTGGGACCGGAGGGCTTCACCAGGGCCAGGTCGACACCCAGTTCGCGGGCCAGCATGCGCACCGCAGGGCCGGCGTGGACGCTCTTGGCATCACGCGGCTTGTCGGCCACCGCAGAGCCCTGACCGGACGCCGCCTGCTGCTTGGGCGCGTCCTTCTTCGGGGCATCCTTTTTCGGGGCGTCCTTCTTGGGAGCGTCCTTCTTCGGCGCCTTCTTCTTGGGCGCCGCGCCGGCGACCTCGATGTAGCCGATCAGGTCACCCTCGGAGACACTGTCGCCTTCCTTCACCGACAGCTCCACCACCTTGCCCTTGAACGGACTCGGCACGTCCATGGAGGCCTTGTCGGACTCCAGGGTGATCAGGGCGTCCTCGACGTCCACCTCGTCACCTTCGCTGACGGCCATCTCGATGATCGGCACGTCGCTGGAACCGGACAGGTCGGGGACACGAACCTCCTGACGACCACCTTCGGCGGCCTCGTCGTCGGAATCGTCCTCTTCCTGCTCTTCCGACGCGCTTTCGGCGGACTCGGCTGCACTATCATCGGCAGACTCATCGGCAGACTCATCGGCAGAGTCGTCATCGCCATCATCGCCTTCACCGGCGACTTCCATGGAGCCGATGACGTCACCTTCGGAGACGGTATCCCCTTCCTTGACGTTCAGGCTGACCAACTTGCCGGCGTGGGGGCTCGGCACGTCCATGGAGGCCTTGTCGGACTCCAGGGTGATCAGGGTGTCTTCCTCGCCGACCTCGTCGCCTTCGGACACCGCCACCTCGATGATCTCGACGTCGCTGGAGCCACCCAGGTCCGGCACCTTGATCTCGACGGTCTTGCTGCCACCGCCGCTCTTCTTCTTCGGTGCCGGCTTGTCGTCGGACTTGGGCGCTTCCTGCTCGTCGCCGCCGGAATCGGCCTGCGACTCTTCAGCCGAATCGGCGTCGGCGTCAGCATCCTCGTCGGCGTCGCCACCACCTTCGGCCTCGATCTCGACGATGTCATCGCCTTCCGAGACGGTGTCGCCTTCCTTGACCAGAACCTTGAGGACCTTGCCGCCCTTGGGCGCCGGCACGTCCATGCTGGCCTTGTCGGATTCCAGGGTAATCAGGGTGTCTTCCGGCTCGATCACGTCACCTTCGGACACCGCGACTTCGATGATTTCCACATCGGTGTCACCACCGATATCGGGCACTTTGATGATTTCGCTACTCAAGGTCGCGCTCCTTCAAACTCTTGACGGAGGCGGGCCACCGGCCCGCCATGCCACCGGACAGTCCAACCGATGCCTTACACCTCGAGCGGGTTGGGCTTGTTCGGGTCGATGTCGTACTTCTTGAGTGCCTCGGCCACGACCTTGCGGTCGATCTCGTCACGATCGGCCAGCGCCTTGAGCGCCGCCACGGTGACGTAGTAGCGGTCGACCTCGAAGAACCGGCGAAGCGCTTCGCGGGTGTCGGAGCGACCATAGCCGTCGGTGCCCAGTACATGATAGTCGGTCGGCACCCAGGCGCGGACCTGGTCGGCGTACAGCTTCATGTAGTCGGTCGAGGCGATCGCCGGTCCCTTGCGCCCTTCCAGACACTTGGTGACGTGAGGCTTCTCGGGGTCCGCATCCGGGTTGATGAAGGCCTGACGATCGAGCCCCAGGGCCTCGCGACGCAGCTCATTGAAGCTGGTCACGCTCCAGATGTCGGAGCCCACACCCCACTCTTCGGCCAGTATCTCGGCGGCAGCCTCGACCTCGCGCAGGATGGTACCGGAGCCCAGCAGCTGGACGTGGCCCTTCTTGCCCTTGGTCTCGCGCAGCAGGTACATGCCCTTGATGATGTCCTCGGCGGGAATCTCCTCGAGCTCGGGGTGCTCGTAGTTCTCGTTCATCAGGGTCAGGTAGTAGAAGCAGTTTTCCTTGTCGGAGAACATCCGCTTCAGACCATCCTGCACGATGACCGCGACTTCGTGCCCGTAGGTCGGGTCATAGGTGCGGCAGTTCGGGATCATCGCTGCCTGCAGCAGGCTGTGACCGTCCTGGTGCTGGAGACCCTCGCCGTTGAGCGTGGTACGACCGGCGGTACCACCGCACAGGAAGCCGCGAGCCTGCATGTCACCGGCGGCCCAGGCCAGATCACCGATCCGCTGGAAGCCGAACATCGAGTAGTAGATGTAGAACGGCAGCAGAGTGGTGTTGTTGTTCGAGTACGAGGTGGCCGCGGCAATCCAGGCAGACATGGCGCCGGCCTCGGTGATGCCTTCCTCGAGGATCTGACCCTTCTGATCCTCGCGGTAGAACATGATCTGGCCCTTGTCGACCGGCTCGTACTTCTGGCCTTCGGAGGTGTAGATACCGAGCTGACGGAACATGCCCTCCATACCGAAGGTGCGCGCCTCGTCGGGGATGATCGGGACCACCCGCTTGCCGATCTTCTTGTCCTTGACCAGGCCATTGAGGATCCGCACGAAGGCCATGGTGGTGGACACTTCGCGGCCCTTGGAGCCGCCGGTCTGGGAGGCGAAGGTCTTGTCATCGAGGCCGGGAATCTCGAGCGCCTCGAAGTCATTGCGACGGCTCGGCAGATAGCCGCCTAGCTGTTCGCGCTGATAGTGCATGTACTTCATTTCGGGCGAATCGTCGTCCGGCTTGTAGTACGGCACTTCCTTGAGCTGGTCGTCGGAGATCGGGATGCCGAAGCGATCACGGAAGCGCTTGAGCGCCTCGTACTCCATGGTCTTGACCTGGTGCGCCTCGTTGGCCGCCTCGCCGTCGCCGCCACCCATGCCGTAGCCCTTGACGGTATGCGCCAGGATCACGGTGGGGCGACCATTGGGTTTGGTGGTCGCCTCGTGGTACGCCGCGTAGACCTTGAACGGATCGTGGCCACCGCGATTGAGCTTCCAGATGTCCTCGTCGGACATGTCCTTGACCAGGTCGGCGGTCTCCGGGTACTTGCCGAAGAAGTGCTCACGGGTGTAGGCACCGCCGTTGGCCTTGTAGTTCTGGTAGTCGCCGTCGACCGCCTCGTCCATGCGCTTCTGCAGCATGCCCTTCTTATCCTTCTCGAAGAGCGGGTCCCAGTGACGACCCCAGACGACCTTGAGCACGTTCCAGCCGGCACCGCGGAAGACACCCTCGAGCTCGTCGATGATGCGGGAGTTGCCGCGCACCGGGCCATCGAGACGCTGCAGGTTGCAGTTGATAACAAAGATCAGATTGTCGAGCTTCTCGCGGCTGGCCAGGTGGATGGCGCCGAGAGATTCCGGCTCGTCACACTCACCGTCGCCCATGAAGCACCAGATCTTGCGATCCTGCATGTCGTGCAGCTCACGGGAGTGCAGGTACTTCATGACGTGGGCCTGGTAGATCGCCTGGATCGGGCCCAGACCCATGGAAACCGTCGGGAACTGCCAGAACTCCGGCATCAGCCACGGGTGCGGGTAGGATGACAGGCCGTTGCCATCGACTTCCTGGCGGTAGCTGTCCATCTGCTCTTCGGTCAGCCGGCCCTCGAGGTAGGCGCGGGCGTAGATGCCCGGTGCCACGTGACCCTGGATGTAGATCAGGTCGCCTTCGAAGTCGCCGTTGGGGGCACGGAAGAAATGGTTGAAGCCCACGTCGTAGAGAGTCGCGGAGGACATGAAGCTGGCGATGTGGCCACCCAGTCCCGGCTTCGCCTTGTTGTTGCGAATGACCTGAGCGATGGCGTTGTAGCGGATCACCGAGCGAATACGACGCTCCATGAACAGATCGCCAGGCATCGGGGCCTCGCAGTGCACCGGAATGGTGTTGCGATGCGGGGTGGTGACCGAGAAGGGCACCTGCATGCCGTCCTGGCGATAACGGTCGGCGAGCCGCGTCATCAGGTACCGGGCACGATCCTCGCCCTCACGATCCAGAACAGACTCCAGGGAATCCAACCATTCCTGGGTTTCGACCGGATCGAGATCTTCTCTTGAACCAAGACTCATAGAACGTCTCTCCGAATGACGATGGGGGTCCATTGCCCCACGATCGAGGCCAATGAGCGAGCGGGATAGAGGGGGTGATTCCCCGCCCGCCTCGCAGCGTCAGGCATGTAGTAATATTACTAGAATGTCCGTGCCAAACGAGCACGATTGGGCAAGAAGATACCTCAAACGCCCTGCACTGCCAATTGAAGCAGCTATGGAAATATTTTTCAATTACCTCATATTGCACTGCAACACAATGGCTTAACCCAAAGGGGGTATGACTTAAGCGCCTCAAGTCAGCCACTTGTAAACAAACTACCGTTTGACCTGAAGGTGATGGCTCGCGCTATGCCGAAACGATGCATGGCATCTTCATCTAGCGGTGCTGCAAACAGCGCCGCAGGTACGCCCAGTCGAAGGAGGGGCCGGGATCGGTCTTTCGCAGGGGAGCGATTCGCGCGTGACTGGTCAGTCGTTGGGGGGTGATCTCGGGGTAGGCGTCAAACAGCGCGTGCAGCACCTGGGCCAGGGCACGGTACTGGGCGTCTCGATAGGGCGACACCTCGTCCCCTTCGAGCTCGATCCCGATCGAGAAGTCGTTGAGCTCGCGGCGCAGGCAATGGCCATCGAACCAGCTGGAGCGTCCCGCGTGCCAGGCCCTCGCCTCGAAGGGCGCAAACTGAACACACTCTCCGTCGCGACGGATCAACAGATGCGCCGAGACCTTGAGTCCGGCGATACTCGCGAAGTAAGGGTGGGCCTCGGGATCCAGACGGTTGGTGAATAGTTCCTCGATGTGCTCGCCGCCGAATTGACCCGGCGGCAGACTGATGGAATGCACCACCACCGCCGATATTTCTCGTTCGGGTCGTTCATTGACGTTGGGCGAAGGCACTCGCCTGGCCCCGTCGAGCCACCCGTCGTGACACTGCATGCTGGTGTCTCCATTGTCTGAATATGGGATCGTCACCTCGCCCACTGACGTCGAGGTGCTAGTGCCCCTATAATGTCGGCTCCACGCGCCGCAATACAGAGATACCCATGCACTTTCAGGACGCCCTTGCCGAAGACATCCGCAACAGTGCCGCTCGCCTGCTGGCCGAGGACGTCGGTCCGGTGGACATCACCGCCCAACTGATTCCCGAAAAGCATCTGGGCAAGGCCCGCGTCATCAGCCGCGAGCCGGCGATACTCTGCGGCGTGGCCTGGGTCGACGAGCTGTTCCGCCGCCTCGATCCCCGGGTCGCTCTGACCTGGCACGCCGCGGACGGCGATCGACTGACGCCAGACGAGCCCTTTCTCGAACTGGCAGGCCCCGCACGCAGCCTGCTGACCGGCGAGCGCGCGGCTCTCAACCTGCTGCAGACGCTGTCGGCCACCGCCACGCGCACCCGCCACTACGTCGACCTGCTCGAGGGCACCGGTGTGCGGCTGCTCGACACCCGCAAGACGTTGCCAGGTCTGCGTATCGCCCAGAAGTACGCGGTGGCCTGTGGCGGTGGCTGCAACCATCGGATCGGCCTCTACGACGCCTTCCTGATCAAGGAAAACCATATCTCGGCCTGCGGCGGCATCGCCGGCGCCGTGAAGGAGGCCCGCAGCATCGCGCGTGACCTGACGGTGGAGGTGGAAGTCGAGACCTTCGAGGAACTGGATCAGGCGCTGGCCGCCGGCGCCGACGTGATCATGCTCGACAACTTCTCACTGGATGACATGCGAGAAGCGGTGCGCCGCGTCGCAGGCCAGGCGACGCTGGAGGCGTCCGGCAATGTCGACGAGACGACGCTGAAAGCCATCGCCCAGACAGGTGTCGACTGCATCTCGAGCGGCGCACTGACCAAGGACGTGAAGGCCATCGACCTGTCCATGCGCATGGTCGAGGAAGGCCCGGCGGGCTGAGGCCCTGCCCGTTTCGACAAGCGATCCCCCGGCCTGGACCCTGGCCCATGCCTGGGGGCTACTCTTGAAGGGCACTATCGGGGTCACTCCTGGAGATTACTCTCAGGGGGCTCTCCAGCGGGGGGCTCTCTCTAGCGGGGTCTCTCTCTAGCGGGGGCTCTCTCCAGCGTCCAGCGGAGGTCACTCCAACGGCTTGCTCATGCATAGCCGTGGCAGCAGCTCTCCGGCGCGCTCGACCCACTCTTCACCGTGGGATTCCCAGCCGGCGTCGAGCAGTGGCTCTGCCAGCATCAGGCTGGCTTCGATGATCATCCGCCGGGCGCCGGCGTTTCTCAGGCGCTCCTCGGCAAGCGACAGCAAGCGGCCGCCGATGCCCTGGCCGGTCAGCGAGGGCCACACATAGAGCGTCTCGACGCGCGCGCGACCGGGGTCCAACTCGACAAAGCCGACGCAGCGACCGTCACACTCGGCCACCAGGGTAGTAAACAATGCCTGACGAGCACGCCAGGCGGAACCGTCCCTGGGCAGCGCCGAAGCCCAGGCCTGACGCTGGGCCAGACTGTAGTGGCGACTGGCCCCCATCATGACGGCGTGATAGAACACTTCGGCTTGATCCGAGCCATCCTTGGCGAGGGCCTCGCGATAGTGAATACGGGAACGTCGCTCGACCGGCATGGCTTGCGACATTCTGGGTTCGGACATGTAGGGAACTCCTGCAGGACTGGAGACGGATAATCCGGCGCGTCGAGGTTCGCCAAGCCTAATCAGATAACGGGCTCGATCCAACACTCCTGACCACCCTGATGCCCGGCGACGCTGTTTCATGCCCAACTGGAGCTTTGTCATGTCACGATACCTGCAAGCACGTTGCTGGAGTCATTCAGGTCACCCCTGACCCACTTCCTGCGTCATCAGAGTTTCGACATCAAAGCATCGACGTAAAAGCATCCACATCAAAGCATCGACATCAGAGCCTCACCAGATCATGCCCGACGACCTCTATACCCTGACGCCCATCGGCACCATACGCAGCGACTTCCCGGACAAGTTCGGCGTACCCCGTCAGCCAGGGCTTGCAGAAGATGCCAGAGCTCGTCTGGTGCTGGAGGGCGACTTCGCCAATCCCATGGCCGTACGTGGGCTGGAGGGGTTCAGCCACCTGTGGCTGACCTTCATCTTTCACCTTAGTCCGCCCCACTGGAAAGCGATGGTCCGTCCGCCTCGACTGGGAGGAAATGCACGAATAGGCGTATTTGCCAGCCGCAGCACCCACCGCCCCAACCGTCTCGGGCTCTCGCTGGTGGAGTTGATCGACATCGATACGCGCGACGGCGTCAGCCTGGTGCTCAAGAGCGCCGATCTGGTCGACGGCACACCAGTGGTGGATATCAAGCCCTACCTGCCCTGGGCCGAGAGTCGCCCCGACGCCCGTACCGGTTTTGCACCTGAAGCGCCGACGCAGCATCCGGTGGTGTTCTCGGCCGAGGCCGAAGCGGTGCTTTCCAGCAGCGACAACGATGGTTCCTTGCGTCGCTTGATCGCCCAGGTCCTCGCCCAGGACCCGCGCCCCGCCTATCGCAGCAAGGGCAGTGACGACGATCGCCAGTACGGTGTCAGCCTGAGAGGTTTCAACGTGCGTTTTCGCGCCGAAAACGACAAGGGCGCCCTGCGCTTTCGCGTGGACGCCCTTGAAACCGGGCAGGAACCAGGAAGAAACGACTGACCCGCTGTGCTCGTAACTCCACTGGCCGCAGCATCATATGCCGCTACTTCAACTTCCGCGCCCACTGTCACTGTGCATCGACGCCGATCACCATCCGTGATCGCGACACCGTCAGTACCGCTGTGCCTTGCGACACAGCCACACCCAAGGTGAACGACCAGGTTTTCGTTTGACCTGCCCACTGGTCTCAATCGATGACCCCGGAGATTCCCAGACCGACCGTTGGGCCACCGTGGGAGGCGCCAATCCCCATCCCGACACTCCAGCGGCCAGTATCAGCGGTTCGTCGTACGCTCACACCTAGTGCCGATTCTCCGTTGTAGTAGCCAGTCCCCACATGATAGGTGAGCTTTCCTGCGACATAGGGTGCATCGCCCATGGCGGCCAGGGCCGCGATCCCCGCACTGGCATCTCGCTCTACTTCGTCAATCTTGTGGTCGAGTTGGTTGTAGTCGGAAGTGAACTTGCGGTTCAGTTCATTGAGCTGCGACATGTTGACCGCGTCGGTGGGTGCCGAACCGGCAGCCACGTTATGCAACTGGGTGGGGCCACTGCCATTGCCCAGGCTGACAGAGTGGTAGTCGACGCTGCCATCCTCGCTACGATCGTAGTTGACCGCTCCCTCTTGCACGGCACTGAGCTGGCGCACATTGACCGCATCGGTGTCCTCGGTGCCCCCCGCGACGTGGGTGATCTGACGTTCACCACCCTCGCTGCCGACCGCAACAGCTCCCTTGGATGACTCCACCGCCACGTGCGAAAAGGCTTCCTCCTCCCCCTTCATGCCTTCTCTATCGGCCACAGCGCCATCACCAAGTGCAACACCTCCTTCAGCTTGTGCCTTGGCGCCACCTCCGATGGCAACGGTGTCTGCAGCACTAGTAGTGGCAGCGTCTCCCTGCGAATTCGCCTGGAAGTACTTGGTGTCCTGACCACTCAGTGCCAGGTCGCCGATATCCTCCATCAAGTCCCAGATCTGACCACCATTGACCGCATCGGTACTGCCTTGATGGATATCGCCTTCGGCCAGATTGCTGATCACGGTACCACCGTCGGCACCAGCCAGAGTGATCTTTCCCTGGTTGGAATCTGGGTCATATTGCACGACATTCTGGGCCGGGTTGCCGCTGCCGCCCCCCAAGCTGTCGAGGGTCGTCTGGATATCACCGACATCGCCTTCAAGATTGGTGAGACGACCATTGGTGGCGTGGAGCTGACTGCCGTTGACCGCCTCTAGACTGGTGTCGGAAAGCGACCCATCCGCAATATTACCGAGCACGGTGCCGCCGAAGGCTCTACCAGGCGACTTCAGGGTTACGTGGTTCCAGTCGACGCTGCCGTCGTTGAAGTGGTCATACGCCACCACTTCCTCAAGCGCCTTATTGGTCGCATGGAGCTGGCTGCCATTGACCGCATCGGTACTGGTAGCGGAGATTCGACCCGCGGCCAGGTGGGTCAAGGTTCGCTCCTGCCCTTCGTCACCGATGCTGACGGTAGCAATGGGGTTTGTGCCGGCGTATTCATGCTGTTCACCGAAGATAATGCCTGACTCGGTGCCTATTGCCTCCTGTGAGGTCGACTGGGCCCCCAGCGCCACATCCATAGCCTGATTGGCGCTGGCTCCAGCACCCAGGGCTATCGCCTGCTCGCCCGAGGACACTGCCGTACTACCGACCGCAATCGCATCTTCCAGCAGGGTGTGGCTCTGGTCGCCAATGGCAACCGCACCGGCTGCCCCTATCTCCACCTTGGCGCTCACCCCCATACCGATGGCGTCATCGCCATTGACCGTGGTATCAGGCCCAATGGCGATGGAGCCTTCGCCGGTGGCAAGGGCGTCGACTTCCCCTCCCCCGTTGGCATGAAAATACAGCGATCCCGTATCCGAGAGCGACCCCACGGCCCCCTTGAGCTGACGCATGGTCACCGCATCGTGATCCTCGATACCATCGGCGATGTTGATCAACTGGCGATACTCACCGTCCCGCCCCACGGAGACCGCTCCCATTAGATCGGCGTCCGAAGTGTTGTACTGAATGGTGGCATTGCCCACGACGATCTGGCCGGAGACCTTCGCCACCTCGCGGTTCGCGATCGCTCCGCTGCCCAGTGCCACGCCGCCAAACACCGAGCTTGAAGCGCCATTGCCGATGGACACCGCATTGGTTGCCGAGGACACCGCCGCCGGCCCCATCGCCAGGCTGTCGGTGCCGCTGGCACTGGCGCCGCTACCGCTGGATTTGGCCTGGTAGTACGCGCTGTCGGCGGCGATATCCCCCAGGTTGGTGGTGAGATTGGTGATATCGCCTTCGTTCTGGGTCACCCTCACATTGGTGGCGTTCAACTGACGGCCGGTGACCGCATCGGTGCTGTCGGTGGACAGGGTGGCGTCGGTCAGATTGGTGATCCGGGTGCCGGCATCACCGGCCAGGGTGATACTGCCCTCATTGAGCGTGCCGTCGTCGCTACGGTCGTAGACCACCGCACCGGCCGCCAGATCCCCCAGGTTAGTGGTGAGATTGGTGATATCGCCTTCGTTCTTGGTCACCCGCACATTGGTGGCGTTCAACTGACGGCCGGTGACCGCATCGGTGCTGTCGGTGGACAGGGTGGCGTCGGTCAGATTGGTGATCCGGGTGCCGGCATCGCCGGCCAGGGTGATACTACCCTCATTGAGCGTGCCGTCGTCACTGCGGTCGTAGACCACCGCACCGGCCGCCAGATCCCCCAGGTTGGTGGTGAGATTGGTGATATCCCCTTCGTTCTGGGTCACCCGCACATTGGTGGCGTTCAACTGACGACCGGTGACCGCATCGGTGCTGTCGGTGGACAGGGTGGCGTCGGTCAGATTGGTGATCCGGGTGCCGGCATCACCGGCCAGGGTAATACTACCCTCATTGAGCGTGCCGTCGTCACTGCGGTCGTAGACCACCGCACCGGCCGCCAGATCCCCCAGGTTGCTGGTGAGATTGGCGATATCGCCTTCGTTCTGGGTCACCCGCACATTGGTGGCGTTCAACTGACGGCCAGTGACCGCGTCGGTACTGTCGGTGGACAGGGTGGCGTCGGTCAGATTGGTGATCCGGGTGCCGGCATCACCGGCCAGGGTAATACTACCCTCATTGAGCGTGCCGTCGTCACTGCGGTCGTAGACCACCGCACCGGCCGCCAGATCCCCCAGGTTGGTGGTGAGATTGGTGATATCCCCTTCGTTCTGGGTCACTCGGATATTGGTCGCGTTCAACTGACGGCCGGTGACCGCATCGGTGCTGTCGGAGGACAGGGTGCCATCGGTCAGATTGGTGATTCGGGTGCCGGCATCGCCGGCCAGGGTGATCCTGCCCTCATTGAGCGTGCCACCGGCACCGCGGTCGTAGACCACTGCGCCCTCGGCCAGATCCCCAAGGGCCTGGTTGGTGGCATGGAGCTGGCTGCCGTTGACCGCGTCGGTACTGGTGGCCGAGAGTCGACCTGCTGCCACGTGGGTGATAGTGCGCTCGCTGCCGCTAGTGCCCACGCTGACCGTACCGGTCGGGCTGCTGCCGGCCAAGGCGTAGTCAGTACCGGCCACGGTGGCCGTGGTGGTGGCCACTGCCGCTTCCGTGGTGGCACCGTTACCCAAGGCTACGCTGTTGGCGACGCTGGCCTTCGCGCCATTGCCGATAGCCACCCCATTGGTTGCCGAGGACACCGCCGCCGGCCCCATCGCCAGGCTGTCGGTGCCGCTGGCGCTAGCGCCGCTACCGCTGGATTTTGCCTGGTAGTACGTGCTGTCGGCGGCGATATCCCCCAGGTTGGTGGTGAGATTGGTGATATCCCCTTCGTTCTGGGTCACTTGGATATTGGTCGCGTTCAACTGACGGCCGGTGACCGCGTCGGTGCTGTCGGTGGACAGGGTGGCGTCGGTCAGGTTGGTGATCCGGGTGCCGGCATCACCGGCCAGGGTGATGCTGCCCTCATTGAGCGTGCCACCGGTACCGCGGTCGTAGACCACTACGCCCTCGGCCAGATCCCCCAGTGCCTGATTGGTGGCATGGAGCTGGCTGCCGTTGACCGCGTCGGTACTGGTGGCCGAGAGTCGACCTGCTGCCACGTGGGTGATGGTGCGCTCGCTGCCGCTGGTGCCCACGCTGACCGTACCGGTCGGGCTGCTGCCGGCCAAGGCGTAGTCAGTACCGGCCACGGTGGCCGTGGTGGTGGCCACCGCCGCTTCCGTGGTGGCACCGTTACCCAAGGCTACGCTGTTGGCGACGCTGGCCTTCGCGCCATTGCCGATAGCCACCCCGTTGGTTGCCGAGGACACCGCCGCCGGCCCCATCGCCAGGCTGTCAGTGCCGCTGGAACTGGCGCCGCTACCACTAGATTTGGCCTGGTAGTACGTGCTGTCAGCGGCGATATCCCCCAGGTTGCTGGTGAGATTGGCGATATCGCCTTCGTTCTGGGTCACCCGCACATTGGTCGCGTTCAACTGACGGCCGGTGACCGCATCGGTGCTGTCGGTGGACAGGGTGGCGTCGGTGAGATTGGTGATCCGGGTACCGGCGTCACCGGCCAGGGTGATGCTGCCCTCATTGAGCGTGCCACCGGTGCCGCGATCGTAGACCACCACTCCGTCTGACAGATCTCCCAACGCCTGCACGCCTTCAGACAGTTCTCCCAGCGCCTGATTGGTAGCGTTCAGCTGACTGCCGTTAACGGCATCGGTGCTGGTGACAGATAACCGTCCAGCCGCTACGTGAGTAATAGTACGCTCGACGCTGGCTACCGCATTGCCCCCGCTATCGGTCGTTGCCGCCGCGCCAAGGCTCAGAGTGCCTGTGGGTGCCGCACCGGCGAAACTGTAGCTCTTGCCCGCGATGGTAGCCTGGGTGGTTCCCACCACCGCCTCGGTGGTGGCGCCGTTACCCAAGGCCACGCTGTTGGCCACGCTGGCCTTGGCATTGGTACCGATGGCAATGGCGTTGCTGGCGGACGCCTCTCCGGAATCACCGAGCACCATGGAGTAGTTGCCACTCGCTTTCGACCAATTTCCCACGACATTGGTAGAGCCGCCGGCGACGGTATTTTGAAGACCTACCACATTGGCGCCTGTGGCAGTCGATGACAGCGTGTTACTTGAGCCGAAAACACCGGAAAAATCGCTAGTCACGTTATTGGTATTTCCAACGACCCGGACTGCATTGCCTTTAACGGTGTTGTTGAGACCAATCGCAGACGCATATGTCGATGCGCCTTCAATCTTGTTGGAAGTACCAATGGCAATCGCGCTCTTGGCACCTGTCGATGTTGAGTTGCTCTCACCCAATGCAAGGCTATTGTCGCCATTGGAAATGTTGAGATGGCCAACACTGACACTTTTCGCGCCCTTGGCAACACTGCCCGATCCCAGTGCCGTGGAGTGGCCGCCTGTCGCTTTAGCCGTGGCACCGAGTGACGTCGCATTGGTCGCCGTGGACGTCGCCTTTGCGCCAATAGCAAGACTCGAGGTGGCGCTGGCAACGGACCCTCCGGTCAGGTCTCCGCCAATGGCTATGGCGTTTACACCTTTAGCTTGTGCGCCGTTCAATCGAGTGACGGTGCCGCTCGACAGCGCCCCACCACCGATAGCAACGCCATTCTTGCTTGTCACGTAGGCTCCACGCCCAATGGAGACACCGGCCAAACCGCTGGTAACGGCCTGATCACCCAGGGCAACACCAGAATCTGCCGCCGCACTCGTGGTCGCATAGTAGCCCATCGCTATAGATGCATCACCATCGCCAACGGCACCGGTGCCTATATGGATGGCAGATGCCCCCGCAGCGGGCTGGATACCCATCGGCGCCAGATAACGATTGACGACCAACTGTTCAGGCTTGTCGGCAGGCGTCGACGCCTCATTCGGTATCACGCATCTATCTTTAATCGGTGACGCCAGAGGTATCGCTGCCTCCTCTGACGTTGTCTTTCCGACCTCGCCACCCGCAGTCGAACAGCCATCAACGAGGGGGCTAGCCTCTGCTTTACCCACCCCCAGCCCAGACGTCATCCCTACAGCGGACAGCGACACCAGGATACAGGAGATATAAACGCTTCTGGTCCCGATTTTTGCTGTTTTGAGCGAGTCAACGAACCAAAAAGTACGGCCATCCCATTCACTCACCCCGACCTCCTTGCCACCTACAGTTACGTGACGAATTTATGCACAACCAAGAAATAAACTTCTATATAAAAACCATCTTCAACCGCTCTTCCACCTCATAAACTCCTGTACCAAGGTAAGAAAAGTCAAAAAAATAGCGCACAAAAACTTACCTTACAGACACAAAACTAGCATGAATAAAAACAGCCAGAAAAACCTACACGCGCAGCACCGTCACTTCCATTGCAAAACGTGACACAGATCATTTCTTTATTTCGGTTGATTAAGGACATCAAAAGGCACAAAACCACCGGTCAGTTTCAGAAACATTGCGGCTACTGGTAGTTTGCATCTTATCCACGCAGTCATAGCCAGCCGTAATCGAAAGCCGACAAGCGGTGGGCACTCTCATTACAGCGGGTATGCTGCTCGAGCGTTTTCTCGAGAACCTCGATCTCGTCACTTAGGCGCTGTCCGAAAAGTCGACGAGCGAAGGTTAGACAAGGCAAAAATCGGTGAGAAAGCGCAGTTTACGGGGTGTAAATGAGCATTTTGATCCGATTTTTAACGCCGTATTACCGAGCGCAGGCACTTTTCAGACAAGCCCTAGCCAGGTGCAGCGCCCTTGGGGGCGTTAAGCCAGCGCCACGAAAGCGGGTGGCAAGCCTTCCAGATAGCTCGTGAGACGACGGATCGCCGCATGCTCGACCGGCAAGGCCACCCCGAATTCGAGCAGGAAGCCGTGCAGGAGATTCATGATCGCCGTGCGTTCGGCGACCAGCCCTTGACGAGTACGGTGTAGCGCACAGAGGATCTGCTGGTCTTCGCTCTTGATCGCTGCGAAGCGCATGACCGGACGTGAGGCCGCTTCGCAGATCACCTCGGCATCGACGAAATCGTTCTTATTGGTCTAGACGAAGGGCTTGACGTACTGGGGCGAAATCAGCCGTACGTCGTGCCCTAACGCCTGGATCTGACGGGCCCGTCAATGGCTTCCGGCACAGGGTTCCACGACCACCCGACAGGCAGGTTGCTGAGCCAATTGCGACAGCCGTTTCTGGCGTGACAACGCCTTGCGGAACAAGGGTTTGCCGTGGCGAGTTTGAGCATGCCGATGGAAGCAGCGTTTGCCCAGGTCGATGCCGATGATGGCGGGAGCGGTCATGAGCGTGGTCCTCTGAAAAGAAGAAGCCCAGCAAGCATAGCCTGCTGGGCTTATTGCTTGAATTCAGGAGGTCAGGCTGACCATCTCATTAAAGCCCGGCATTAGCCGGGCTTGACGCATCAGTATAGCTGCGACTGCTACACGACCAATTGACCGTTATCGATCAAGGTGGAGAGAAACTGTTCGCTGGTGCTACCCGCCATGTCCACGTCTAGCAACATGATCGAAAGGTCTGCATGCTCCCCCGAGTCACCTATCACGCCGTCGGAGTCGACCGAAATCAAGGTATCTTCCCCCGACTGTCGAGCTAAAAGATACTTCGATATTGATCCCTCTTCGTCCACTTCAACAACATCAGAAAGATCCAGGCGATCGCCTTGAGAAAACCTACCGAAGTAACCCAAGGTAAAGTCCACAATAGTGTCTTCTTCTTGAGCTTCATTTCTCGAAAGATGGGCAAGATGGTACGCGAAGGTATCAGCACCTTTCCCCCCTACGAGAAGATCATTACCCGCACCTCCCTTGAGCAGGTCAATGCCACCACCCCCGACCAGGATATCGTCGCCTTCACCACCATCCAGTGTATCCCGTCCCCCGTCAGTTCGACTGTTACCCCACAGGCTCTGGTGATTATCCCGTATGTACTGGCGCACCTGCTGCCCGGAAGCCATATCTCCATCGTTGACTGCCCACTTCAAGTACTCCAGCAAACCTTCAAACCCAAAACCGTCGTGCTGCCCCGGCAGAAAGGTTTCACCACTATCACCATTCACCCAACTCAATCCATCTGTATCTATTGAGTCTCCAAAAATAACATCATCACCCGACCTGCCGAAAAGCTCATCGCCACTGACACTTTTCTCACTACTCACTTCCCCACCAGCATACAACGGAATCTCCAGTTCGCTTGCAGAAGCCAGTATCTCTGCCTCTCCACGCTCAAAGAAAGAGAAAACATCGTATTCTCTTTCTTCCAAACGGATATTATCGATGGCAAGATAATCATCACCACCAGCTCCGTTATCCATCTCGAGAACAATTCGATACTGCCCCGCTTCGAGAAATCCGGCATCCCAGGTCTTCCAACTGGTTGACGGTGTTAAAGAAGCATCTGAATATACAGACCATTCGCCATCCACCAACGTCTCGACCCTGTACGCCACTCGGTCTCCCAGGGCATACCCATTCGTCGAGTACTCGTAAAGCAGCGCTGTCTTTACATTGGCCTCATTACTTTCTGAAACAAAGAATATCGGGCTGACCAACTGTGCTTCATGGCCATCATTCTTCCAGTCTTCAATCCTCAGATGGCCATTCGTCTGGAAACCCTTGGTGGGCGGTCTCAATGAGCAAGTGCAACACCTGATCGATCAGGTACGCTATCGCTATGACTCATTGCTACCACCACCTTACTGCTGAAGAACGTGCCACCATCATGCTGATGCGTGAAGGTCACTCGAT
>NZ_PYVV01000029.1:3664-5266 GCF_003056325.1 Halomonas sp. BN3-1 | reverse complement strand
CTATCAGACTTTAAACTGAAGAGTTTGATCATGGCTCAGATTGAACGCTGGCGGCAGGCCTAACACATGCAAGTCGAGCGGAAACGATCCTAGCTTGCTAGGAGGCGTCGAGCGGCGGACGGGTGAGTAATGCATAGGAATCTGCCCGGTAGTGGGGGATAACCTGGGGAAACCCAGGCTAATACCGCATACGCCCTACGGGGGAAAGCAGGGGATCTTCGGACCTTGCGCTATCGGATGAGCCTATGTCGGATTAGCTAGTTGGTGAGGTAACGGCTCACCAAGGCTGCGATCCGTAGCTGGTCTGAGAGGATGATCAGCCACATCGGGACTGAGACACGGCCCGAACTCCTACGGGAGGCAGCAGTGGGGAATATTGGACAATGGGCGAAAGCCTGATCCAGCCATGCCGCGTGTGTGAAGAAGGCCTTCGGGTTGTAAAGCACTTTCAGTGAGGAAGAAAGCCTTGAGGTTAATACCCTCGAGGGAGGACATCACTCACAGAAGAAGCACCGGCTAACTCCGTGCCAGCAGCCGCGGTAATACGGAGGGTGCGAGCGTTAATCGGAATTACTGGGCGTAAAGCGCGCGTAGGCGGCTTGATAAGCCGGTTGTGAAAGCCCCGGGCTCAACCTGGGAACGGCATCCGGAACTGTCAGGCTAGAGTGCAGGAGAGGAAGGTAGAATTCCCGGTGTAGCGGTGAAATGCGTAGAGATCGGGAGGAATACCAGTGGCGAAGGCGGCCTTCTGGACTGACACTGACGCTGAGGTGCGAAAGCGTGGGTAGCAAACAGGATTAGATACCCTGGTAGTCCACGCCGTAAACGATGTCGACTAGCCGTTGGGCTCCTTGAGAGCTTTGTGGCGCAGTTAACGCGATAAGTCGACCGCCTGGGGAGTACGGCCGCAAGGTTAAAACTCAAATGAATTGACGGGGGCCCGCACAAGCGGTGGAGCATGTGGTTTAATTCGATGCAACGCGAAGAACCTTACCTACCCTTGACATCGAGAGAACTTTCCAGAGATGGATTGGTGCCTTCGGGAACTCTCAGACAGGTGCTGCATGGCTGTCGTCAGCTCGTGTTGTGAAATGTTGGGTTAAGTCCCGTAACGAGCGCAACCCTTGTCCCTATTTGCCAGCGATTCGGTCGGGAACTCTAGGGAGACTGCCGGTGACAAACCGGAGGAAGGTGGGGACGACGTCAAGTCATCATGGCCCTTACGGGTAGGGCTACACACGTGCTACAATGGCCGGTACAATGGGTTGCGAATCCGCGAGGTGGAGCTAATCCCATAAAGCCGGTCTCAGTCCGGATCGGAGTCTGCAACTCGACTCCGTGAAGTCGGAATCGCTAGTAATCGTGAATCAGAATGTCACGGTGAATACGTTCCCGGGCCTTGTACACACCGCCCGTCACACCATGGGAGTGGACTGCACCAGAAGTGGTTAGCCTAACTTCGGAGGGCGATCACCACGGTGTGGTTCATGACTGGGGTGAAGTCGTAACAAGGTAGCCGTAGGGGAACCTGCGGCTGGATCACCTCCTTAAACGACACGTCATCTGACTGTCGGTAAGTGCTCACAATGAATTACCTGATCA
>NZ_PYVV01000029.1:2189-3453 GCF_003056325.1 Halomonas sp. BN3-1 | reverse complement strand
ACGCTCTTTAACAATGTATATCATGCTGACAAAGTAAGATACGTTTCAAGCGTATCCGGCAATTGTCGTGACATCATCGATTGACAGACCCTTTGGGGTTATATGGTCAAGCGATGAAGCGCATACGGTGGATGCCTAGGCAGTCAGAGGCGATGAAAGACGTGGAAGCCTGCGATAAGGTTCGGCGAGGTGGCAAACGACCTGCGACCCGGACATCTCTGAATGGGGAAACCCACCCAAGGTAACTTGGGTATCTCATGTTGAATATATAGACATGAGAGGCGAACCGGGGGAACTGAAACATCTAAGTACCCCGAGGAAAAGAAATCAACCGAGATTCCCCTAGTAGCGGCGAGCGAACGGGGACCAGCCCTTAAGCAACACAACTGGTAGGTGAACAGACTGGGAAGTCTGGCCATAGTGGGTGATAGCCCCGTAACCGAAACCTGAGTGTTGTGAAATCGAGTAGGTCGAGGCACGTGAAACCTTGACTGAAGACGGGGGGACCATCCTCCAAGGCTAAATACTCCTGACTGACCGATAGTGAACCAGTACCGTGAGGGAAAGGCGAAAAGAACCCCGGAGAGGGGAGTGAAATAGATCCTGAAACCGTATGCGTACAAGCAGTGGGAGCCAACTTGTTTGGTGACCGCGTACCTTTTGTATAATGGGTCAGCGACTTATTTTCAGTGGCGAGCTTAACCGTATAGGGGAGGCGTAGAGAAATCGAGTCTTAACTGGGCGACCAGTCGCTGGAAATAGACCCGAAACCGGGCGATCTATCCATGAGCAGGTTGAAGGTTGAGTAACATCAACTGGAGGACCGAACCAGGATCTGTTGAAAAAGATTTGGATGACTTGTGGATCGGAGTGAAAGGCTAATCAAGCCCGGAGATAGCTGGTTCTCCTCGAAAGCTATTTAGGTAGCGCCTCACGTATCACCGCCGGGGGTAGAGCACTGTTTCGGCTAGGGGGTCATCCCGACTTACCAACCCGAGGCAAACTCCGAATACCGGTGAGTGCAAGCGTGGGAGACACACAGCGGGTGCTAACGTCCGTTGTGAAAAGGGAAACAACCCAGACCGTCAGCTAAGGTCCCGAAATCCTGGTTAAGTGGGAAACGATGTGGGAAGGCTTAGACAGCTAGGAGGTTGGCTTAGAAGCAGCCATCCTTTAAAGAAAGCGTAATAGCTCACTAGTCGAGTCGGCCTGCGCGGAAGATGTAACGGGGCTCAAACCAGGTACCGAAGCTACGGGTTCGCCG
>NZ_PYVV01000029.1:0-1938 GCF_003056325.1 Halomonas sp. BN3-1 | reverse complement strand
TCGCGGTAGAGGAGCGTCGTGTAAGCCGATGAAGGTGTGTTGAGAAGCATGCTGGAGGTATCACGAGTGCGAATGCTGACATGAGTAACGACAAGGGGAGTGAAAAACTCCCCCGCCGGAAGACCAAGGGTTTCTGTTCGACGCTAATCGGAGCAGAGTGAGTCGGCCCCTAAGGCGAGGCCGAAAGGCGTAGTCGATGGGAAACGGGTCAATATTCCCGTACCTCACAGTATTGCGATGGGGGGACGAAGAAGGCTAGGTGAGCCAGGCGTTGGTTGTCCTGGTGAAAGCCGGTAGGCTGAGGATTCAGGTAAATCCGGATCCTCAAGGCCGAGAGGCGAGACGAACTGACTACGGTCAGGAAGTCATCGATGCCACGCTTCCAGGAAAAGCCTCTAAGCTTCAGATACTGTGAGACCGTACCCCAAACCGACACAGGTGGTCAGGTAGAGAATACCAAGGCGCTTGAGAGAACTCGGGTGAAGGAACTAGGCAAAATGGTGCCGTAACTTCGGGAGAAGGCACGCCGCATTAGGGTGAAGGTCCTCGCGACCGGAGCCTGACGCGGTCGAAGATACCAGGTGGCTGCAACTGTTTATTAAAAACACAGCACTCTGCAAACGCGCAAGCGGACGTATAGGGTGTGACGCCTGCCCGGTGCCGGAAGGTTAAGTGATGGTGTTAGCTCACGCGAAGCTCCTGATCGAAGCCCCGGTAAACGGCGGCCGTAACTATAACGGTCCTAAGGTAGCGAAATTCCTTGTCGGGTAAGTTCCGACCTGCACGAATGGCGTAATGATGGCCACGCTGTCTCCACCCGAGACTCAGTGAAATTGAAATCGCAGTGAAGATGCTGTGTACCCGCGGCTAGACGGAAAGACCCCGTGAACCTTTACTACAGCTTCACACTGGACGCTGATGTTGCTTGTGTAGGATAGCTGGGAGGCTTTGAAACCCTGTCGCCAGATGGGGTGGAGCCAACCTTGAAATACCAGCCTGGCATCATTGGCGTTCTAACTCAGGACCGTAATCCGGTTCGAGGACCGTGTGTGGTGGGTAGTTTGACTGGGGCGGTCTCCTCCCAAAGAGTAACGGAGGAGCACGAAGGTACCCTCAGCACGGTTGGAAATCGTGCAGTGAGTGCAAGAGCATAAGGGTGCTTAACTGCGAGACAGACACGTCGAGCAGATACGAAAGTAGGTTCTAGTGATCCGGTGGTTCTGTATGGAAGGGCCATCGCTCAACGGATAAAAGGTACTCCGGGGATAACAGGCTGATACCGCCCAAGAGTTCACATCGACGGCGGTGTTTGGCACCTCGATGTCGGCTCATCACATCCTGGGGCTGAAGTCGGTCCCAAGGGTATGGCTGTTCGCCATTTAAAGTGGTACGCGAGCTGGGTTTAGAACGTCGTGAGACAGTTCGGTCCCTATCTGCCGTGGGCGTTGGAGATTTGAGAAGCGCTGCTCCTAGTACGAGAGGACCGGAGTGGACGTACCTCTGGTGTTCCGGTTGTCACGCCAGTGGCATTGCCGGGTAGCTATGTACGGACGGGATAACCGCTGAAAGCATCTAAGCGGGAAGCCCCCTTCAAGATGAGATCTCCCTGAGGCCTTGAGCCTCCTAAAGGACCCAGCAAGACCAGCTGGTTGATAGGCCGGGTGTGGAAGCGCTGCAAGGCGTTGAGCTAACCGGTACTAATGGTCCGTGAGGCTTGACCATATAACACCCAAAGGGTTTTGGTCGATGATGTCTCGAATCAATTGACGGATACGATGAAACGTATCGTCGGCATGATATATATTGTCTTTTTTCCGCCTGACGACCATAGCGAGTGGGAACCACCTGATCCCTTGCCGAACTCAGAAGTGAAACCGCTCAGCGCCGATGGTAGTGTGGGGTCTCCCCATGCGAGAGTAGGTCATCGTCAGGCATTTA
>NZ_PYVV01000028.1:0-9690 GCF_003056325.1 Halomonas sp. BN3-1 | reverse complement strand
CCTTCGTCGGCTCGCTGACCATGGGGGCCGGTCAGTTCTGCACCAACCCGGGGCTGGTGATCGCGGTCAAGGGCGAGGCGCTCGACGGCTTCGTCGAGGCCGCCGCCGAAGCGGTCAAGGGTGCCGGCGCACAGACCATGCTGACGCCGGGCATCCACGACGCCTACACCCAGGGCGTCAACACCCTGGGTGGCAGCGACAAGGCCCGTGAAGTGGCGCGCGGCCCCCAGGGCGACGGCCCCAACCAGTGCCAGGCCGGCCTGTTCGTGGCCAAGGCCAGCGACTTCCTCAATGATGAGGCGCTGCAGGCCGAGGTGTTCGGTTCGACCTCGCTGGTGGTCGAGTGTGCTGACCTGGACGAGGTCAAGGCACTGGCCGAGGGCCTCGAGGGCCAGCTGACCGCGACCCTGCAGATGGACGACGGCGACATCGACTCGGCCCGTGGCCTGCTGCCGATCCTCGAGCGGCGTGCCGGTCGGGTGATGGCCAATGGCTGGCCCACCGGGGTCGAGGTGTGCCACGCCATGGTCCACGGTGGCCCCTATCCGGCCACCTCTGACTCGCGCACCACCTCGGTCGGCAGCGCCGCCATCCACCGCTTCCTGCGCCCGGTGTGCTATCAGAACCTGCCGGACGCCCTGCTGCCGCAGGCGCTCAAGGATGGCAACCCGCTGAACGTCAGCCGCCTGGTGGATGGCAAGCGCGAGGCGTAAACCGCCTGGCACACGTCTTCAACCAAGGGTCTTGAACCGACGTAGTTGAATACATCGCTGAAAACATGGGTGAAGACATCGCTGAAGACATGGCTGAACACTTAGCTGAAGCCATGGTTGAAGCGAACGGACGGAGGCGCCAATCATCGGCGCCTCCTGTCTCGTCTTCTTGTTCTTGTCTTTCTGCCCCGGTCTTTCTGCCCCGGTCTTTCTGCCCCGGTCTTTCTGCCCCGGTCTTTCTGCCCTGGTCTTTATGGCCCCGTCTTTCTGTCGTCGTCCTGCGGTCCGAATCGCCTGATAAAGACCTGCAGGGAACGATGGCCTTGGCTCATGATTCCACGACGGCTATTGGCACACTTACCCCCACATCACGTCGCTTATCAAGACACCTATCCAACTACCTATCCAGACATCCTCCCGCCACCGCCTCCTCCTGCCTTTGCAATCACATCCGATCCATAATCGGTGACGTTTCACGCTTATTCGGCGAATATCTTGGCCATTATTGCCGGCATGAAACGCCCCTCGTATTGGCCAAGACATCCCCGAAACATCCTTTCACGCCCACGATCATTCCTGCCCACGATATTGCTCAGGGCGCATCCTCTTCTCCGACCAGGCTGGCGACAAACTCGGTCAGCAGTTCAGGCCAGGGCTCGCCCTTGCGCGTGAGCACGCCGTAGTAGCCCAGCGGCTCACCGATGGTCAGCGGCAGTACCGCGAAACGGCCTTGAGAGAAGGTGGTCTTGACCACCGAGCTTGGCAACAGCGACAGGGTATCAGTACTCGCCACCAGCTGAAGCGAGGCCTGGGTGGAGGTGGTCTCGATGACGTTGCGCGGTGAGGCGACGCCTGCCTCGGCCAGGGCCGCCTCGAACAACCCGCGCATGGGGCTCGCCATGGGGTGCAGCACCCAGGGCCAGCGCACCACCTCGGCCAACTCAGGCGTCCCCTGACACAGCGGATGGTCGGGTCGCGCCACCACCGACACCGGCTCCTCCTTGAGCGGCAGAAAGTCGAACAGATGACGCTGGGACGGCTCGGTGTAGCGGCCGATGACGGCGTCGAGCAGCTTGTATTCGAGATCCACCAGCAGTCGATCGCTGGAGTTCTCGATCAACGAGATGGCGAGCCGCGGCCGGTGCGACTTCAGCTCCGCCATGGCCCTTGGCAACATCACCGGGGCGGCACCGGGTACCGAGCCAAGCGCCAGCCGACCGTGCCCACCTTCGCGCAGTGAAGCCAGTTCTTCGACCAGCCGATCGGTGTCGTTGAGCAGACGCCGTGCATAGCGCAATACCGTCACACCGGCGTCGGTCGGTTCCATCCGCCCGGGCTCACGCAGAAACAGCGGTATTCCGAGAAATCCCTCGATGTCCTTGAGCATCTTGCTGGCCGCCGGCTGGCTGATGTTCAGCTGCCTTGCGGCCGCGTGCATGTTGCGACTTTCGTCCAAGGCGACCAGCAATACCATATGCCTGATCCGTAGCCACGTCTTGGCGTGAATACCGCTGTCATGGGGCATGTAGCGCATCATCCCGATGATTGAAAAACACATGATAACCTGAGGTTATCAAATGGCCAAAAACTTGGATTGGCCGTTCTTTTAGCGCTCTGTTTAGACTGCCCTCACTGACAATAGAACGACGAGACAGCAGCAAGAGAGTAACGGGAGAGCAACCAGAGAGGCAGGCGCTTTCCGCAAGCAGCCAACCGCTGATCGACGCCCATGATGCTTTCCCTGGCCACTCGTCGGACAACCAACAATATTCACCACAAGGCCGCCAGCATGACCACCATCACTCGGGTCGACGCCCGCGATATCCGCTTCCCCACCTCACGCCAGCTCGATGGCTCCGATGCCATGAACGAGGCACCGGACTACTCGGCCACCTACGTCATCCTGCACACCGATCAGGAAGACGAGGGCCACGGTCTGAGTTTCACCATCGGCCGCGGCAATGATCTCTGCGTCGCTGCGGTCAACGCCCTGGCACCCACCCTGGTGGGCCGCAAGCTCGAGGACATCACCGCCGACATGGGCACCTTCTGGCGCGAGCTGACCAGTGGCGATAGCCAGCTGCGCTGGCTGGGTCCGGAAAAGGGCGTGATGCACCTGGCCAGCGCCGCCCTGGTCAATGCTATCTGGGACCTGTGGGCCAAGCGTGAAGGCAAGCCGATCTGGAAGCTGCTTACCGACATGAGCCCGGAACAGCTGGTGCGCTGCCTGGACTTCCGCTTCGTTACCGACGCCATCACCCCCGAGGAGGCCATCGCCCTGCTGCGTCGCAAGGCCGGCACCAAGGGCGAGCGCGAGGCCGAGATGAAGGCCGAGGGCTACCCCGGCTATACCACCTCCGCGGGCTGGCTTGGCTATTCCGAGGAAAAGATGCGTCGACTGTGCCGCGAAGCCCTGGCCGAGGGCTGGCAGCACTTCAAGCAGAAGGTCGGTGGCGACATCGAGGAGGACCGCCGGCGCGCCGCGATCCTGCGTGAAGAGATCGGCGAACAACGCACCCTGATGATGGACGCCAACCAGATGTGGGATGTGGACGAGACCATCGTCAACATGCGCCGTCTGGCCGAGTTCAATCCTCACTGGATCGAGGAGCCCACCAGCCCCGACGACATCCTCGGTCACGCCGAGATCCGTCGTCGCCTCAGGGGCGGCCTGGAGGGTGGCATCGGCGTCGCCACCGGTGAGCACTGCCACAACCGGGTGATGTTCAAGCAGCTGCTGCAGGCAGGCGCCATCGACTTCTGTCAGCTCGACGCGGCGCGTCTGGGCGGGCTCAACGAGGTCATCATCGTGGTGCTGCTGGCGGCCAAGTACGGCGTGCCGATCTGCCCCCACGGCGGTGGCGTGGGCCTGTGCGAATACACCCAGCACATCTCCCTGTTCGACTACATCGCCGTCTCCGGTTCGCTGGAAGGTCGCCTGCTGGAGTACGTCGACCACCTGCATGAGCACTTTGTCGACCCGGTGCGTATCCGTCAGGGTCGCTACCTGGTGCCCGAGGCGCCGGGCTACAGCATCACCATGAAGCCCGAGTCCCTCGAGATGCATCGCTACCCCGAAGGCGCGGCCTGGCAAGACGCCTGAGCCGCTCCACCGGCCACGCGGCCCCGGGATGAAACGCTTCCCGGGGCCGCTGGCCAGCACGCCAAGCAAGGGCCAGAGCGCTACGCAATGGCCAGCACGCCACGCAAATTGGAGAGAAGCATGACAACAATCACAACGTCCGTCGCCCCCTTCACCCGTCGCCGCCTGGGCGCGGCCATCGCCGCCCTGACCATCGGCAGCCTGACGCTGGGTGGTGTTGCCACCGCCCAGGCCGCCAGCGAGATGCCGCCGATCCCCGAGGTCGACGGACCCGTGGTCGAAGGTGACGGCAACGACTACACCCTCAAGTTCAGCATCGGCACCACCCAGTCCGGCGCCCAGTACCGTGGCCTCGAGTACTTCGAGGACATCGTCGAGGCACGCAGCGACGGTCATATCCAGGTCGAGCTGTTCCACAGCGCACAGCTTGGCGATGACCTCCAGGCGGTCAGCGCGCTCCAGTCCGGCACCCTGGAGATGACCTCGCCGTCCACGTCGCCGCTGGTCAACATGTTCCCGGAGTTCGCGGTCTTCGACCTGCCGTTCCTGTTCCCCACCCCGGAAGTGGCCGACGAGGTGCTCGACGGCGAGATCGGTGATCGCATGCTGGAAACCGCCAGCACCAATGGACTCAAGGCCCTCGGCTGGGCCGAGAACGGCTATCGCCAGCTGACCAACAGCCAGAACGCGGTGGCCTCGCCCGAGGATCTGGATGGCCTCAAGGTCAGGACCATGCAGAACCCGATCCACCTGGATATCTGGAAGACCCTGGGCGCCAACCCGACGCCGATGTCCTTCGCCGAGCTGTTCACCGCCCTCGAGCAGGGCGTGGTCGACGGCCAGGAGAACCCCTGGATCACCATTCAGTCGTCCAAGTTCAACGAAGTGCAGGACTACGCCACCGAGTCCAACCACGTCTACACGCCCTTTATCACCCTGGTCTCCGAGCGCTTCTGGAGCCGTCTGCCCGAGGGCTATCAGGATCTGCTGTCCGACGCCGCCAAGCAGATGGGCGACTACCAGCGTGAAGTCAGCCGCACCCTCAACGACCAGATCAAGCAGGAGCTGATGGACGAGGGCATGAACATCACCGAGCTGACCCCGGAACAGGTGGCCACCTTCCAAGAGACCCTGTCGCCGGTCTATGACGAGTGGCGCGAGAAGATCGGCGGAGAGCTGATCGACGATATCCGCGCTGTTTCCCAGTAAGCCCTAGCCCGACCCCGCCGCTGTCGGCGGCGGGGTCGTCGTCACCACGGAGGTGACCCATGACCACCCTATCCTCCACTTCCACCCCGGGACTCCTGGGGTGGTTGATTACCACGCTGCGCATCGCCGTCGGATTGCTGGTGCTCGGCGTGGTGTTCTGCGTGACCGCCAACGTCTTCGGTCGCTTCGTGCTCAATACCTCCTACGCCTGGGCCGAGGAGCTGTCCCGGGTGCTGTTCATCTGGCTGGTACTGCTTGGCGCCGGACTCGGCAGCCTCGAGAAGGAACACGTGGCGGTGACCTACTTCAAGGACCTGGCCCCGGCCGGGCTGCGCCGCGTGCTGGGACTGACCGCCGTGGCGGTGATCTACCTCGTCTGCATCTGCATCCTGCTCGGCTTCAAGGAGCTGATCTCCGGCTATACCAGCGCGACCCCCATGCTCGGCATCCCCAAGACCTGGCTCTATAGCGCCATGCCGGTGATGGCAGGGCTGACCCTGATCGCCAACACCCTGGCCCTGGTGGCCCTGCTCAGGAGGTCCGAACCATGATCCTGTGGAGCATCCTTATCGGGCTTGCCATCTGCATCGTCATTGGCATGCCGATCTCGTTTGGCCTCGGCGCCATCAGCCTGTTCATCTTCTTCTATTCCGACTATTCGCTGTCGCCCATCGTCGCCCAGGCGGTGAATGGCCTGGACTCCTTTCCGCTGCTGGCCATTCCGCTGTTCATCCTGGTCGGCGAGGTGATGAGCGAGGGCGGCATCGCCACCCGCCTGGTCCGACTGGCCAGCGCCATGGTCGGCTTCGTCGCCGGTGGCCTGGGTCAGGTGGCGGTGATGACCTCGATGTTCTTCGGCGGCATCAGCGGCTCCGCCGTGGCCGACGCCTCGGCGGTCGGCAGCATGATGATCGAGCCGATGAAGCAGCATCGCTACAGCGCGCCCATGGCCACCGCCATCGTGGTCGCGGCCTCGGTGGTCGGCATCATCATCCCGCCGTCGATCCCGATGATCCTGTTCGGCGTGGTCACCAACACCTCGATCTCCCAGCTGTTCCTGGCTGGCATCGTGCCCGGCATCCTGATCACTCTGGGACTGGCGGCCACCACCTACGTGCAGTCACGCAAGAACGGCAAGGGCCAGGCCTTCTCCTTCCCGGAACTGACCAGCGCCCTCAAGGACGCCATCCTGGCGCTGCTGCTGCCGGTGATCATCGTCGGAGGCATCCTCACCGGGGTCTTCACCCCCACCGAGAGCGCCGCCATCGCGCTGGTCTATGCCTTTGCGGTGTCCTTCTTTGTCTATCGCAGCCTATCGCTCAAGCGCTTCTTCGAGCTGTGCGTGAGCACCGGTCGACTGACAGGTGTGGTCATGCTGCTGCTGGCCTTCGCCAGCGTGCTGGCCTGGCTTCTGACCGCCAACATGATTCCCCAGCAACTGGTGGTGAGCCTGTCGGCCATCACCGAGAACAAGCTTCTGCTGCTGCTGATCCTGTCGGCCTTCCTGCTGGTGGTGGGCTTCTTCATGGACCTGACCCCTGCCATGGTGATCCTGGCACCGCTGATGACGCCGGTGGTAGTGAAGCTTGGCATCGACCCGGTGTACTTCGGGGTGCTGATGTCCTTCATCCTAGGTATCGGCCTGATCACCCCGCCGGTGGGCACCGTGCTCTATGTCGGCTGTGGCGTCGGCAAGGTCGGCATGGAAAGCCTGGTCAAGAGCCTGCTGCCCTTCTACTTCACCCTGGTGGCACTGCTGGTCGTGTTCCTGCTGTTCCCGGGAGTGGTGCTGTGGTTCCGATAACCCCGAACTTGAACAACCTGGGCGGCCCCTGGCCGCCCGCCGAGCGGAGAAGCCCCCGATGAGCGCCAACGACGACCTGCTGACCTTTCTGCGAGAGACCCTGGGCAGCACCGGCGTGCTGACAGACGACCTCGAGCGCTATCGGGTCGACTGGGCCGGCGCCCGCGGCGGTCTGCCGCTGGCGGTGGCTCGCCCGGCGACCTCTGAGCAGGTGGCGCAGGTACTCGGCTACTGCCATCGCCACGATATTCCGGTGGTCCCTCAGGGCGGCGGCAGCGGCCTGGTCGAAGGTGCCCTGCCGGACAGCCAGACACCGGAGCTGGTCATCAGCCTGGAGCGGCTTAATAAAATTCGCTCCATCGATCCGATCAACTTCACCGTGAGCGTCGACGCCGGCTGCGTGCTGCAGACCATCAAGGACGCCGCCGAGGCCGAGGATTGCACCTTTCCGCTGGCCCTCGGCGCCCAGGGCAGCTGCCAGATTGGCGGCAATATCGCCACCAACGCCGGCGGCCTGAACGTGCTGCGCTACGGCATGATGCGCCAGCTGGTACTGGGTATCGAGGTGGCGCTGCCGGACGGCCGCCTGCTCGACGACATGAAGGCTCTGCACAAGAACAACACCGGCTACGACCTGAAGCAGCTGTTCATCGGTGCCGAGGGTACCCTGGGCATCGTCACCGGCGCGGTACTCAAGCTCTACCCCCGTCCCCAGGTGACACGCACTGCGTTGATCGGCTGCCCCGACGTGGCCTCGGTGCTGAAACTCTACGCCCAGGCAAGACGCAGCTGCTGCGACCTGCTGACCGCCTTCGAGCTGATTCCGCGGGCCTGCATGGAACTTGCCCTGGAGGCCGATCCCTCACTGCCGGACCCGCTGGATGCGCCCCACTCGGTGTACGTGCTGATGGAAGTCGCCGCCAGCGGTCCTGCCGATCTCGACAGCATGATCGAAACGCTATTCGAGCGAGGACTCGAGGACGGCCTGCTGGAGGATGGTGTGCTGGCCACAAGCGATACCCAGGCGGCCCAGCTATGGCAGCTGCGCGAGGCCATGCTGGAAGGCCAGCAGCGCCGCGGCGAGCACCTGCGTACCGACGTCTCGCTGCCGATCTCGCAGCTTACCGCCTTCCATGACCAGGCGGAGGCGGCGATCGCCGAGGCCTCGCCAGACTCTCAGGTCATCGCCTACGGCCACGTCGGCGATGGCAACCTGCACTTCAATATCCTGCCGCCGGCGCATCTGGACGACGACGACAAGCGCAGTCTACTGCATGAGCTGGAAGAGCAGCTGTTTGCCATTGTCGCCGAGTTCGACGGCAGCATCAGCGCCGAGCACGGCATCGGTCGCGTCAAGCAGCCCTACTTCCTCGAAAGCCTGTCGGCGCCGGAGCACGACATCATGCGTGGCCTGAAGCGCCTGCTGGACCCCCGCGGCCTGATGAGCCCCGGGCGTATCCTGCCGAGAATGCAGCGCTGAGCCATCGACTTCCCCTTTTCAACAGATAGAGGTCCTAACATGAGTCCCCGCCTTACCGCCCGCGACATCCTGCCCGACGACGCCGACCGTGCCCTGCTGGTCGGCCGAGTGTGGCGCGACGACCAGCAAGGCCCCGTCCTGGTAACCGTTCGCGATGGCCAGCTTATCGACCTGTCGGCCACCATCAATGTCATGGCCGACCTGCTCGAACGCGACGACGCCGCCGAGCTGATCGCCAACGCCGAGGGCGAGTCCCTGGGTAGCCTGGACAGCCTGCTGGAAAATTCCTGCCAGACACCCCAGCGCGCCCCGCACCTGCTCGCGCCCTGCGACGTCCAGGCGATCAAGGCCTGTGGAGTGACCTTCGCGGTCAGCCTGCTGGAACGCGTCATCGAGGAGCAGGCCGGTGGCGACGCCGCCCGCGCCGGCGAGCTGCGCGAGGAACTCAAGCGCGTGATCGGCGGTGACCTGTCGAAGATCCGTCCCGGCTCCGACGAGGCCATGGCGCTCAAGGCCGAGCTTCAGTCCCGTGGCGCCTGGTCCCAGTACATGGAGGTCGGCATCGGCCCCGACGCCGAGGTCTTCACCAAGTCGCAGCCGCTGTCCGCGGTGGGCCAGGGCGCGGCGGTGGGGCTGCACCCGTCATCGCGCTGGAACAACCCCGAGCCCGAAATCGTGCTGGCGGTGGATGCACAAGGCAACGCCCGCGGCGCGACGCTGGGCAATGACGTCAACCTGCGCGATGTCGAAGGACGCAGTGCCCTGCTGCTGGGCAAGGCCAAGGATAACAACGCCTCCTGTGCCATCGGGCCCTTCATTCGCCTGTTCGATGACCACTTCTCGATCGACGACGTGCGCTCGGCCATGGTCAGCCTGCGCATCGAAGGCAACGACGACGACTTCCTGCTCGAGGACCAGAGCGACATGCGCGAGATCAGTCGCGACCCGCTGGACCTGGTGGGCCAGACCATCGGCGCGCATCACCAGTACCCCGATGGCTTCATGCTGTTCCTCGGCACCATGTTCTCGCCGATTCAGGACCGCGACGGGCCCGGCCAGGGCTTTACCCATCACCTGGGTGATGTGGTCACCATCTCGACGCCTAGCCTGGGCGCTCTGGTCAATCGCGTCGAACGCTCCGACCAGCTGCCCCCCTGGACCTACGGTATCCGCGCCTGGCTCGCCCACCAGCGCGGCTGACACCACGCAAGACCCGCACGAACCGACATCTCCCTTCTGCCTCGCCCTCGGCGAGGCTTTAATGAGATGGTCAGCCTGACCTCGAAGCCCAGCAGGCTATGCTTGCTGGGCTTCTTCTTTTCAGAGGACCACGCTCATGACCGCTCCCGCCATCATCGGTATCGACCTGGGCAAACGCAGC
>NZ_PYVV01000027.1:0-11122 GCF_003056325.1 Halomonas sp. BN3-1 | reverse complement strand
AGGTCATGCCCAGGCAGAAGCCGAAGGTGACCAGGTCATTGAAGCGGTCGAGCCACAGCCGGAACCTCGGGCCCACGGCGTCGTAGAGCACCTTGACCCGGATATGGCGGTTGGAGGCCAGCGCGGCGGGGCCGCCGAGACAGAAGCTGACCGCCACCAGCATGACCACGGTCTCGTGGACCCAGGAGGTGGGCGCGCCGAAGCCATAGCGCATGATCACCTCATAGACGCTGATGGCCATGGCGATGAACACCAGCCAGGCGGCGAACTGGGCCACCCGGACCACGCTACGATCGAACCGACTGCGCACCACATCGGGGGCACGCTCGGGCGTCCTGTCCGCCGACGGGTCGGGGTTCGGGCCGTGAGAAGGCTCGGGTGAAGGATCATGCGAAGGATCGGGCGGCCGCCCGGCGCCGTCATGTGGCGACCCGGCGGGGGTGTTGTGGGAGGAGGGAGGCGTCATGGTTGCTCCAGGCCGCTGGCGGCGTTGGTCAACAGGTTGAAGGTCACGACCACGGGTGCGGTCAGCAAGTCGTCACGGATCTGCCCCCCGGTGTCAGCAGGCTGGACCGGGGGGCAGGGCCCCTATCGGGGGCAGGACGGCTGGCGAGGCTTACAGTTGGCCGCGGGCGGTCAGGAAGCCGGTGGCGGCGTCGTAGACCTTCTGGGTCATCTCGTTCTTGCCGGCCCACTCCTGCCATTCCTGTTCAGCCGCCTGACGGAAGGCCTTGCGTTCTTCGTCGGGCAGGTCGAACGGATGAACCTCCGGGTCCTCCTGGAGACGGGCAAGCGCTTCGATATCCTGGGCCTTGAGTCGGGCGATCAGGTCGTAGGCCATGGCGTCGAAGGCGGTCTCGAGGGTGGTCTGAAGGTCTTCGGGCAGGCCGTCCCAGATATCCTTGTTCACCGATACTGCGATCATCGGCATGGAGTGGAAGCCCGGGTACAGCGGGTAGGGCGCAAAGGCGTGGAGGCCCTGGGCGTCGTTGTTCGACAGCACCGTGGAGTCGGCGGCGTCGATCACGCCCTTCTCAAGGCCGGTGTAGACCTCTGAGCCGGGCAGGTTGACCGGCGTGGCGCCGATGCGCTCGAAGATGTTGTAGACCATGCCCTGGGGCGCACGAATCTTGAGTCCCTCGAAGTCTTCCAGCGACTCGATGGCCACCGTGGACGGGATCGACTCCAGCGGGAAGGTCGCCGCCGCCACCAGATGGGCACCGTAGGGCTCGACCAGCTCGTTGTAGAGATCCTCGCCGCCGGCGTTGTTCATGAACTCGAGGAAGTCGTAGGGGTCGTTCCAGGCGCCCACCAGATTGCCGAGCATGCCGAAGGCCGGGTTCTGGCCGGAGAAGTAGCTGGGGTCGGTCATATGGCCCTGCAGGATGCCGGAACTCACCGCCTGCAGGGTTTCGGTGGGACCTACCACCGAGTTGATCGGCAACACCTCGATGGCGACACGGCCATCGGTCATGGTCTCGATGCGCTCGGCCCACTCCTGCTTGATCTTGAAGCTCGGCTCGCCGGCGGTCTCGGAGGCCTGGAAGGTCCACTCGTATTCAGCGGCCTGGGCACTGGCGGCAGCAGTGATGGCGATGGATGCCGCACCGATGGAGGCGGCAAGACGGGAAAGCCTGGGGATAGCTCGCATGGTCGATCTCCCTGATGAGAGCGTGATCGTTATTGGTGTGGCGGCAAGTCTTGACCGAGTTGCGAGTATGTTCAACATATACTTTCGTATGTGTGTACTTTGTGGCGCCCGCGACGTAGGCTTGCCCAGGACCCGACGAGCGGGTCGGTATTCGCCATGACGTCAAAGGCCAGCGATTGGCCCGAGACAGCAGGCAGACCGGTTGCCGCTCGCCCCGTGACAGAGTTGAAGGAGCCAGGCAATGGCCGATAGTGATCAGGATTCCCCAAGCGTGGGTGTCGAGGCAGCAAGCGACGAAGCGGCGACCGAAGTGCCCCAGAAGGCACGCTTTCGTAGCGCCGAGTGGTTCGGCAGTGCGGACAAGAACGGCTTCATGTACCGCAGCTGGATGAAGAATCAGGGGATTCCTGACCACGAATTCGATGGCCGCCCGATCATCGGTATCTGCAACACCTTCTCCGAGCTCACGCCGTGCAACGCCCACTTCCGCAAGCTGGCCGAGCACGTCAAGAAGGGCGTGCTGGAGGCGGGCGGCTACCCGGTGGAGTTCCCGGTGTTCTCCAACGGCGAATCCAATCTGCGTCCCACCGCCATGTTCACCCGCAACCTGGCGAGCATGGACGTGGAGGAGGCCATTCGCGGCAATCCGCTGGACGGCGTGGTGTTATTGACCGGCTGCGACAAGACCACTCCGGCGCTGTTGATGGGGGCGGCCAGCTGCGACATCCCGGCCATCGTGGTCACCGGCGGGCCGATGCTCAACGGCAAGCACAAGGGCCGGGATATCGGCTCCGGCACCGTGGTCTGGCAGCTGTCCGAGGAGGTCAAGGCAGGCAAGATCTCGATCCACGACTTCATGGCCGCAGAGGCCGGCATGTCACGCTCCGCCGGCACCTGCAACACCATGGGCACGGCCTCCACCATGGCCTGCATGGCGGAATCGCTGGGCGTGTCGCTGCCCCACAATGCGGCGATTCCTGCTGTGGACTCGCGCCGCTATGTGCTGGCGCACCTGTCGGGCAATCGCATCGTCGACATGGTCAAGGAGGACCTGCGGTTGTCTCGGGTGTTGACCCGGGAGGCCTTCGAGAACGCCATTCGCACCAACGCCGCCATCGGTGGCTCGACCAATGCGGTGATCCACCTCAAGGCGATCGCCGGACGCATGGGCGTCGAGCTCGAGCTCGATGACTGGAACCGGGTAGGGCGTGGCACCCCGACCATCGTCGACCTGCAGCCGTCGGGGCGCTTTCTGATGGAGGAGTTCTACTACGCCGGCGGGCTTCCGGCGGTGCTGCGGCGCCTCGGTGAGGCGGACCGCCTGCCCCACAAGGAGGCGTTGACGGTCAACGGCGAGACCCTGTGGGACAACGTCAAGGATGCGCCGCTCTACAACGATCAGGTGATTCGTGAGCTGGACAACCCGCTGGTGGACGACGGTGGCATGTGCGTGCTGCGCGGCAACCTGGCGCCCAAGGGAGCGGTGCTCAAGCCCTCGGCGGCGAGCCCCGAACTGATGCGTCACCGTGGTCGCGCGGTGGTGTTCGAGAACTTCGACGACTACAAGGCGCGGATCAATGACCCGGATCTGGAGGTCGACGCCGACAGCGTGCTGGTGATGAAGCACTGCGGTCCCAAGGGCTACCACGGCATGGCCGAGGTAGGCAACATGGGCCTGCCGGCGAAGCTCCTGGCCCAGGGCGTGACCGACATGGTGCGGATCTCGGACGCTCGCATGAGCGGTACCGCCTATGGCACCGTGGTCCTGCATGTGGCGCCGGAGGCGGCGGCCGGCGGCCCCCTGGCGGCGGTAGAGAACGGCGACTGGATCGAGCTGGATGCCTACGACGGGCGCCTGCATCTGGAAGTCGACGAGGCCGAGCTCGAGCGGCGCCTGTCCGCCAGCGATCCCACCGAGGCGTCGCGCCGTATCGCCTCCAGCGGCGGCTACCGTCAGCTCTACATCGAGCACGTGCTGCAGGCCGATGAAGGCTGCGACTTCGACTTTCTGGTGGGCTGTCGTGGCGCAGACGTTCCGCGACACTCCCACTGAGCGCCCCGACCTTCGCACCCAATGGCAGACCGTTGCCGCTCGCATGCCGGCGGCAACCGCAGGAGAACACCATGACCCAGCGCCCCCGCCTTACCCCCGACCAGCTGCGTTCCCGCTGGTGGTTCGACAACCCCGACCACCCGGGCACCACCGCCCTGTGCATCGAGCGCTACCTCAACTACGGGGTGACCCTCGATGAGCTGACCTCGGGCAAGCCGATCATCGGCATCGCCCAGTCCGGTTCCGACCTGACCCCCTGCAATCGTCACCACATCGAGCTGGTCAAGCGGGTCAAGGACGGTATTCGCGCCGCCGGCGGGGTGCCCTTCGAGTTTCCCCTGCATCCGATCCACGAGAACGTGCGCCGGCCCACCGCAGCACTGGACCGCAACCTGGCCTACCTGGGCCTGGTGGAAGTGCTGCACGGCTACCCGCTGGACGGCGTGGTGCTGACCACCGGCTGTGACAAGACCACCCCGGCCTGTTTGATGGCGGCGGCGACGGTCAACATTCCGGCCATCGTGCTGTCCGGCGGCCCCATGCTCAACGGCTGGCGGGGCAACGAGCGGGTCGGCTCCGGCACCATCATCTGGGAGCTGAGAAAGCGCCTGGCCGCCGGCGACATCGACTACGCCGAGTTTCTTGCCCGGGCCAGCGACTCGGCGCCTTCGGTGGGCCACTGCAACACCATGGGTACCGCCTCCACCATGAACTCCATGGCCGAGGCGCTGGGCATGAGCCTGCCGGGGTCGGCGATGATTCCCGGGCCCTACAAGGAACGCGCGATGGTCGCCTACGACACCGGCGAGCGCGCGGTCGAGATGGTATGGCAGGACCTGCGTCCGCTCGACATCTTGACGCGCGAGGCGTTCGAGAACGCGGTGGTGGTGTGTTCGGCGCTGGGTGGATCGTCCAATGCGCCGATCCACGTCAACGCCATCGCCCGCCATGCAGGCGTCGCGCTCGACAACGACGACTGGCAGCGACTGGGCCACCGGATTCCGTTGCTGGCCAACGTGATGCCGGCGGGTGCCTATCTGGGTGAGGAGTTCCATCGTGCCGGCGGGGTGCCGGCAGTCCAGCACGAGCTGCTCGAGCGCGGACTGCTGCACGGCGACGTCACCGGCGTCGACGGTCGTCGCCTGGCCGACAGCATCGCGGGCCGCGAGACCCTGGACGAGGAGGTCATCCGACGCTTCGACAATCCGCTGGTCGAACACGCCGGCTTCCTGAACCTCAAGGGCAACCTGTTCGACTCGGCGCTGATGAAGACCAGCGTGATCTCGCCGGACTTTCGTCGGCGTTTTCTCGAGAACCCGGACGACCCGGATGCCTTCGAGGGCCGGGTGGTGGTGTTCGACGGCTCCGAGGACTACCACGCTCGCATCGACGATCCCGAACTCGGTATCGATGCCAGCACCATCCTGATCATGCGTGGAGCGGGACCGGTGGGCCATCCTGGCGGCGCCGAGGTGGTCAACATGCAGCCGCCGGAGGCGCTGATTCGCCAGGGGATCGAGTCGCTGCCGTGTCTGGGCGACGGACGCCAGTCGGGAACCTCGGGATCGCCATCGATCCTCAACGCCTCGCCGGAAGCCGCCACCGGGGGCCCGCTGGCGCTGGTCCAGACCGGCGATCGACTACGCGTGGATCTGGGCCGCTGCGAGGTCCGCCTGCTGGTGGACGACGACGAAATCACCCAGCGTCGACAGCGTCTCGACGCCCAGGGCGGCTATCCCTATCCGGCCCACCAGACGCCGTGGCAGGAGATCCAGCGCACCCTGATCGAACCACTGGATCGCGGCATGACCCTGCTCGGCGCCGACGCCTACCGCGACGTGGCGCGCCAGAGTCCGCCCAGGGACAATCACTGAAAGGGTGATCCTCGTCCTTGTCTGGGCGCCCGCCAGGGCCTTCGCAGCAGCACACCAGGGCTGACCCGACCTTTTGCCCGGGGTAGCGAGGGTGGCGACAGGTCCCTGGCGTAGCTGGGGCAGGGTTGGTCACGCCCCTCGGCTCAATTATGCTGTGCTCCTTGATTACGTTGAGGTCTCCGCGGGGACCGCTCCAGGAGGCAGTAATGCGGCAGTTTCGACTGGGCGTGGCCGGCGCCGGCAAGATCGTCCGAGATCAGCATGTGGACGCCATCCGTGCCACCGAAGGACTTGAGCTGGTGGCGTCGGCGGACCCTCATTCGCGCCTGGATGGCGTGGCGTCCTACGCCAGTCTCGAGGAGATGCTCGACGCCGCGCCGGATATCGACGCCGTGGCGATCTGCACCCCTGCCCATCTGCGCCACAGGCTCGCCAGTCAGGCGCTGGCCCGTGGCAAGGCGGTGCTGTTGGAAAAGCCGCCGGGTGCCACCCTGGCCGAGGTGCAGGACCTCAAGGCACAGGCCGAAAAGGCGGGACTTACGCTGTTCGCCGCCTGGCACTCGCGCTTTGCCCCGGGCATCGCCGCGGCCGCTGACTGGCTCGCTGGACGCCGGGTCGAGGGCGTCGATATTCGCTGGCACGAGGACGTGCGGGTGTGGCATCCAGGCCAGGCCTGGCTGTGGGAAGCCGGCGGCATGGGGGTGTTCGATCCGGGCATCAACGCCCTGTCCATCGTTACCGCACTGCTGCCCGATCCGTTCTTCTTGAAGCGGGCCAATCTGGTGGTGCCCGCCAACGCCCAGACACCCATCGCGGCGACGCTTGAATGGCGTACCGCCGATGGCGTCCTGCTGAGCGGTGACTTCGACTTCCGTCACGAGGACCCGCCGTGCTGGGAGATGACCTTCGTCACCGATGGGGGAAGCTTGACCCTGGAGGCGGGGGGCGCCCGCCTGATCGGCGATGGCAAGACCCTGATCGATGAGCCGGAGCGTGAATACCAGGGGGTCTACGCGCACTTCTACAGCTTGCTCGAGGCTGGCCACAGCGATATGGACATCACGCCGTTGCAGCAGGTGGCCGACGCCCTGATGCTGGGGCATCGTCAGGCCACCGAGGCCTTCGTCGACGATGATGGCAGCGCGTGAACACGCCACTTCGCGTCGATCTCTCGATGACCCACGACGCCGTCGCTCGCTTGGTGTGAGGTGAACCCCCCAGAAGCAGCGGGTTATTCGTCAGTGGCGAATTCGTCGTGGCGAGCCAGCAGCTGGCACAGTACCTGGGCGGCAGCGCCGCGGGCGGCGGTCGCCAGGCTGTCGTCGAGGATGCGCACCGGGATCGGCGGCGCTTGTGGCAGCAGATGGTTCTGATGACGAGTGAAGAACGCAAGCGCCGGGTCCAGCAGCGGTGCGCCCAGCTTCACCAGCGAGCCACCGATGACGATGCGCTCGGGATTCAGGGTGAGGTGGAGATTGAGCAGCAGCAGGCCCAGGGCTTCCCCTGCCTGGTTGAGGGTCTCGGCCACCAGGTCGGGGTCGCGGTGATGCTCGACGCCTTCGCTCAAGGAGGCGCCGGCCTCGATACCCAGGGCATCACGCAGGGCCCAGCCACTGACCAGGGTCTCGGCGCAACCGTGGTTACCGCAGTGACACGGCTTGCCCCCCGGCGCCAGGAGTGTGTGGCCGATCTCGCCGGCCAGCCCATGCACGCCACGAATCACCCGGGGCGGCGTGCCTTGCACTACCAGCCCGCTGCCGATCCCGGTGGCCGCACTGACGTACAACAGTGACGACGGCGTCGCGGCATCCTGGCCGCTGGACGGGCTGCAATAGAGCTCGCCAAAGGCCGCCGCCTTGGCCTCGTTGTCCATGCACCAGAATCGTCTCGAATCATCGTCGAGTTCCGGCAGGCGCTGCCTGAGCATCTCGAGCAGCGGGACGTCTCGCCAGCCCAGGTTGGGCGCCAGGCTAAGCCGCGACTGCTCCGGCGACGTCGGCCCCGGCACCGCCAGTCCCACACCGAGCAGTGTCCTGTGTGAAAGCGCCGTCCGGATCAGCTCGCGCACCATGGGCACGATCTGATCCAGGGTATCGTCTGGCCGGGTCGGCACCACGGCCTGGTGTCGCTGGGCCAGGATCTGGCCATGAAAGTTGATGGCCAGCACGTGCAGCCCATGGACCCCGATCTCGATGCCCAGGATGGCATGGCTGTCGGGATTGAGGGACAGCGCCCGTCCGGGGCGGCCGCTACCCCCACGCAGCAGATCGCCTTCGACCAGCCAGCCCTGGTCCAGCAGCGTCTGCACGGCGGCGCCGACGGTTACCTTGGTCAGGGCGGTGCGCTGGGCAAGCTCGGCACGGGTCAGCCCGGGCTGGCGGCGCAGCCACTCCAGCAGAGAGGCGCGGTTGCGTGACTTGAGCGCACCGAGGTCGCCGGCGGTGGAAGAGGCGGTCATGAACGAAAGTCTCCGACCCTGTCAGGGATGGGGAAGGTCGCGTCGAGTGTATCAAGGCGGGCGACGGGCCGCAGCGCCGGACTTTAGGGCTTGTCTGAAAAGTGCCTGCGCTCGGTAATACGGCGTTAAAAATCGGATCAAAATGCTCATTTACACCCCGTAAACTGCGCTTTCTCACCGATTTTTGCCTTGTCTAACCTTCGCTCGTCGACTTTTCGGACAGCGCCTAGCGCCGTACAGTATCGCCCGACTGCATCGCCCGGCTACATCGGCCGAACAAGGATCCTGAGTGAATCCGTGCGACGCCTGTGCCGCTTTTCAGAAGAGCACTGGATTTCAGAAGAGCACCGGGCGCCATCAAGCACCTTTCCGCTGGGAGGCTTCTGTTCGACATAAGTGCAATGGCACATGGCGTCCGACTCGACAAGACTGTGCACTTAGTTAGGACTAATTACTAACGAGATATTAGTAAAGAGAAGTAACAAACATCTCTCGTCGAACGACCGGATCTCGCCAGACGAAAGGCTTCGCCAATCGAAAGACTTCGCCGATCGAAAGGCGAAAGAGGTGACGCGCGCCGCCTCCAACAGGCCAAGCCGATACGTCGATGAGTGCAGGCGCTTCCAGGCAAGCCCTGGATGGCTTAGGTACAACCCCTACAACAGCAACGGGAGTCACGCTGACATGACGAAGGAATCTCGAGCGCCGGTGGCGCTTTATCCAGGCCTTGCGGGCAGGCGGGTGGTCATCACCGGTGGCGGCTCGGGAATCGGAGAGGGGCTGGTGGAAGCCTTTGTCGAGCAGGGCGCCGAAGTGCACTTTCTCGACCTCGCCGAGGCGCCATCCCAGGCGCTGGTAGCGCGTCTGACCGAGCAGGGTGCCGGCCGCGATCGGCTGCAATTCCATCACTGTGACCTGACCGATCTGGCGCGTCTCGACGAGGTGCTGAGCGCGATCGGTGATGTCGATGTGCTGGTCAACAACGCGGCCAACGACGATCGCCATCGTCTGGCGGACATCACCCCGGCCTATTTCGACGAACGCATCGCCGTGAATCTCCGCCACCTGGTGTTCGCCACCCAGGCGGTGGCGCCGGGCATGGCCAGGCGTGGCGGCGGTGCGGTGATCAACCTCGGCTCGATCAGCTGGCACCTGGGCCAGGCAGGCCTGGCGCTCTACGAGACGGCCAAGGCCGGTATCGAGGGGCTGACCCGGGCGCTGGCCCAGGAACTGGGTGAACAGGGCATCCGGGTCAACTGCGTGATCCCCGGCAACGTCAAGACGCCGCGCCAGTCCCGCTGGTACAGCGCCGAACAGGAGGCCCAGATCGTCGCCGAGCAGAAGCTCAAGGTGCGCCTCGAGCCTCATCACGTCGCGGCGATGGTGGTATTTCTCGCCTCCGACGCGGCCAGCGGCTGTACCGCGCACAACCACTGGGTGGACGCCGGCTGGCTGTGACCCAGCCTTTCTTCCATCGCGATATCACAACAACAAGGAGTTCAGCATGCCTATCGTATCCTCAGCGGCGGACGCCGCCTCGCTCAAGCGACAACGCTATGTGTTCGCCATCTGCTGTATCGCCGCCATCGGCGGTTTTCTGTTCGGCTTCGACAGCGGCGTGATCAACGGCACCGTCGATGGTCTGCAAACGGCCTTCGACTCCGACAGCGTCGGCACCGGCTTCAACGTGGCCTCGATGCTGCTGGGTTGCGCCATCGGTGCCTTCTTCGCCGGCCGCCTGGCCGATCGCTACGGCCGGCGTGCGCTGCTGATCGTGTCGGCGGTGTTCTTTCTGGTCAGCGCCTGGGGCTCCGGGGTGGCGACCGGCTCGCTGGAGTTCGTGATCTACCGGGTGCTCGGCGGCATGGCGGTGGGCGCTGCCAGCGTGATGACGCCAGCCTACATCAGCGAGGTGGCGCCTGCCGAACGGCGCGGACGGCTGGCCACGATCCAGCAGGTGGCGATCATCTCGGGGCTGTTTATCGCCTTCGTCAGCAACTATGTGCTGGCCAAGATCGCCGGTGCCTCCACCGCCAGTCTGTGGTTCGGCTTCGACGCCTGGCGCTGGATGTTCTGGATCGAGATGCTGCCGGCGGCGATCTTTCTGCTGGCACTGCTGGGTATCCCGGAGAGCCCGCGTTTTCTGATCAGCCGCGGACGCGACGACAAGGCGACACGGGTGCTGGTCACCCTGCTCGGCGAGCAGGCGGGGCAGGCCAAGGTCGCCGAGATCAAGGCGTCGCTGAACGCCGACCATGTGCCGAGCCTCAGGGACCTGATCAACGCCACCAGTGGCAAGGTGCACGGCATCGTCTGGGTCGGTATCGGGCTGGCGGTGTTCCAGCAGCTGGTCGGGATCAACGTGGTGTTCTACTACGGCGCGGTGCTGTGGCAGGCGGTGGGCTTCTCCGAGGGTGATGCCCTGCTTATCAACGTGATCAGCGGTGCGGTGTCTATCGGCGCCTGTCTGATCGCCATCGCGCTGATCGATCGGATCGGTCGCAAGCCGCTCTTGTGGGCAGGTTCAGTGGGTATGGCGCTGACCCTGTGCCTGTTGGCCTACGCCTTCTCCACCGCCAGCATGGTCGACGGAAAGCTGGCCTTGGCCGGTGACATGGGGGTGCTGGCGCTGCTGGCGGCCAACGCCTATGTGCTGTTCTTCAATGTGTCCTGGGGGCCGGTGATGTGGGTGATGCTCGGTGAGATGTTCCCCAACCAGGTGCGCGGTTCGGGACTGGCGGTCTCGGGGCTGTTCCAGTGGCTGGCCAACTTCGCTATCACCATGACCTTCCCGATCATGCTGGCGGGAATCGGCCTTGCCGGGGCCTACGGTGTCTACGCCTTCTTCGCGGCCTGCTCGGTGGTGTTCGTGATGAAGTGGGTCAAGGAGACCCGTGGACGGGAGCTTGAGCAGATGGCCTATGAATAAGGTCCGCGTGCTGGCGCCAGCAGAAGGGCGCTAGATACCATCTCCCCTAACCGGCCACAAACATCCCATCAGGCGGTTTGTGGCCGATATTCGGTTTGTGTCTTGAGGACACCATAGGCGATGTGGATCAGCTTCCGCATCGCCGCACCCAGGGCCG
>NZ_PYVV01000026.1:0-17796 GCF_003056325.1 Halomonas sp. BN3-1 | reverse complement strand
CACCAGTGTGCTGGAGGGCATGAACAACCGAATCAAAGTTATCAAGCGGATGGCCTATGGATACCGCGACACTGCGTACTTCTTCCTGAAGATCCGTGCCGCATTTCCCGGCAAAGTGCGATGAACCTAAAAACGGCGGGCTTGGCTGAACGTGGCGCAAGTCACCAACGCTGGCCAAGGGCCTGGAGGAACCAGTCTCAGCTGTCCTTGGAAAACGCCTCGAACAGTTCCTGGCCTGTCAGATTGCGGGTGTCGTTGCCGAAGTGGTACCAGTGGGGCTTCTCGTCGATGAAGATCTGGAGGTCGAACCGCCAGGCTTCTCCGCTGTCGATCAGGCCAACGGGTACCGAAGTGTGCTCGCCGTTCTTCAATCGGTAGAACAGGTGGGTGCCGCAGTGGCGACAGAAGGCACGCTCGGCCCAGTCGGACGATGAATAGAAGGTGACAGCCTCTTCGCCTTCGAGTGTCAGCTGACTGACCGACTCCAGTGCCAACAGCGGGCCGCCGCCCCAGGTTCGACACATCTGGCAGTGGCAGGCGCCGACGCTCTGCTGTTCAAGTGCTACCTTGAGTGTCACCGCACCGCACAGGCAGGTACCGCTCAGGCGCATGGCCTGGTCTGCTGTCGCGTTCATGGACCGTGTTCTCGTCAGTGGGGGCTACCCCCCAAGACTAGCAGAACTGTGCTGGATGACCGCCTTGAAGAAGGGGGGTGAAGGCAGGGGCTTGAAGGCGGGGGCGTCAGCCCCCGCTTGCAGCGCCAGGCTTAGTACGAAAAGCCGACGAGCGATGGTTAGTCAAGGCAAAAATCGGTGAGAAAGCGCAGTTTACGAGGTGTAAATGAGCATCTTGACCGGGCTGGCGCACCAGCCGGTTTTTAACGCCGTATTACCGAGCGCAGGCACTTTTCGTACAAGCCTTAGAGCCTGGCCAGCACCGTCTCGGCACTGGACGCCTCGATCACGCCGCGTTCGGTGTCGACGCCCAGATACTCGACCACGCCGTCGTTGACGATCATCGCGTAGCGCAGGCTGCGCACGCCCATGCCTGCGGCACTGGCATCCTTGTCCATGCCGATGGCTCGGGTGAAATCGGCGTTACCGTCGGCCAGCATAGTGATCGCTTCGGCGTTCTGGTCCTTCTGCCAGGCGCCCATGACGAAGGCGTCGTTGACCGCCAGGCAGGCGACCGCGTCGGCCTTTTCCAGCAGCTTGTCGGCGTTGACCACGAAGCCGGGCATATGGGTGTTGGAACAGCCCGGAGTGAAGGCGCCGGGGACAGCGAACAGCACCACCTTGCGTCCTGAAAAGAAGGCGTCGGTGGTCAGTGACTCTGGACCCTTGTCGCCGTTGGTAAAGAGGGTCACGTCGGGCAGGCGTTCGCCGGTAGCAATGGTCATGAGGTCTCCATCTGGGTGTGGTGAAATCGCGTCGGTGATGGTGGTGTCCGAAGAGTGAAGACGTTCACTCTTCCAGCGGTGGCGTGGGACGCACCAGGATCTCGTTGACGTCGACATGGTGCGGCTGGGAGATGGCGTACATCACGGCGTTGGCGACGTCGCGATCTTCCAGGGCATGTTCCGGTGGTTCATCGAAGAAGGGGGTGTTGACCATGCCGGGCTCGATGAGCGTGACTCGGATCCCGCTGCCGCGCAGTTCCTCGCGCAGGTTGTAGCCGATGCCGGAGACCGCCCACTTGGTGGCACCGTACATGGAGCCGGGGATGGTGGTACGCCCCGCTGCCGAGCCGGTCAGCAGGATGTGTCCGTGGCTACGCCTAAGCTCGGGCAGGCAGGCCTGGATGGTCAGCCCCAACCCGTACACGTTGGTCATCAGCATCGACTTCCAGCTTTCCGGGTCGGCCTCGCTGAAGCCGCCGGGAGAGCCACCACGTCCGGCGTTGGCGAACACCGCGTCGAGACGACCAAAACGCTCGAGCGTCTCGTCCACCATGGTCTTCTGGGCCTCGATGTCGGTCACGTCGACGCCGACCGTCAGCACGTTCTCCGGTCCCAGCTCCTGAGCCAGGGCCTCGAGTCCGTCCTTCGAACGGGCCGCCAGGACGAGGTGATAGCCCTCTCGAGCGGCCGCCCTGGCCGTGGCGGCCCCGATGCCGCTTGACGCTCCGGTGATCAGCAACACTCGTTCTCGCATCGCTTCCTCCTGGTCTCTCGGTGACGGGGCTTGACGGGCTATCTCTGTATGATTGATTCAGCATGCTCGTCCATTGCCTTTGTTGCAATCCTTCGGGCGGCGTCTGCGACTTTCAAGGGGCATCTTTTCCCGGATATCGGGTAGCAGAAAAGGATGAGTCCTGTCGGATATTGGCGGACGGACCTGCACGGGAGGGGCTCGTCAGGCTGGGCCCGATACGAGAAGGCCCGGCAGGATGCCGGGCCCAGGTCGTCTTGCCAGGGGTCGCAACAGCGGACTCAGCGCAGCGACAGCGCGCCCCTTGTCTCGCCTGAGGCAGCCTGTTCGTAGGCGGCGGCTTCTTCGGCTTCGACCTCGGGGCTGAAGCGCACCAGCAGCGCGCACAGCGAGGCCAGGATCACCGCCGCGCCCAAGTAGAATAGCCCCTGCTGGTAGCTGATCGATTCGGAACGGAACAGGAATCCCGCCGCCACCGCACCGGCGTTGCCGCCGGCGCCGACGATACCGGCCACCGCGCCGAGGGCGCGACGGTTGATGAAGGGCACCACGCCGAAGGTGGCGCCTTCGGCCATTTGCACGAACAGACTGAACACCAGCATCAGGCCGATGGCCAGCGCCAGTACGTGCATCTGGGAGAAGAACATCAGTGCCACGCCCTCACACAGCATGGCGATGAACAGCCAGCGTACGCGACCCTTGAGCCCGGCGTTGCGGGCGAACAGGTCAGAGAAGACCCCGCCCATGGTGCGAGCGAACAGGTTCATCAGGCCGAACAGTCCGGCGATCATGCCGGCGGTGGCCAGGGTCAGGTCGAAGTTGTCGAAGAAGTAGATGGCGGCGATGTTGTTGATGGTGAGTTCGACGCCGAAACAGGCGGCATAGACCACGAACAGCGCCCACACGCGGATATCCCGGGCGGCGGCGCCGAAGGTGCTGGACATGGAGCCTTCGCCGGAGGCTTCCGGCAGCTCGCCGCGTGCACGCAGGTCCTTGAAGTTGCCGTCGGGCGCGTCCTGGGTGAAGCGGTAATAGCACAGACCGGCGATGAACATCACCACACCTGGGACCACCATGGCCAGGCGCCAGCCCAGGGTCTCGCTGACGCCCAGCATCAACAGGCCAGAAAAGATCAACGGCATCAGGATCTGGGTAGTGCCACCGCCCAGGTTGCCCCAGCCGGCGGAGGTGGCGTTGGCTGTACCCACCACATTGGGCGCGAACATCACCGAGGTGTGGTACTGGGTGATGACGAAGGAGGCGCCGATCGCGCCGATGGCCAGGCGGGCCATCAGAAAGGACTCGAAGCTGTCGGCGAAACCGATGCTCATCACCGGGATGGCGCCCAGGCACAGCAGCCAGGTGTAGGCCAGGCGCGGCCCGATGCGGTCACACAGGACGCCGATGGCCAGACGCACGATTACCGTGATGGCCACCGAGGCGATGATGGTGTTGCCGATCTGGGTCTTGGTCAGTCCGAGGTCATCTCTGACCACGGCCATCAATGGCGCGATGCCGAACCAGCCGAAGAAGCACAGGTGGAAGGCGAACCAGGAGAAGTGAAAGGCTCGCATCTGGGGAGTCGAGAAGGAAAACAGGCGAATCCTGTTGGCCTTGTTGCGCAGATTCATGAACACAGCCCTCGCTGGGTGGACGAACACTCGAACTTGTGTGGCCTTCGCCATTGAAGGTCGGGTCCGACGCACTCGTACCGCTGGGGCCTGGTCTACGTCTGGCTCTCGCTAACCACTACTAAGCAAGCGGGATGCCTGTTTCTATTGAAATCTCGTTATATCAACACCTTGTGGTTTTTATGCGGAATAGCACTTCAGCAGGATCGCATCATTGCGCTGCATCATTGTGCACTCGACACCGCCCCTGTGCGCCGACTTGGTGCCAAAGGGAGAAGGTAGAGGAGCGCGGCGAAGATAGAAGGAGCAGGAAGAGAGAGAAGGAGCAGAAGGAGAGAAGGTAGAGAGAAGGTAGAGGGAGAGAGAAGGGAGAGAAAGAGAAAGGGGAACGACTCAAGAAGATGTGCGAACAGAGATGCGAACAAAAAGAGAACAAGGAGGAGCGGTCACCCGCCGCTGGCGGGTGACGCCGACGCTGGAACCTCAAGCGACGGACTCAGTCGTTGAGGGCCAGGCGCTCACTGCTGTTCGGACAGCGCAGAAAGGCCGAGTTGTTGAGCCAACGCTGGTCCGGGTAGTAGGTGAACAGGTACTGATTGTCGCGAATGCTGTTGATCAAGGGTACCGCCACCTCGGTACGTACCGCCGGACAGCCGTGGCTGCGGCCGATGCGTCCGGTACGGTCGATGAACTCCTGGCTGACGTAGTCCGCACCGTGCATCACGATGGCGCGATCGAAGGCGTTGTCGTTGACCCCCGGCTCAAGACCCTCGAGTCGCAGGGAATAGCCGTTGCTGCCTACATAGCTGTTCTTGGTGCGAAACAGTCCGATGCTCGACTGGTAGCTCTCGGGCACGTTGGAGAACAGCGTGGCCATGGCGTCGCCGGAGTTCTTGCCGTGGCTCACCCATTCGCGAAACATCAGCCTGGGCTGGCGCAGGTCGAAGACCCACAGGCGGCGTTCGGTTGAAGGCAGGGAAAAGTCGATGACCGCCAGGCGCTCGGCGCCGGGGTCGGCGCAGTTGAGCGCCCGTGCGGCCAGGCGCAGTACCCCCGGGTTGGCCTTGGGGGCGAGGCGGGCCAGGGTCTGTTCGAGCGATGTGGCTGACGGCGCATTCGCCCTGACGGATGTCCTGAGAAAGTCCTGAGCGAGAACAGGCGCCGCAAAAAAGGCACTTAGGGTCAATAATAAGAGGTAACGAAAAATCGAGAGACGAGGTGATGCATTGTCATGAGAGGAGCTTCGTGACATCTCTAGGCTTCCTGTCGGTGATGTCGCGGATACGCGAACAGGCGTTACGCAAGATCAAATAACGCGATACGCTAATACACAGAGCGGAGAAACATGATCTTCGCGCACGCTAGAAAAATCAGGTCGGCTCGGCGGAACCCGATACCGACGACTCTATTATGACAATACCGCCCAGGATGGCCAGTATTGACGTCATGTTGCAGGGAGTAGATGCCATGTTTAGCCCAAATGTTCTATTGCGACTCATGCCAAGGAGGGGTGTCGCTATAGCGCTTTGTTATGGTCTGCTGGTTACCCCGGTCTGGGGGGCAACGGCAAGCGATGGAAGCGACGTCAGTGGCGAGGGCGCCAACGGCCAGGGGCTTGCCAGCGATGCCAGCGTCGAGCAGAACCTTCAGGATCTCGACGGGGTCGTGCCGGGTCCCCTGGCCAACGAGTTGGTCGGCGCCTCCGAGATGGCGCAGCGATTCTACAGTCTGCGTGGCCAGCGTCCGGTGTGGACCGACATGGGCCGCGTGGAGGCCCTGGCCGACGGACTCAGGACGCTCGAGGAGGATGGGCTCTCACCCTCGGACTACGCGCCCGACGCGCTGCTTGGCCGGGCCAGAGGGGCCAATCTCGAGACCCCCGGAGGCTTCGAGCTCGAGGCCACCGAAACGCTGCTGACCGCCATGGCCCATCTGCAACGTGGCAAGGTGGATCCGCACCGCATCGACAGTGACTGGGAGGTCGATATTGCGCCACCGACGTTCGACCTGGTGGCGTTGTCGCGTGCCCTGGACGACGGCGATGTCGAGGCTGCGCTGGCGCTGGCACGGCCTCCTTTCGAGCCGTATCGTCAGCTGAGGGCCGCCCTGGCACGCTATCGCAACATCGAACGTCTGGGGGGCTGGCCACTGCTGCCGAGTCGCGAGACGCCGCTGCGTCCCGGCGATCAGGACACCGACGTCGCGCTGTTGCGACAGCGCCTGGCGATGATCGGTGAACTGGAAGTGATGTCCGCCGACACCGGCCACTACCCGCACGTGGAACTCGAGGCCCCCGAAGCCGAGGTGTACGACAGCACCCTGGCCGAGGCGGTACGCCGTTTTCAGCGCCGCCACCTGCTCGCCGACGATGGGGTGGTCGGACCCAATACCCAGAGCGCGCTCAATCTTCCGGTGGGCTTTCGCATCGATCAGATCCGCGCCAACCTGGAGCGTGCCCGCTGGCTGCTGCATGGCCTGCCGGACTCTTTCGTGCTGGTCGATATCGCCGGTTATCGGCTCAGCTACTTCCGCCCCGACGGCGACGTCTGGCGCTCACGTATCGTCGTCGGCCAACCCTACCGGCGCACGCCGACATTGCGTTCGGAGATTACCCACCTGACCCTCAACCCCACCTGGACGGTGCCACCCACGATCTATCGTGAGGACATTCTGCCTCGAGTGAAGCGCGATCCGGGGTATCTGGCCAGCCGTGACATGGTGGCGTTATCACCCTCCGGCAAGCGCGTTGATCCCTATTCGGTCAACTGGTCGAGCCCCGGCGGGGTGATGCTGCGCCAGGGGGCCGGGCCTCGCAACCCCTTGGGGAGGGTCGTGATCCGTTTTCCCAATGACCACCTGGTCTACCTGCACGACACCCCGTCGCGAGGGCTGTTCAACCGTACTCAGCGTGCGCTGAGCTCAGGCTGTATCCGCGTGGAAGGGGTGGCGGAGCTGGCCCAGCTGTTGTTCGACGACTCGGACACCTCCGCCAACGTCGGCCGCCTGATCAACGACGGCAAGACCCGCAACGTGCGTCTGGATCGGCGCATACCGGTGGTGCTCAACTACTGGACGGTGCAACCCGAGACCGACGGCCACCTGGCCTTTCGTCCCGATATCTACGACCGCGACCAGGCGGTGGTAACGGCGCTGGATGCCCCCGTCATCCTGTAACAGGCCTGGAGTATCCACGACGCCGCTCTCGCAAGCGGCGTCGTGCCTTGTGAGGGGGAGGGGCGGGCCTGTCAGTTTCGCGTTGTACAACGCTGTCTGGCTGGCGCATTATTTGCCTGCGAACCAAGCGCTTTTCAGACAAGATCAAACAACAACGACATGGAATGAGGCGAAGTCATGCAACGATGGATGGCGGTGGCAGCACTAGGCATGGTCAGTACCGGTGTCTGGGCGCAGGATGACGACAAGCTGTTTCTGTTCAACTGGACCGAGTACATGGACCCGGCGCTGGTCGAGGCCTTCGAGCAGGAGTTCGGGGTGGAGGTGGTGCAGAACTACTTCACCTCAAACGCCGAGATGTTCTCCAAGCTGGCCGCCGGTGGTGACGCTCAATACGACGTGGTGGTGCCCACCGACTACTACGTCACCCGGCTGATCGACGCCGGCCTGGTGAGGGAGCTCGACGACCTGCGCATCCAGCAGGGGCGAGAGGATCTGATGGAAGCCTTCCGCCAGCCGCCCTATGACCCCGAAGAGCGCTACAGCGTGCCCTACCTGTGGGGCGTTACCGGTATCGTCTACGACACCAACACCTTCGACGAGCTGCCGCACTCCTGGAGCGTGCTGTTCGACCCCGAGATCAATCCCGACCAGCCCTTCGCGCTGCTGGGTGGCGATCCCCAGGTATCACTCGGCATGGCCTGCGCCTACCAGGGAGCGGGGTTCGACTGCGTCGGTCAGGAGGCCTGGATCAACGCCGCCAAGCTGGTCAGCCAGACCCTGGAACGGGGCAACTTCACCGGCTTCGTCGACAGTACCGCGGCGGTGGAGCAGGTGGCACGAGGCGTCAGTGCAGTGGCGGTGACCTACAGCGGCGACGTGGACTACCGCAAGGCCGATTCCCCCGAGATCTATGGTGATCTGGCCTTCTTCGCCCCCGAGGAAGGCGCCCAGCTCGGCATGGATACCTTCGTGGTGCCGGCGAGAGCCCCCCATCCGCAGCTGGCCCAGGACTTCATCAGCTTCATGATGCGTCCGGAAAATGCCGCCAAGGCGGCGAACTATGCCTACTACAGAACGCCCAATGAGGCTGCCCTGCCGATGGTCGACGAGGCACTGCGAGAGGCCTCCAGGCTCGATCCCGAGACCAGCGGTCACCTGGTGACCACGCCGCTGATCGAGGGGGAATCGCTGACCATGCTGCAGCAGCTATGGACCGAGGTGCGCTCACGTTGAAGCGCGCATGGGTGTTGTTCGAAAAGTGTTCGTCCTCGTCCACGTTTCGGATGTGACCTCGAGGGCGTTGGTGCCTAGTGCGCCGCGCCCTTTACGCCCACCTTGCGATCGCTTGACCTTGATACCCTTGGTGTCTCGAAGGGCATGAGGCTTCGGCCACGAAATCGGCAAGGGGCTGTTCTTCCTCTATCTCTCCGCTATCTCTCCTATCTCTCCGCTATCTCTCAGCGAGGGCCAGCTTGGCACCCAAGGCAATGAAGGTCCCGGCGAACAGTCGCCGAAAAGCGGTCATGATGCCGGGGCGTCCCGCGACGTGGCCCCTGATCCAGGCAGCTCCCAGCCCATAGGCTGAAAAGATCACCAGGGTCATCAGCATGAAGATGCCGCCGAGGCCCAGCATCTGTTCGAGTGCGCTCGCTCCCGACGCGGTGATGAACTGCGGCAGAAAGGCCAGGAAGAAGACCGACAGCTTGGGATTGAGGACGTTGATCAGGGCACCGATGACGCCGATCCTGACAAGCGAACCCTGACGGGCCGGCCGGCCAGGGAGGTCCAGGGCTCCACCCTGCTTCAGCAGGCTAAGGGCCATGTAGAGCAGATAGATGACGCCGAGTATCTTGAGCACGGAAAAGGCCAGGGCGCTGGTATGCAGGATGGCGGCGACGCCGGTGATGGCGGCAATCAGGGAAGGCACGATGCCAAGTGTGCAGCCAAGCGACGCGGCCAGACTAGCCTTTGCACCACGTCCGAGTCCTGTCGCCAGGGTATAGATGACCCCGGTGCCGGGGGCAAGCACTACGATGAGACTGGTCAGCAGGAACTCTATCGACATGGTGACGCTCCTCAATCCGATTGATGCTGGCGGTAAAAAAGCGGCCAGGCGACCCTTTCAGGGTAGCCTGGCCGCTCGCTTTTGCACGGACGTCACCGCGCAAGGGGGCTCACCTCGGTGGACGTCAGCCCTTCAGCTGGTTGCCCACCGGCAGCTCCCGGATGCGCTTGCCGGTGGCGGCGAAGATGGCGTTGGTCAGGGCCGGCGCCACCGGGGGAAGCCCTGGTTCACCCACGCCGCCCATCGGCGCATCGGGATTGTCGACCAGATGGACACGCACCTCACGCGGGGCGTTGGCCTGGCGAGGCAGCAGGTACTGGTGGAAGTTGTCCTGTTCGATGCGACCGCCGCTTGCGCTGATCTCGTTCAGCAGGCCGATGCCGATGCCCATCACCACCGAGCCCTCCATCTGGGCACGGATGCGCTCGGGGTTGACCCTGGGGCCGCAGTCGAAGGCCACGTCCGCCTGGTGGACGATCACATTGCCCTGATCGTTGACCTCCACGTCCAGCACGATGGCGGTGTAGGAGCAGAAGCTGTGATGCACCGCCAGGCCCTGGCCGCGGCCTTCGGGCAACGACTTGCCCCAGTCGGCTTCCTTGGTCGCCCGCTCGACGACGCCACGCAGGCGTCCGACATCGATGGTATAGCGCTCCGGGTCCTCGCCGTAGTTCCAGGTGGCGCCGACGGCCAGCGGGTCGATCTCGCGCGCCGGCCCCAGAAGTTCCAGCAGGTAGTCGCGATGATCGCGTCCGGCGGCTGCGGCGAGTTCGGCAACGAAGCTCTGGATGGCAAAGGCGTGGGGCAGGTTGACCACCGAGCGGAACCAGCCGATGCGCTTGTGCGCCGGGGCCTCGCCGTTTTCCAGCGATAGCGCGGGAATGTCGAAGGGCAGGGGTGTCAGGCCCATGCCGAGTTCGTAGGTCGCCTTGTACCTGGGGTCGTCCTGGAAGATCGACATGATGGTCGGCGCCAGGGTGCGATGACGCCAGCCCTGGACCTTGCCGTCGCCGCCGAGGCCGGCTTCCAGGCGGTCCACCGACAGCGCGTGGAAGTAGGTGTGGTGAAGGTCGTCCTCGCGGGTCCATTGAAGCTGCACCGGGCGGCCGTCGAGGGCACGACTCAGGTGCGCCGCCTCCACCACGAAGTCAGGCTTGGCCTTGCGCCCGAAGCCGCCGCCCAGCAGCGTCTGGTTGACCTTGACGCTGGCGCCGTCGATGCCGAGCTGCTCGGCGACCTGGTCGCGGGCGCTCTGCGGGTCCTGCACCGGCGCCCAGGTCTCGGCACCGTCTGCGCTCACCCGGGCGATGGCCACCGGTGGTTCCATGGTGGCATGGGCCAGGTGAGGCATGTAGTAGGTGGCGCTGTGGCGGGACTCGGCGTCGGCCAGCGCCGCCTCGATATCGCCGCTGGCTCTGAGCACCTTGCCGGGGGAATCGGCGCGCTGCTCGAGCATCTCGCGGTAGCTTTTGGTGTCGTAGCCGGCGTTGGCGTCGAGCCCTTCGGTATTCCACTGGATCTTGAGCGCCTTGCGTCCTTCGATGGCCGCCCAGGTGTTGTCGGCGATCACCCCCACGCCGCCGAGCGGGTGGAAGGACGACGGCTGGGAGGTGCCCTCGAGCCTGACGGTCTTGATCACCCCGGGAATCTTGAGCGTCTCGCTGTCATCGACGCTGGCGACGCTTGCACCCAGCACATCGGGGCGCGCGATCACCGCGTAGGCCATGTCCGGCAGGCGCATGTCGCCGCCGTAGATGGCCTTGCCGCTGACGATGTCCTCTCCGTCCACCGCAGGGGCGCGCTCGAGGTTGCCGGTATCACTGTCGTGGCTGGGGCCGAGGGATTTACCGATCAGTCGCCATTCGCTTTCTGGCTTGAGCGAGAGGGTGTCTCGGGAGGGGATATCGAGCTCCCTGGCCGCCGCCGCCAGCTCGCCGAAACCGAGTTCGCGCCCGCTAGGCGTGTGGACGATGACGTGGACGCCGGCCTGGCATTCGTCCACAGGTACGTCCCAGCGCTGGGCGGCGGCCTGTTCCAGCATCCGACGGGCCGAGGCAGCGGCCCGCCGCATGGGATCGAACCAGTGGCGCATGCTGCGCGAGCCGTCGGTGTCCTGATTGCCATACGTTTCGGAATCCCCTGGTGCCTGGGTAGCCTTGACCTTGCTCCAGTCGGCACCCAGCTCATCGGCGGCCACCATCACCAGGCTGGTACGGATGCCCTGGCCCATCTCGGCGCGATGGTTGGTCACGGTGACGCTGCCGTCCTCGTCGATCTGGATGAACACGTTGGGATTGTCGACCCAGCCGTAGGCCATGCCGGCGGCGCCGTACTGCTTGTCCTCGGCGGCGGCGGCCAGGTCCCAGCGGGCGGCCACTACCAGCGCGCTTCCGGCGGCCAGTCCCTGGAGAAAGCGTCTGCGGCTGACGTTGGCCAGCAGCAGCGTATCGACGGTACGGTTCATGCCTGCTCCTCCTGTCCGGCTGCACGATGGATCGCGGTGCGGATCCGGTTGTAGGTGCCGCAGCGGCAGATGTTGCCCCCCATGGCGCTGGCGATGTCATCGTCGCTGGGGTTGGCGTTGTCCTTGAGGAAGGCGGTCGCGCTCATGATCTGGCCGGCCTGGCAGTAGCCGCACTGGGCCACGCCGACATCCAGCCATGCCTCCTGCACCTTGCTGCCGACAGCGTCGGTGGCCATGGCCTCGATGGTGGTCACGCGCTTGCCCGCTGCCGCCGCTACCGGCGTGACGCAGGAGCGCACGGCGGCGCCGTCCAGGTGAACAGTACAGGCGCCACACAGCCCCATGCCGCAGCCAAACTTGGTGCCGGTCAGATTTACCACATCGCGCAGCGCCCACAGCAGCGGCATCTGCTCGGGCACGTCCAGTTCATGCTGCTGGTCGTTGATCGTCAGGGTTATCACCGTTCACCTCCTGGTGCTTGTTGTTGTCGATGCGCTCTTTGTTGGCGCTGTGCTCTTTAGTGTCGATGCGCTTGCGATATCGCTGCGCTCTTCACTGGCGCTGCACTGGTCGTTGTCGCCATGCTTGCCGTTGCCTTGGCGTGTCACGGTCGAGGCTTTGCCCCTGCAGCTGATCATAGGCAATTTACCTGCAACTTATTGTTCCACTTTGGGCCGAAGTCGGCGCCCTTGGCTAAGCGTACTTAGGTGCACGAGTGCCGTAGCACGGCCTCGGCTCTGCCGACCGAAAACGCCAGCGGGGAGAAGGGGCCAAAGGAATGCGCGAGCGCAAGATCGGTAACAATGCGACTGGCAGAAAATCGACAGGTGGGGAGAAGAGACAGGAGGGGAAAGAGGTTAGGGACACGCCACCCGAAGGCGGGTGGCGTGAAGGATCGATCAGTTCTGGTCGACGCGATCCTTGGCGGCGCTGAAGCCCATCAGCGACACGTTGAGGTCCTGACGCTGGCCGCGCGGGTTGACGATGCTGACGGTGGCGGTGCTGCCGGCCTTCAACTGGTTGAGCAGTTGCGGCTGCAGCGGGATGTCGGCACGGCAGCCCTGGGGCACACACACCTGGTAGGGCATGCCCACCGGCTCATTGGTATCGACCTTGAGCTGCAGGCCTGGGGCCAGACGTACGCCCAGCGGAACCAGGAAGGTCATGGCAGAACCGTCCAGCTGAGCAGGGTTGCCGACCACGACCCGAAGGACCGGCTCGCCATCGGCACCATTGACCAGCTGGGTCATGGAGCAGGAGCCGTCGGACGGGTTGACCGGGCAGTTGACCTCCCATGACTGGAAGGTTTCGGTGTTGACGGCGGGTCCGGCATTACCGGTGCTCTGGGCGAAGGTCAGCGGCGACAGCGCCAGCAGGCTCAGCACACCGGCGGCACGCAGGCCGGACGCAAGGCGATTGAACATAAACGGCAGGCTCCTTTCCAAATCCATTGGCAGACAAAGGCTCGGGGCATAGTTCAACACGGAATGGGGCCTGTTGGCGACTGTCGCGAGGGGTTAAGGGCACTGACCACGGCGCCATGTCGGATTTTCTCTTTTTCCCAGCCCAGCCCAGCCCAACCCTACACAAGACGCGGTCGACCTCGGATAGCGTGGAAGCAGGAGCGACTGCGGGATCGATCGAGAGATCGACAGCGGGATCGACTAGAGTGGGGCGAGATCCTCGTAGCTCGCCTCCAGCACGATCCCGAAGTGCTCTTCAAGCGCCGCCAGGTAGGCCGCGCCCGGGGGCAGGAGCTGTTCGCTTGTCGTGTCCCCGCGTCGGATCTTCAGGGTGAAGTCGGAAAGGCTGATCTGGCCCTCGGGGGTGGTCAGCGCGGCCATGCGCGAGGTGGTGAAGTGCAGGCCTGGCCAGGTGGAGGTGAAGTGATTGGCCATCTGAATATCACCTTCGCACACCGTGGTGAAATCGACGCTATAGAGGTCGACCCACTGGGCTCCCATCAATGATTGCAGCATGATCCCGTAGCGAGCGTTCTCCACCAGTCGTAGTGTCTGGTCTCCGATGTGGAGCGGGGTGTCCGGGGTCAGCGGGATCGGTGCACGGGGCGTATTGGTGCCGAAGCCGGCGTCGACCAGCCATTGGCGTTTGTCCAGCGTCACCAGCGATACCTGATGACTGCGCCCGGTGGGGGGTCCCGACAGATGTACACGTCCCAACAGGGCCCTGGCCTCGAATCCGAAGGCCTCAAGTGCCATCAGCAACAGGCCGTTGAGCTCGAAGCAGTAGCCGCCCCGGCGTTGACCGATGAGCTTGGCCAGAATGCCCTTAGCACTGACATCCACGCCGCGGCCCAGGCAGATATCGAAGTTCTCGAAGGGCAGCGAGGTGAGCTGGGCGCGATGCAGCGCGCGCAAGCACTCGGCAGACACCTCGACGGGTTGCACAAGGCCGATACGCTCAAGGTATTGGTCGCAGGGAAAGTCCGAGAGGGGCATGGGCGGTTACGCGTAGCAAAGTTCGGTTTAGCCTAGTGCGAGGGCAGCGACCTTGCCAGCCTTCGCACGTCGTCACCACGCATGCGGACAGGCTCGGTCGCTTGCCTGCCTGCCCGGCACAGCGCAACAGCCGTGCTAGGATGACCGATCCTTTTTCGATCGCTTGGGGGCTTGGCATGGAGGAGATGGGGCTGCGATGGCTCGCCGGGCAGGCCGTCAGCCTGGTGGCGCTCACGCTCTGCGTGATCGGCTTCGCCAGCCGGCATGACGACAAGCTGTTGGTATTGCTGCTGGGAGCCAACCTGGCCTTCGCGACCCAGTTTGCCCTGCTGGGGAGCTGGGTAGCCGCGTCGATCTCGGCCCTGATCATCCTGCGCATCGCTCTGGCGCGACGCTTTCCCGGCAATCTGGCGATCATGCTCGGCATGTTGCTCGCCACCTTGCTGGTAGCGGCGCTGACCTGGAGTGATGCGCGTGATCTTCCTGCCCTGACGGCAGGGCTGCTTGGCACCTTTGCCATGTTCATGCTCAGAGGGGTGGCGATGCGTCTGGTACTGGCCGGCGCCGCCTTCTGCTGGATCATCAGCAACCTGCTGGCAGGTTCGCTGGGTGGCACTCTGGCCGAGACGCTGATCTTCGCCACCAACATCATCACCATCGTGCGCCTGAGGCGCCAGGCCTCGGCCGCCGCCCACTGATCCTGGCGGCTGTCGTCGATTCCTTGTGGTGGACGCGAAACGGTCACGGAATTGACATCCTTGTCTCGTATATATGAAATTCCATATATTCTGAGGCGCCCCCGATGACGATGTCACAAGAGTCCCGCAAGCAACGCGTGCTGTTTCTGTGTCACGCCAATTCCGCTCGCTCGCTGATGGGCGAGGCGCTGCTGCGCCACCTGGCCGGTGATCGCTTCGATGCCTTCAGCGCCGGTACCGAGCCGGACGAGCCGCATCAGAAGACGCTGGCCGCGCTCAAGGAGCAGTCCATCAGCACCGAGGGGCTCGCCAGTCAGTCCCTCGACAGCTTCGAGGGACAGCACTTCGATGCCGTCATCGTGCTGTGCGACAAGGCCCAGGAAACCTGTCGCGACTGGGAGGGCAGTCGCGACGAGCATCTCTATTGGGATATCCGCGATCCCCGTGGCATCGAGCGTGACAACGCCTACGCCCAGGCGCTTCAGGAAATCCGCGTGCGCCTGATGCTGTGGCTGCAGATCAAGGATCGTGATCGCGCCCGCCACCTGGCCGACGATTGATGGCGCAACCCTCTGTCGGCAGAGCCTGGCGGGTGCCGGGGCGCGAGATTCACTTTCTAAAGCGAGACTTTCATGACACTACGTATCGGTATCAATGGTTTCGGGCGGATCGGCCGCCTGGTGGTTCGCAGCCTGTGGCCGCGTATCGCCGCCGGGGAGGTCGACCTGGTTCGCGTCAACGATCCCGGTGGTGACGCCGCCACCTTCGCCCACCTGCTGGAGTTCGATTCGGTGCACGGCCACTTTTCGCCCGAGGGCGGGATCAATGGCGAGGGCGAGCAGCTGAACCTCGACGGTCGCGCGGTGGCCTTCAGCGGAGCAAGCGTGCCGGCCGACGCGGACTGGTCCGGCTGCGACGTGGTGATCGAATGCTCCGGCAAGCACAAGACCCTGGACAGGCTTCAGGCCTATCTCGACCAGGGCGTGCGGCGCGTCGTGGTCAGCGCGCCGGTCAAGGAGGAGGGCGTGCTCAACGTGGTCATGGGGGTCAACGACGATCTCTACGAGCCCGAGCGTCACCGCATCGTCACCGCCGCCAGTTGCACCACCAACTGTCTGGCCCCGGTGGTCAAGGTGATTCAGCAGCGTTTCGGTATCCGTCATGGCTCCATGACCACGGTGCATGACATCACCAACACCCAGACCATCCTCGACGCACCCCACAAGGACCTGCGTCGGGCGCGGGCCTGTGGCATGAGCCTGATCCCTACCACGACCGGGTCGGCCAAGGCGATCACCGCGATCTTTCCCGAACTCGAGGGCAAGCTCAATGGCCACGCCATACGCGTGCCGCTGGCCAATGCCTCGCTCACCGACATGGTCTTCGAACTTGAACGCGAGGTCACGGTGGATGAGGTCAACGCCGCCCTGCGCGAGGCCGCCGAAGGGGAGCTTGCCGGTATTCTCGGCTACGAGGAGCGTCCGCTGGTGTCCATCGATTACCGCACCGACCCGCGCAGCTCGATCATCGATGCGCTGTCGACCATGGTGGTCAACGCCACCCAGCTCAAGCTCTACGCCTGGTACGACAACGAGTGGGGCTACGCCAACCGCACCGCAGAGCTGGCGCTGAAGGTGGGTCGTGGCTGAATCGTTGATGGCGCGGGTGAAGGCGCTGCCCTTCGAAATCCGCCAGTACCTGCTGATCACCGGCAACTACTGGGCCTTTACCGTTACCGACGGCGCCCTGCGCATGCTGGTGGTGCTGCACTTCCACCAGTTGGGCTATTCGCCCCTCGAAGTGGCGATGCTGTTCTTGTTCTACGAAGCCTTCGGGGTGATCACCAACCTGGTGGGGGGCTGGCTCGGAGCACGGCTGGGGCTCAATCGCACCATGAATCTGGGACTCGCTCTGCAGATCGTGGCGCTGGCCATGCTGATGGTGCCGTCCTCGGCGCTGAGCGTGGCCTGGGTCATGGCGGCCCAGGCATTGTCGGGCATCGCCAAGGACCTCAACAAGATGAGCGCCAAGAGCGCGGTCAAGGTACTGGTGCCCGCCGAGAGTGCCTCGGCAAGCTCTACCCTGTATCGCTGGGTGGCGATCCTGACCGGCTCCAAGAACGCGCTGAAGGGGGCCGGTTTCTTCCTCGGCGGTCTGCTGCTGACGCTGATCGGCTTTCGTGGTGCGGTCATCGTCATGGCGGTGATGCTGCTGGCGGTGCTGGTCCTCTCGCTGGTTCGCCTCAAGGCCGATCTGGGGCGCGCGAAGCGCAAGCCCAAGTTCTCCGAGATATTTTCCAAGTCCCGCGCGATCAATGTCCTGTCGGCCGCGCGCCTGTGTCTGTTTGCCTCCCGGGACGTCTGGTTCGTGGTGGCCTTGCCGGTGTTTCTCTATGACCAGCATGGCTGGAGCCACTGGACGGTGGGCGGGCTGCTGGCGATCTGGGTGATCGGCTACGGGGGTGTCCAGACCCAGGCGCCCCGGCTGACCTCGCTGATGGCAGGAAGCCAGCGACGCACGACGGTATTCTGGGCGCTGGCCCTGGCGGGGCTGCCAGCCCTGCTGGCGGTGCTGCCGCTGGCTCAGGTGGGCTGGCTGGTGGTGGGTCTGTTGCTGTTCGGGGTGCTGTTCGCCATCAATTCGAGCTGGCACAGCTACCTGATCGTGCACTACGCCCGCGCCGAGGGTGCCTCCATGGACGTGGGCTTCTATTACATGGCCAACGCCATGGGGCGCCTGCTCGGCACCTTGCTGTCGGGCTGGCTGTATCAAAGCCAGGGGCTGTCAGCCTGCCTGTGGGTGTCGGCGGCGCTGGTGCTGGCCAGCGCCTTGATGGCACTGGCCTTGCCCGGCGATGGTGAGCCTGAGCCCGCAGCCGCTGACGACGAGGCAAGGCCCGCTTAGGGCTTGTCTGAAAAGTGCCTACGCTCGGTAATACGGCGTTAAAAATCGGATCAACATGCTCATTTACACCCCGTAAACTGCGCTGTCTCACCGATTTTTGCCTTGTCTAACCTTCGCTCGCCGACTTTTCGGACAGAGCCTTGTGTCTCTCCGGGCTTGTTGTTTAGCTGCCAGCAGGCCTTGGCATCAGGGTGAGCATCCACAGAGCCTGAGGCTCAACAGCCTGGTAGCTAGACTATGCCCCCTGA